>JBLHND010000048.1:0-20897 GCA_047622605.1 Motiliproteus sp. | reverse complement strand
GCCCTGCCCGAATGACGGAAGCGCTACGTACAGCAACGGCCCCGAAGAAAACCTCAACCTCTAGTCGCCTGCTACAGCCGACTGTTTAAGTTTCACGGCTAATCCGTACCCCAAGCATCAGCTTGGTAAATATCGATGGTCAGACTGCCTCAAAAGGTAGATTCAACTCCGAAGTTCATAACCGCATAGGTTATGTCAGCAGCCAGGCGTTCCGCCATTAATCTAGCGGAAATATCCTAGCCTAGGTATTTCTGGGCCGATTATTAATTTGAACGCTTACTGCAGCAATATTAATTGTTGACTTAAAACTGTAATAAAAACGTAACTTTTTAGACAGATATTCCGCGTATAGTGGCGCCAAAGTCGTATCACGGTTAGCTAATCATGCCAGCATCTCCCTTGGCCATTCAGGAAAATCTTCATTTTCTCCTTAACGAAGTAGAAACACATTGCCATCTTGTCGATCTTTTTTTTAAAACGCACTCCATAGAACTGCTGCCGCGTATCCGTGCACGTCGTGGCTATGTGCTGACCCTGCGCGAAAAAATTGAGGCTGAGTGTGTAGCGATGCTCGATCGACGTAAGCCGGGTACCGCCTATTATATGCGAGTAGAGGCCATACGCTCGCTTGCTACCGCGTTAGAGGACGTATCCGCTAATTTTCTTGATTGTGTGCAAGAAGGAACCCTGAAGGAAGCCTATATTCATCCCCGCAGTCGAGCGTGCTGCAGGCTGGTTCGCAGGATAGCACGGTCTCTCAACCTGATTAAACTGGGTATGGACAAGGCGCAGCGCCGCACAGGCATTAAGCTTGGCAGACGCAGGAACGGATTGCTGGCGCTGTATGAGGAGATCCAAACCGCGACCCTGGCTGCGAAAGAGTCATTAAGCGACACCCAGCTTCGCGCGGCGATACTGAGCAACTTCGGTCTGAAGCGCGTCATCGATCAGCTAGCAATTGTGGGCGAAGCCTTGCTCAAAGCGGATCTGGGGCAGGTGGTCTCCCTGCAGAACTACGATCACCTGCGTAATACCACAGCGACACTCAACTATAGCCTTAGCGATTTGAAAGTGCGCCGTTTAGCATTGACACGTTCAGGTAGCTCTATCGCCGCCATATCTCACAAAAATGAATCGGATCAGGCGGTACTCGCCGTTTATAAAGAAGGTGATGAGAATAAACTGGATGAAGAAATACAGGGCGTAAATAACTGGCAAAAAGTTGATCCCAAACTAGCACCTGATGTCTTGGCTCATGCTGTCTCTGAAGGCGGCTCGGCGGCACTCTTGATTGAACACCTTTCCGGTAAAACCTTGGAAGCCCTTCTGCTTGAAGGCCGCAAAGAGCCGGTTGATCAGGCTCTTGCTAGGTTATTTAAGACCCTGACCAGAATCTGGAAGGCAACCTATACGCCTGAACCTTCGTATGCGAAATTCATGGCCCAGTTAGATAAACGTATCGAAGACAGTATCAAGATACATCCCGACTTTTTCACTGAGGGGTATAGTATTTGTGACCAGGTTAGGCCGAGTTTTCGAATGTTGATAGGTCGTGTAGAGACCAAAGAATCACGCTGGACAGCACCCTTTTCAGTGCTGATCCATGGAGACTTCAATCTCGATAACCTGATCTACGATGTTGTCGTAGACCGTATCTATTTTATAGACCTGCACCGGTCTACGTACCTTGACTATATTCAGGATATCTCGGTACTGATGGTCTCTATCTATCGACTCCAGGTACTCAGTGGCTCGACGCGTGAGCTGATGATGGCCAGTGCGATTGAGATCTACCGCTTCGCGCGGCGTTTTGCTAAACGGCACGGCGATCACTATTTTGAGCCCCGTCTGGCGGCTGGCTTAGCGCGTTCTTTTGCAACCTCAACGCGCTTTATCTTCGATACTAAGCTCGCTTCCCGCATGCATCTGCGTGCGCGTTATTTACTCGAACGATTAGCGCAACTAACACCTGAACAGGAGTTGCTCTTTAAAATTCCATTGGAGGAACTTTATATTGAATAAGCCCAGAATAGGGGTCGTTGGCATCCCTGGTAAATGGTCAACGGAAGTACTGGCCGATAAATTAGAACAGCGGACTGGGTTTCGTGCGGTCTTCGATATGAAGGATGTAGAGTTACGCCTCGATAGCAATCAGCTAAGCTGCAACGGCTTTGACTTGAGTCAGCTTGATGGCCTGGTTGTTAAGAAAATCAGCGAGATTTATGCGCCGGGCACCGAAGACCGAATCCATATGCTGGCTCATCTTGAATCTCTCGGTGTGCCCGTGTTCAGCCCGACAACAAGCATGAGCAAGCTGATCAACCGTCTGAGCGGCACGCTTGTGCTGCAGCAGGGTGGCATTCCCATGCCTAAGACCCGGGTGACGGAATGCCCGGCACGGGCTCTGGATACGCTTCGCGAATTCGGCTCTGCGATATTTAAGCCACTGTATTCGACGAAAGCACGCGGTATGTTGATGTTAGGGCCGCAGGACAGCAATGCAGAGGTCAAATCCCAACTAGAAGCATACCGCCAGACAAACTCAATTTTCTATATCCAGCAGGCGTTAGATCTGCACGGCAGGGATTTGGGCATGGTATTTTTGGGCGGCGAGTATCTATGCACCTATGCCCGGGTTGCCGATGCAGGCGCATGGAATACGACCATTGAAAGCGGTGGTCGCTATGAATTATTTGAGCCTGACGCCGCATTAATAGCACTGGGGCGTCGTGCTCAGGCGTGCTTTAACCTTAGTTTCACTACGGTGGATATCGCGCTGACCGATCAGGGACCGGTGGTCTTTGAGGTGTCAGCCTTTGGCGGTTTCAAAGGGGCGCTTGAGGGTTGTGGTGTCGATGCGGCTCACGCCTATGCTGACTATATTCTTGCCCAGGTGGAGAATGGCATGGAGAGCGGCATGGAGAGCGGCATGGAGAGTGCTAAATGATCGTTAATCCTCTCGATGTCGATGCGCTGCAAGCGGAACTTTGCCATTGCCAATGCCACTCAAGGTTAGTCTTCGGTTCGCTAGCGGTAAACGTCCACAGCAACGCAGCGATCATTCTAGATCAGCTCAGCGACTATTATAAAAGCTATCGGCAAGACTCAGTTACCGAGCATGAAGTAGACCTCTATGTGATCGAACAAGCAGAGCCAGCAGAGTCGCTCGACTGGCAAGAGGTGCCCCGGGAAGCAGGCAAACAAGGCAAGAAAGAAGGCTATTTGGATGCTGAGTCCGGGCGCTGGATTAAAAAATTCAAGACCGGCATGCTGATGCTACAGCGTCAGAAGGATCCGGTCGTTGTCGGCCCCTGTCTGCAAAATATTGCCCAGATTATTAACTTTATCAACAATCAATTTATTAACGTCCACCTGTGCCGTGGCTATCTGCTCGGCCACGCATCAGGATTCTCCGTACAGGGAAAAGTAACGGCCATTGCCGCAGGCTCTGGCGGCGGTAAGTCTACCCTGATGCTGAGATGCCTGGAGGATCCGCAAAGACAGTTTCTAACCAATGACCGTATTCTGATGCAAGCAAGCAATTCCGGGGCAAACAATGCCGGGGCAAACAATTCCGGGGCAAACAATGCCGGGGCAAACACCGGAGTAAACGCGGTCGGCGTCGCTAAATTACCTCGGGTAAATCCGGGTACCTTATTACACTCTGAACGTTTGAAACATATTTTACCTGTCGATCAGCAGCTTGAACTACGCCAGCTAACGCAGCAGGCGTTGTGGGTATTAGAGCAAAAATACGATGTCCAAATCGAAGACCAATACGGTCCGGATCGTGTCCAGCTGCAAGGCGAACTGACCACCCTGCTGATGCTGGACTGGTCTCTGGATTCAACCGAACCGACACGTCTGGAACGGGTTAATCTTGAGGATGAACCTCAAGCCATTGAGGGTTTACGCAAACGCCCCGGTCCCTTTTTTCAGGATACCGCCGGCGCTTTCGCTGACCTGAATGCCTGCGCAACCTTGGAAACCTACTGTGCGCTGCTCAAAGGCGTACGGGTTTTCAGGCTGGTCGGGTTGATAGACTTTGATAAGGCGTTCGACTTAATTGCACAGCTGGAAAGCCTATGAGCCCACAAAGCAATGCCTGTTGCGCACTGATTCGCCATGGCGCTTATGAACAATTACCGAATGCACCTAGTGCTATGCAACCCTTTCCGTTAACCAGGGAAGGTGCGAATGAAGTTCGACAACAGGCGCGTGGCTGGGCTATCTGGTTGCGTGCAACGGGTCGTACCCTCGATCCGCGGGTTGATACCTCTACACTGTTGCGTGCGTGGCAGACCGCTGAGATATACAGCCAAGAGTTACGGGAGTTCTTTCAAGCGTCTCCTCAGCTGCAAAGCTTTCCGAGCCTGTGCGAGCGCAGTGTCGGAGCCGTCGCCAATCTGAGCGTCAGCGAAATAGAACGTATTCTTGAACTGGACCCGCGTTTTGATGCGCCGCCGCTGAACTGGAAATCGGCTAGCGATTATCGGTTGCCCTTTGATGGGGCTGAGTCGTTAACCGAAGCGGGTAAGCGTGTCCTTCAGCATTTGTTATCCTGGCGTGAAGGCGTTGAAAACGCTGGAAAGGCTGGAAAGGCTGAAAGCGGCATTAAATTATTCGTTGGCCACGGTGCGGCGATAAGGCATGCGGCGTACCAACTTAATGCCATTAAACTATGCGATATTAATCGGCTTAGTATGTTTTACGGTCATCCTGTGGTTCTGGAGTTTTCAGAAGATCGATGCCCGAGCCTGCTTTTCGGTCAGTGGAAACGTCGTCATATTCAAGCTGCGCCCGATTAACAACGCACTCCTTAATACCACACTCATTAATAAGTGAACAATAAATGGAGAATATGCGGATGATAGCCATATAATGAAAAATAAAAGCCCTCTCCCTTATATTTCAGATCGACCTGAACACGCCCATATCATCTCCAGATTACCGAAAGAGTGGACCTTATGGCCAAATACAGGCTGTTCTTATAAGGCGGCCGCCAGAGCACCCGGTAAAAACACTTCAACGCTGATGGCAGGCTCTGTAAAACGCTCAATCAAGGGGCCTGCAAATCGCTCTACAAAACATAAGTTACGCTGGCCAAAGCGACCTGTCGTTTTCATCTCCGACCCCCATGCTGATGCACAGGCATTCGAAGCGTCATTGATTGCAGCAGGTGTCACTAAACAAGTGAATACCGGGCTTTGCCAATTAAAGCTGACGAAAAAAGGTCGTGAATCTG
Source organism: Motiliproteus sp. (assembly GCA_047622605.1). Lineage (GTDB taxonomy): Bacteria > Pseudomonadota > Gammaproteobacteria > Pseudomonadales > Balneatricaceae > Motiliproteus. Next base: position 15,652 of record JBLHND010000048.1, on the reverse strand, counting down.
AAATAATTATCGGAGGAGATTGTCTTGATAAAGGCCCGAGTAATTTGTCATTACTGCGTAGCGTTAAACACCTTTATAGCCTTAATGCCTGTGTGACTTTGTTGGCGGGAAATCATGATCTGCGGTTGTTTATGGGTTTGTTAGCACAGGCGCGGAGAAAAGACATTGGTAATCAACACTTTTTCGTACGCATGGGTAAAAAGGTCATCCCTCTCTTTAAAGAAGTGTTCGATCAGTATTTAGCGGATAAAAATTGGCAGCGTCATATTCCTGATGAAGATGCTTGTCGGAAAGAGCTGTTCCCGAGTGAAAAGTGGTTCGAACAATTTCCGTATCATGCCGCAGGACAACTGACTGCAGAAGGAATTGAACGTGAAGTCCGTAAAATGCACTCTAAGGTAAAGAGCTTTGAGAAAAACTGTATAGCCGCCGGATTGAGCCTGCGGCATATTTATGCCGCCTCTCTTAAATGCCAGAAACTATTTCTGCATAACAAAGGGGAGTTTCACTGGTTTTATCGTAAGATGAAATTAGTCGAAAAACGCGGCTCTTTTTTATTCCTACACGCCGGTCTCGATGACACTATGGGGGAGTTATTGTTAAAAAGTGGGACAGGGTATGCTAATAAAGCCTTCCATCGCAACCTCAGGTACAGAGATCTCTTTGGTTTTTATTATAGTTCAATCGCCAACACCTTTAGAACTAAATATCGGGATGTCGATCTTCCACTGACAGAGCGTGGCGTTAAGGCCATACACAAGGCGGGTATTCACGTGGTCGTTCAGGGCCATATTAACCGACAACAAGGCCAAATAATTGCGATCAAAAAAGGACTCGTACATGTTGAGGCCGATATCACCCTTGATCAACATTCTCGCAAAAATGAAGGCCTGCAGGGCTTAGGTATGGGTGCGACCCTAATTGATAAACGCAACGGCATCATTGGCATTAGTTGCGATTACCCGACAGCCAAAGTACTTAGGCCTAAAGAACTACATCAGATGTATGGATACTGAGTTATGAAGTCCAAGACCACATTTAAACATGAAGCCCTGTTAGATCCTGCTGATATTCAGGACCTACTCAAAGCGATCTCCAAAGGGCTGGGTAAAGGCACTCTTGAATTCAGTGACGATAAGGGGCTATTAACACTGGAACCCCAGGGTTTACTTTACTTAAAAGTGAGTGCCTCTGAGGAGGAAGATCGGCAGCAGTTCGACATCAAGGTTCGCTGGGACAAACATCCAAAAACGCTGAGTAAAAAGCTTCCTAAGATAAGAAGTTAGGTTGTAGTTAGGCTTCAGCCTGACGTCCTTATTAGGCCGCGAAGTGCTTTGCCAAGGTGGCGATGTGATCTGGACCAACTTCACAGCAGCCGCCAATCACCGAGGCGCCGCTCTCGGCCCAGGCCTTGGCAAAGTTCAGATACTCCATCGGATTCAGATCGGTGCGGGCTTTGAGCAGATCCACGGTTGCGTGAATCGAATTGAAATCAGGGTGAATTCCGGTAAAGCCGTTGGCATAAGCGCCCAGAGTGAAGCCATGCCCCGCCAATATGGGCAACCCCTGAGACACGGCCTCCGGCAGTGAACAGTTGATCAGAACCACGGCAGGTTTGAACGCCTTAAGCATCGCAATGGCGTCTGCCAACGGCTCGCCCGAGCGTAATAGGGTGCCATCGGTATCGTCCACCGACAAGGCCACCCAAATCGGCTTGCCAGTCACGCCTGCCCCCAGCAAGCCACCACGGGCCTGATCGATCGAGGACATCGTTTCCAGCAGATGAAAATCGACATATTCCGCATGCAGCCGCGCCATATCCGCATAGACCTCAGCGGCCTGCTCGGACGACGGGGCGTTATCGGGTTGATAGGAAAACCCCTGTGGGCCCATAGCGCCCGCCACTTGCCCGGAACCATGGGCATCACGGGCGGCCACCGCCATCTCACAAGCGATGCGGGTCATAGGCACAAAATACTCGCCCAGGCCTTTGCTATCTAACCGGTCCGGCAAGACCGAGTAGGTATTGGTGGTCGCAATCTGGGCTCCTGCGGCAAAATAGTCATCATGCACCTGGCGCACCAGCGCGGGCTGGTCCAGCAGCGCTTGCATCGACCAGAGATCCGTTGCCTTACCTGCACGTTTCACGAGTTCTTGGCCCATGCCACCGTCTAAAATTATCATGATTATTCTCTCTTTCCCAAAATCTATGTCAGCAGCAATGCAAACTTAATACGCTTGCAAGAGATGGAGTGCGAACGGATCCGCCCACCCAGATAATACCTGATTAGCCGTCATCCTCCGCCCGCTTTAACGCAAGCCCTGACGAAACTGTAGTGGTCAAGTGATTCAGGTGAAGCGGATGCCCTGCTTCATCGACCGAATCCGCGACGATTAGGAGGCTGACCGCCCCTTTATCTTAAGAGGATCTCTCGCTACGATCGCTATTCTCGGTCAGCCTCCTAGCGGATAGCCACCACCCGGCTGGCCTTCTTGTAGCGCACCGACCAGCCGTTCCAGCTGGGCAGCTCCCAGCGCTGGGGATCGGTCTTGCGAATGCCCTTTATCGGCTCGATCGTCACCCGTTTTTTCAGGGGCTCGTAGTGGACCGCCAGCCGCAAGTTCCCCAGCGACAGCTGCCGTGGGTAACGGCTATCGAACGCCTCCCGCTCCCATTCCGGAATGCCCTCGAAGGCGAGGTCTGCGAGTTCGAGCAGCTTGATATCCTCAGCCTGCTCCACCCCCAACTGCTGCAACTTGGAGGCCAGCCACTCATGGGGTTCCGGCAAGGGCTCCTCTGAGGGTTCCGGTAAAGAGCCCCCGGAGAGAGGCCTGTTCTCCAGCGACCGATACAGTTCCCAGCACAGCAGGTCATCGGTGAGCCGCGCACCTGCCGGTGCCAACAACCGTCCGGCCAGGATAAGATCGACCAAGGCCTGCCGGGCTAAGGGGCCACTGGGGTTGATGACCTCAGAGCCGATGATGCGTCCGGCGTAACTCCGCTCGACCTTCACTTCCAGCCGACCACCCTGAAAACCCGCCCGGGTCATCCTAGTCTCACCCACCCCCATACGGGCGATCAACTTCAGGGACACGGGGGCCATGCAGGTGGCCATATTAATCGTCTGTTTGGCCCCCTTGCCGGGCATCGAGTGCTGATCGAACACCAGCGCCGCCTCGGCGTCATCGGCAAACCGGCTGTCGCGGCCCACCAGCACTTCGGCCCAACCGTTGCCCAGCGCCTCGGGACGTTTTTTACGACGCGCGAACAGCAGCTCGGGTGCCGCGCCGATCAGCGCCTCCAGCCAGCGACTGTGATCGTACACCGGAGACTGAGAGATCGCCGGCAACGACAGCGCGCCACGCAGCTGGGTCGCCAGCTTGCGCACCTCTTTAAGCGCCCCAGCATCCACCATCAGAGCCACCGCCAGCGCGGGCGGCGGATCACGACGCACCAGCGCGATCAGGGTCGTGGCATCACAGGATTTAGACTGCCAGTCGGTCAACGTCCGCCGTCCGCCTTCCGAGCTGGGAAGCGCGAACAGCCGCTGTGAATGGCCCAGCGCCGCCACCAGATCGGCGGTGGCACAGCGCAAGGCCTCGTCGGGCATGGCCGTGATCAGGTGGGCGAACAGGCTGTCGATGGGCAACGGATAGAGGCGCCGGCCATAGGGTGTCGCCTCACCCCGGGCATCCAGCGCGTTCATCCGCTGCAGTTTTTCCATGGCGATCCCCAGGGATTTCTCCGGCAGGAGGTCGGGAAAGCGCAGCGTCTGCACCGGGTGCCCGCAGCAGGCCGCTGCCAGCACCGGCTCGGTCAGCTCTTCACGCAGCACCTCCGGCGGGGTACTGAGCGCCAGTGGCGCATGTTCGCCCCAGAGCCGGATACAGAGCCCCGCTGCCACCCTCCCTGCCCGCCCGCGGCGCTGCTCGGCGCTGGCCTTAGAGATCGGGTGCAACCCCAGCACCGTGCGCCCGTTGCGCTGATGGGTACGGCGCTCCAATCCAGAGTCGATCACCACCCGGACCCCGGGGATGGTCAGCGAGGTCTCGGCGATATTGGTGGCGAGGATGATTCGCCGTCCCTTGCCCGATTCCAGTGCCCGGCGCTGCTCACGCGCAGGCACCGAGCCGTGCAGCTCCAGCAGCTCGGCATCACTCGATGCCAGGGCCGCCCGGCAGCGCTGGATCTCCCCCCGCCCGGGCAGAAAGATCAGCAGGTCACCGTCGCTGCGTGGCCAGACCGCCTCCACCGCCTGGCGAATCCGTTTTTCGAGGTCCTGCAGCCTGGGCATCTCCCGCAGATCGGGCGCCCGGTACTCCATGTCGACAGGAAAACAGCGCCCCCCGGCCTGCAGATTGACCCCGCCCAGATAGCCACTCAGCCGCTCTGCGTCCAGGGTGGCGGAGGTGATCACCAAACGGTGACGGTCCTCGGCCAGCAGCAGCGCCAGCAACAGGTCGGTGTCCCAGCGGCGCTCGTGAAATTCGTCCAGCATCACCAGATCGAAATCCTTCAGCCGATTATCGGCTAACCAGCGCAACGCTATCCCCGGGGTAACGAACACCAGCTCGCTGTCCGGACCAAAACGGCTGTCGAAGCGGATCGCATAGCCCACCGTCTTACCCAGCACCGTTGCCGTCTGCTCGGCCAGATACTGCGCCAGCGCCAGACAGGCGACCCGCCGAGGCTCCACCACCAGCACCCGGCCCTGCTGGCGGGCCCACAACGGCAGGCGGGTAGATTTCCCCGACCCCGTTTCCGCCTGGATAACCAGGTGACGGTCGGGCAGCAGCTCAAGCACCTGTTGCTTGATGGCATCGATGGGTAAGGCATGGGACATGAGGGACGCCAAGATGATGAAGAGGGGGGGACAAATGAGTATCGAAGATTGTATCAGGCTATAACAGCGTCAGGCTAAAGCCTAACCTACAAAAGAAACACAGCCCCTGTGGGTCGGTCTAAAATTGCTCCTGCATTTGAGACACTTCCCACGTCCCTGTGGGTCGGTCTAAAATTGCTCCTGCATTTGAGACACTTCCCACGTCCCTGTGGGTCGCGTTTTGTGGGTAGGAAGTAGTCCGACGATAGGCGCACTGTGCTCGCATGTCTGATGCGGTTCGCTCCTCCGCGCATCCTACGCGCTAAGTCCCACCTACAGGTCCGACGATAGGACCGCCCTTGCCCGCGCATCTTGCTCATCGGCATGGTAAGAACTACGCACCATCGGGCCGCACGCCGCATTCAAAAAGCCCATCTTGTACGCCTCTTGCTCATACATCTTGAAGATATCCGGGTGCACATAGCGGTCTACCGGCAGGTGACCGCCGGTCGGCTGCAGGTACTGGCCGATGGTCAGCATGGTCACGCCATGCGCCCGCAGGTCGCGCATCACTTGCAAGATTTCGGCATCGGTCTCGCCCAGCCCGACCATAATCCCGGACTTGGTCGGAACGCGGGGATGGCGCTGCTTAAAATACTGCAACAGGTTCAACGAATTTTGGAAATCCGCGCCAGGACGCGCTTCCTTGTACAACCGCGGCACGGTTTCGATATTGTGATTCAACACATCCGGGGCGGCGCTGCTGAGGATATCCAGCGCCAGCTCGAGTCGGCCACCAAAGTCAGGCGTCAGGATTTCGATACGGGTGGCGGGTGCCTGGGCGCGGATCTGGCGGATACAGTCGACGAAATGGCTGGCGCCGCCGTCACGCAGATCATCGCGGTCGACCGAGGTAATGACCACATAATTGAGTTTCATTAACGCAATGCTGTGGGCGAGCCGTTGTGGTTCGCTGGCATCAAGGGTGTCGGGGCGACCCGTGCTCACGTTGCAGAACCGACAGCGGCGCGTGCATTTGTCGCCCATGATCATAAAGGTCGCGGTGCCTTTGCTCCAACATTCGCCAATATTAGGGCAGGAAGCTTCCGAGCACACGGTCACCAGCGCGTTGCTCTGTACGATCTCCTTGATGTCGCTGTAGCGGCCCGACGACGAGGGGGCCTTGGCGCGAATCCAGTCTGGCTTTGCCAGTCTGTCACTGGCAGAGACCGCTGGCCGTTTGGTCTTCTGCGAGCCTCGCTGCTGGTCCGCTCGAGTACGTGGCGGCTGGGTCGCGGCCGAATGCGGCAGCTCAGAGACTATATTTCTGAAGGTGATGGTTTCGATGGTCATGTGAGGGCTGTCCTTAATAACGAATGCTCAATAGTAACGAGTGTTCAATAAACGAGCGTTCAATCCCAACGATCGTCGCGTACCTGAATCGCGCCATTCTCGACACGTACCGGGAACGTTCTGGTCGACTCATAGGCCGGCGCGGACAATGCCGCCCCGGTCCGAATGCAAAAACGTGCGCCGTGGCGCGGGCAGATGATCTGATCACCTTCGACGCTGCCGCCGGTGAGTTTGCCGTCATCATGGGTGCAGAGGTCTTCGATGGCGTAATACTGCCCGCCCAGATTAAAGACCAGGATCTGCGTATCCTCTACATCGACAACCCTGCGCTCTCCGGGAGCCAATGCCTCGACAGCCGCGACTGTTATCCAATCATTCATTGCTAACCCTCATCCTTTGTCTGCGCGTCAACGCATTTCGTATCTTGGTAAAAACCTGTGTTCTATGTTCTCTCCAGAGGCACCCCATAGGCATACTGCCGAAGAGAAGGGGGGATGCTTCCTGGGACAATCGAATCGCGTGGGTCTAGCTCGGTTGGTAGAACGGATGAGTCCCAGCTGCATGGTCCGTCGCGTCCACGATTTCCAGAATTTCCGGGGCTACCCTTTTCACCATAACTTCAAAGCCCTTCCTCAGCGTCACCTGCGAAGACGCGCATCCCTGACAGCCGCCGCTCATGGTGATGGACAGCGTCCCTCGTCGAAGCTCCAGAATTGAAATTTTACCACCGTGATTGGCCAGAGAACTATTGATCTCCTTATCCAGCAACTGCTGAACAAGCACGCCAAGCTCGGCGTCAGACCTGCCTTGCATACTGGCCTGGACCCTCATCTCCAGAATCGCCGGTACGCCGCTCAATAACTGGGTCCGAATGGCCGTGCCGATGCGCGATTTGAGTACCGACCACGAAGTATCTGGCTCCTTGCCGACGGTCACCACGCTATCGGCAATAAGCACGCTGGCCACCCCTGGCAGCGCGAACAGTCGCTCGCCGAGCGGCGAACCGGCAGCACTTTCCCTGTTGCCGAGGAAAAAGGGGCCACCGGGATGGACGCTTCGGCTCACCGTGAACTTGCACATGTCGAGGTCGGCCAGCGAAGCCTCCGCTCGAATGCTAACCGGCAGCGCCACAAAGGTGACCTCAGACATGTTCGACGCCCTTCTCCGCAGCGCCCTGGGCGCGCAGGTTGTAGAAGGAATGTATCCCGGTGTTATGGCCATCGTTCCAATGGATGGCGATAGCATAGTTTCCTACGCTCAATATCTGTTGCGGACTCACGTCAGAGCGCACCGTCTTCGGGTCGAGCAGCGGGCGTCCACTCATCTCCTCGATGCACAGGGCACAACGACACGCCAGGCGCAGGTCTCGCACGTCGAAATCGTCAACATGACCGTCCGTCCAGAGGATGGACAGGGTGCGTGGATCGCGGCGCATAAGCCCGATCGGGGTGTTGCGTGCTCTGTCTGGCCCAGCCGCGCGTTCATTCCAGGCTGGCGCCCCCTTGTTATCAGCCCATGTCCAGACAAAGGGTTTAAGCATATCAACCGCCGTGTCGAGCTGCGCCACGAGCCCGGAGGTAATGGCCGCATACTCTCTGGCACTGGCAGATCGGGGCTGATCCACCACGATCGGATGACCCTGATCACCGCAGGTGACCACATCGGCATCGAGCGGCAAGGCACCCAGGAACGGGACGCCGAGCTCAGTGCTCATCCGCTCACCGCCGCCCTGACCGAAGATGTCCGTGCTCTCGCCACAGTGAGAGCAGATAAAGGTGCGCATATTCTCGACGATCCCAAGAATCGGCACCTGCACTTTCTCGAACATGCGCAAGCCGCGACGGGCGATATTAAGGCTGACGTCCTGTGGGGTCGTCACGATCACCACGCCCGACAACGGCATGCTTTGCGCCAGCGTCAACTGGGTATCGCCGGTCCCGGGTGGCAGATCGAGGATCAAATAGTCCAGCTCGCCCCATTGCACGCCATCGACGAACATCTTCAGATATTTACCCACCATCGGCCCACGCAAGACAGCCGGGTTGTCGTCTCCGGTAAGCATGCCCATTGAGACCACTTTCAGGCCGTGACGCTGCGCCGGGATAATCATGCTGTCCGAGGTCATCTCTGGCGGCTGACCCGTTGGGATACCGAGCATCACGGGGATGCTGGGGCCAAGAATATCGGCGTCGACCAGCCCGACGCGCGCCCCGAGCTGCTGCAGCGAGAGCGCGAGGTTGACGCTTACCGTCGATTTTCCGACGCCGCCTTTACCGCTGCCGACAGCGATAATATGACGTATCCCAGGTAGTTTCTCGGCACCAACGGTCGACTGTTGGTTGCGGTCAGTAGTCTGCATAGCTAAGTTCCTTGTAGGTTCAGTTCAGGTCGCTAATATGTTCGGCTGTTCGATGAATAACAGGGCGGTTTAACGCTTATACAGCCACCACTTCGATCTCCGGTTCAAGGGTGCGCACCAGATTTTCGATGCCTTTGAGGGTGCCTCCGATCGCACTCGGGCAGGTGCCACAAGCACCCTGATAGTGGATGCTGAGATAATTTCCGGCCAGGCCGATCACCTGCAGGTCGCCGCCATCACCTTGCAGATGGGGGCGGATCTGCTGGTCGAGCAGCGCGTTGATCTCTGCCAGGCGCCGCTGATCTTCGACACTCAGGTCCGGGGCTGCGGCACTCGCGGCTGCCACCGTGGCGGCTGACTGCTGCGCTGCCGCGGGTGCCGCGCGCAGTGGCACGGCAATCAGGCGCACCAATGCCTGCCAATCGGCGCCGCCGTCTTGGGTGACCGTGAGCCAGCGGTCAACGTAAAACACATTGCTGACATGCTCGATCTCGAACAGCGCGGCGGCGAGTTCATCGTCCTTGGCTTGCTCGGCGTTCTCGTACGAGTGGGTAATACCCCAGCTCAGCGGTTCTTGGAGACTGAATTTCACCGCATTGGGATTAGGCGTATCTTCAATTTCGGCAATTTTTGGCATGGTAACGCCCTACTATAGGTAATCAATCAACTTGAATTTATGGAGTATTTTTTCCATCCCTGCGAGTCTGCGTTTTGTGGGTAGGAGGTAGTCCGACCTACAGTCTAGCTATGCATCGGATCCTGTTCGGCTTCGGTCGTGGCGTTCTCCTGAGCATTAAGCGCGGCATGCAGGGTGTGCCATGGGAGGATCGCGCATTTGAGGCGTACCGGCAGGTCGCGGATGCCGGAAAAGACCCGCAGCGAGCCAATGTGCCGGGCGTCAGCAAGCTCGAGCTTGCCGGTCGCCATACCGAGAAACTCATTAATTAAGAGCTCCGCCTCGGTCCGAGTCTTGCCTTTGACGGCCACCGTCATCATCGATGCCGACGACTTGCAAATCGCGCACGCCGAACCCTCAAAGGCGATGCTCTCGATACACTCGCCGTCGAGCTCACTACCGGGCCCAGCACCCATATTGAGTTCGACGTCAATATGGTCGCCACACAGCGGATTGTGACCCACCGCATGATGACTGCGGCACTCAAGCGTGCCGTAGTTGCGTGGCTTCTTGTTGTGCTCGAGGATCACCTCTTGATATAACGCTCTGGGATCGGCCATTATGAAAATACCTTCTGCACGGCTCGAATGCCGGCGACTAGGACGTCGACTTCAGCCATCGTGTTGTAAAACGCAAACGAGGCGCGCGAGGTGGCCGGCACTTTCAAGCGCTGCATCACCGGCTGCGCGCAATGATGCCCGGTGCGCACCGCCACGCCGTCGAGATTGAGCAGTGTCCCCAGGTCATGCGGATGCACGCCGTCGACCACGAACGACAGCACCGCAGCCTTGTGCGAGGCGGTGCCGATAATATGTACGCCCGGCAGTCGACCCAGCTGCTCAGTGGCGTAATCAAGCAGCGCAGTTTCATGTGCGGCAATCGCATCCATCCCTATTGCAGACAGATAATCAACGGCGGCACCCAGCCCGATCGCAGCCGCGATCGGGGGGGTACCGGCTTCAAATTTATGCGGAATCTCGTTGTAGGTGGTTTTCTCGAACGTGACCGACAGAATCATATCGCCGCCGCCCTTGAAGGGCTGCATCGACTCCAGCAGTGCGGCTTTGCCGTAAAGAATGCCGATGCCGGTCGGGCCACAGAGCTTGTGGCCTGAGAAGGCGTAAAAATCGCAATCTAAATCCTGGACGTCGACCGGCATGTGCGGCACGGCTTGCGCACCATCGACCAGCACCGGCACCCCCTGCTCATGAGCAAAGGCGATCATCTGCTTGATCGGGTTGATGGTGCCCAGCGCATTCGAGACCTGCGTCACGGCGACAAATTTGGTGCGCGGGTTAAACAGCTGTTGATATTCGTCGATCAGTAGCTCACCGGCATCGTTGATCGGCACCACTCGAATCGTGGCGCCTTGTTCTTCAGCCAGCATCTGCCAGGGCACGATGTTGGAGTGGTGTTCCATCGTGGTCAGGATAATCTCATCGCCCGGGCCGATGAACTTACGACCATAGCCGTGCATCACCAGATTGATCGCATCGGTGGTGCCGCTGGTGAAGATCACCTCGCGCTCTTCACGCGCATGGATAAACTGCTGCAACGTGCGCCGTGCTGCCTCAAATTCGTTGGTCGCCAGCTCCGACAGGGTATGCACGGCACGGTTGATATTGGCGTGCTGGGTGTTCTGATAATGCACCAGGCAATCGATCACCTGTTGCGGCATCTGACTCGATGCCGCGTTGTCGAGATACACCAGCGGCTTGCCATTGACCTGCCGCTTGAGGATTGGAAAGTCGGCGCGAATACGCTCGAGGTCTAATCCCGCTGCCGTTTGCGCGGCTGCGGGTGCCTCCTGTCTCGTCTCCAGGCTACTCACCTCAGGGCTACTCATCTCTGGGCTACTCATCTCTAGGCTACTCATAGCAGACTCGTCGTCTGTTCAAACACAGTTTGTTCGAGCTGGCGCCAGAGCGATTCGATCGGGATGCGATCGATGACTTCGGCGCCAACCGCATAGGTCAGCAGGTTGCGGGCCGCGGCTTCGGTCAGCCCGCGGCTCTGCAGATAAAACACCTCTTCACTATCGAGCTGACCCACGGTCGCGCCGTGGGTGCACTTGACGTCGGAGGCGAAAATTTCCAGCTGTGGCTTGGTATCGACCTGCGCCTTGGCGGTCAACAGCAGGTTGCGGTTTGACTGCTGAGCATCGGTTTTATGCGCGCCTTCGCGCACGATAACCTTGCCGTTGAACACGGCATGCGCACTGCCACCGACGATGCATTTGTGCAGCTGCTGGCTTAAACCCCGAGGCTTGGCATGGTCGATACTGGTATGGGTATCGGCCAATTGGCGTCCCGAGATCAGCGTCAGGCCATCGAGCGCGCAGGTGGCGCCTTCGGCCTGCTGCACCACATTCAGGTTATAGCGTGAGATACGCGCACCCAGGGCAACCGTCACCGACTGATAATTGCTGTCACGTCCAAGTGACACTGCCCCGGTTGCGATATGAAAGGCGTTACTGTCTTCGCGCTGCACCCGCACGTGATTCACACGGGCATTATCCGCCAGCACGATTTCGCTCACCGCATTGGTAAAATGGGCTTCCTCTTGCCAACCGGGCGGGTGCCACTGGACGTAATCCTCGAGCAGCGTCACGCTGCTCCCCAGCTCGGCAATCACCAGACAACGAGGGGTGCTGAGCACCTCTTTTTGAGTCGCGATAAACAGCAGCTGTACGGGCGCCGCCACAGCGACATCACGCGGCACGACCACCACCGCTACATCATCCAGACAGGCGGTATTTTGCGCGGTGAAGGCATCGTTGTGAAAGGCCGCGTGACGGCCGAGATGCGCCTCGATTCGGGCCGCCTGAGCCGCACTCATCTCCTGCAGACTGGACTTCAGGTTACCAACCAGCATGCCACTGTCAGCGCCGGCACCTGGCGTGCCAGTGGACAGCTGCGGCGCATAGAGACCATCGACAAACACCAGTCGACGCGTCGCCTCCTCTATGAAAAAATGCGCGACATCGGCCGTTTCCAGAGGCGTGGCACTCAGCGCCCTGGCAAACGCCATCTTGGTCAGGGGCGCTATATCGGTAAAGCGCCACTCTTCGTCTCGCGTCGTGGGGAGCGCCAGTACGCCGACGTGCTCGATCGCATCCTGGCACCGCATATTGAGCCACGCCAACGGGCTCGATGCCAGCGGCGGTCCTGTCAATAGAGGTTCTGCCAACAGCGTGGTAAGATGATTTTCGGCACTCGTCGGAGTCAGTACGTTGGTTTGGCTCATAAAGTCACAGGCCCCGCAGTCTGAGTCTCGCTCTTATCCTCATTCTGCAGCGCACGCTTATATTCGGCGCTGACCCAGTCGTAACCCTGCGCTTCAAGCTCTAGCGCCAGCTCTTTACCACCGGTCTTGATGATGTGGCCGGCCTCCATAACATGCACAAAGTCGGGCACTATATAGGTCAGCAGACGCTGATAATGGGTCACCATCACGATCGCATTGTCCTGGGTCGAGAGCTGGTTGACACCCTGGGCGACGATCCTAAGGGCGTCGATATCCAGACCCGAATCGGTCTCATCCAGCACCGCTACCCGCGGCTCTAACAAGGCCATTTGCAATATTTCGTTGCGTTTTTTCTCGCCACCGGAGAAACCGGCGTTGACGCTGCGGTCGAGGAAATCGGGGCTCATATCCAGCAGCTTCATCTTGTCGCGGACGAAGTCGTCAAACTCAAGCGGATCCAACTCGTCCTTGCCGCGCTGTTTTTGCAGGGTGTTATACGTCAGCCGCAGAAACTGGCTGTTGCCCACACCGGGGATCTCGATCGGATACTGAAAGGCCAGAAAATAGCCGGCGCGCGCACGTTCTTCCGGTTCCAGCGCGAACAGGTCCTGGCCTTCGAAGCGCACCGTACCCCGGGTCACTTCATAGGCGGGGTGACCGGCGAGAACCTTGGCAAAGGTGCTCTTACCGGAACCATTTTGACCCATGATGGCGTGTACTTCGCCGCTCCTCACCGTGAAATCCAGGTCTTTGAGGATTTCGATGCCATTCACGGTCGCGCAGAGTCCGCGCACTTCGAGCAAGATCTTGCTGTCTTGATAAATCATCCGACACTTCCTTCTAGCTTGAAACTGAGGAGATTGGTCGCTTCGACCGCAAACTCCAGAGGTAATTGTTGAAACACGTCTTTGCAGAAGCCGTTGATGATCATCGAGACCGCAGCCTCCGCATCGACTCCGCGCTGGGCAAAGTAGAACAGCTGGTCCTCCCCGATCTTCGAGGTCGAGGCCTCGTGCTCAACCTGGGCACTGGGATTGCGTACCTGGATATAAGGGAAGGTGTGGGCGCCGCACTCCTCGCCGATCAACATCGAATCGCACTGGGAATAGTTGCGCGCACCCTCGGCGCCGGCCGCAATTTTAACCAGTCCGCGGTAGCTGTTGTTCGACTTGCCCGCGGAAATGCCTTTGCTGACGATCGTACTCCGGGTGTTGTTGCCGATGTGGACCATCTTGGTGCCGGTATCGGCCTGCTGATGGTGGTTGGTGACCGCGACCGAATAAAATTCACCGACCGAGTTATCACCCAGCAGAATCACCGAAGGATACTTCCAGGTGATCGCGGCCCCGGTCTCGACCTGGGTCCAGGAGATACGCGAGTTGACACCCTTGGCAAGACCGCGCTTGGTCACGAAATTGTAAACGCCACCGACACCGTTTTCGTCACCGGCATACCAGTTCTGCACGGTTGAGTACTTGATGTCGGCATCGTCGAGGGCGACCAGTTCGACCACCGCCGCATGCAGCTGGTTGCTGCTAAAGGCCGGCGCGGTACAACCTTCCAGGTAGGAGACGGTCGCGCCTTCCTCGGCAATAATCAGGGTGCGCTCGAATTGTCCTGACTCCTCGGTGTTGATTCGAAAGTAGGTCGACAACTCCATCGGGCAGGTGACGCCTTTGGGAATAAAGCAAAACGAACCGTCGGTAAATACCGCGGCGTTAAGCGCGGCGTAAAAGTTATCGCTGCTGGGGACCACGCTGCCGAGATATTTGCGCACCAGCTCCGGGTGCTCCAACACGGCTTCGGACATCGAACAGAAAATGATGCCGACCTCGGCCAGCTTCGCTTTATAGGTGGTGGCCACCGACACACTGTCAAAGATGACGTCGACCGCGACCCCCGCCATCGCCATGCGCTCGTGCATGGGCACGCCAAGCTTTTCGAAGGTACGCAGCAATTCAGGATCGACTTCATCGATGCTGTTTAACTTGGGCTTGACCTTAGGCGCGGCGTAATAGCTGATGGCCTGAAAATCGATCTTCGGGTGGTGGCAGTTTTGCCACTCAGGTTCCTCCATCTTGAGCCATGCCTGAAAAGACTCGAGGCGAAATTCAAGCAGCCACTCAGGCTCATTTTTCCGGCTCGAAATCAGACGAATGATCTCTTCATTGAGGCCCTTAGGCGCAACATCCGATTCGATATCGGTGACGAAACCATGTTTATAGGGCTTGTTGACCAGTTTTTGTAGTGCCTCACTCATTAAAAATTACCTCACTATTATCAAGCCGACTATAAGAAGCTAAAAAGAGCAGAAGCTAAAAAGAGCAGAAGCTGAAAGCGCGCTCTATCCGGCGATATTCCCGTACGTCCCCGACAGCAGTTCAAGACGACGTGCTGGCTTTTTTCAGGTTAAAGCTCTCACCGCAGCCACACTCGGTCTCGGCGTTTGGATTATCGAACTTAAACGTCTCATTGAACCTATCCTTCACGAAATCAACGTGTGAGCCGTCGATAACAGGCAGGCTGTCCGCATCCACCACCAGCGTCACGTTATGGGATTCGAACACCTGGTCGCCGGCCAGCACCTCATCGGCATAGTCAAAGGTATAGGCAAAGCCAGAACAGCCCACTTTTTTGACCCCCAAGCGCAGACCTAATCCTTTGCCGTTCTTCGCAAGCTCTGCCTTAACTTTTTCTGCCGCATTTACCGTTAATGTAATCGCCATCGTTCTTCACCTCTTCTATGCCCGACTGACTCTATAACTGCTATCAAACCACCCAAATACCGCGACTCAAAATAGTTGACTAATTTAGTTGGTATTTAGCAAGTTTGTAATACCCGACTAAAACTGTCAACCATGCACTCTAAGCGGTTATTGACTCAAAGCGGACTCCCTCAGGGCAACAAGGCTGCCACGAGTAGGCTCGGAGGCTGTTTTGGAAAAATAGATTTAGGCGAAAGTTGTTTTGGCGAAAGCGGGTTTGGTAAGAATTTTTGGGGGGAAATGCAGGCTGGAACCAATGATTATCGGACTAAATTCCGACCCACAGGGACGTGGGAAGTGTCTAAAATGCAGGAGCAATTTCAGACCGACCCACAGGGACGTGGGAAGTGTCTAAAATGCAGGAGCAATTTCAGACCGACCCACAGGGACGTGGGAAGTGTCTAAAATGCAGGAGCAATTTCAGACCGAC
>JBLHND010000047.1:0-21282 GCA_047622605.1 Motiliproteus sp. | reverse complement strand
CGCCATTTCTGGAGGTCTTGAACATCAACCGTTTTGCTCGCATGCGGTCATAGAAAAACTAGATGATGACTATAGTATTAAGCAGGCCATTCAATTATGCAGCTTGTACCCACTGGATAGTCCAGATATAAGAACTGAGATCAAAGAAAAGCTGAATGCGACCCACCGTAACGATAAAATGTTTATTTTGGCTAAAAATTAACAAATAAGATATTGAACGTAAATTAATTAATGATACATTCGGCTATGTTTGTATTAAATGTTGCCAGATCTAGGCAATCCTAGATTGCCGCGCTACACATTCCCATACTGCCCCCCCTGCACCAGCCAGCGGCGAATAATGCCATCACAGTTGGCGTGCAGCGGCTCGATCTGGTGGGCGACCTGCTTGACCTGTTCCAGCAGATCGGCATCGCGTTCCAGATCCGCGATCCGGAACTGTAGCATGCCGGTCTGGCGGGTGCCGAGCACTTCGCCGGGGCCGCGCAGTTCGAGATCTTTTTCCGCGATAATAAAGCCATCGTTGGTTTCGCGCATCACCCGCAGCCGCTCCCGACTCTGTTGAGACAGGGGGTTGTGGTACATCAGCACACAGTGGCTGGCGACTGAGCCGCGGCCGACCCGGCCGCGTAGTTGGTGGAGTTGGGCCAGCCCAAGGCGTTCGGGGTTCTCGATGATCATCAGGCTGGCGTTAGGCACATCGACGCCGACTTCGATCACGGTGGTGGCGACCAGCAGATCGAGTTCCCGAGTCTTAAACTGCGCCATCATCGCGGCTTTTTCGGCCGCCTTCATTCGTCCGTGAATCAGTCCTATGCGTAGCTCCGGCAGCTGCCCGGTGAGGGTGGTCGCGGTGATCTCGGCGGCCTGGCACTCCAGCACTTCAGACTCGTCAATGAGGGTGCAGACCCAGTAAGCCTGACGGCCTTCGGCACAGGCGGCGCGGACGCGGGCGATCACCTCTTCCCGGCGCTGGTCGGGGATCAGTACGGTATTGACCGGGGTGCGTCCGGGCGGCAGTTCGTCGATGACCGAGCAATCAAGATCGGCGTAGGCGGTCATGGTCAGGGTCCGTGGAATCGGGGTTGCGGTCATGATCAGCTGATGCGGGGCTAGGCCCTCGGGGCCCTTTTCGCGCAGCGCCAGGCGTTGATGTACCCCGAAGCGGTGCTGCTCGTCGACTACGATGGCGCCCAGGCAGTGAAACGCGACGGCGTCCTGAAAGATGGCGTGCGTGCCGATCACCAGCTGCGCCTCGCCTGAGCCGATACGCTCCAGGGTCGCGCTGCGTTTCTTGCCCTTGATACGCCCCGCCAGCCAGTCGACCCGCAGCCCCAGGGGCTCGAACCAGGCACTGAAGTTGAGCAGATGTTGCTCGGCGAGGATCTCGGTAGGCGCCATCACGGCGGCCTGATAGCCCGCCTCGATCGCCTGGAGCGCGCAGAGTGCGGCCACCACGGTCTTGCCCGAGCCGACATCGCCCTGCACCAGTCGCAGCATGGGAACGGGCTGGGTCAGGTCACGGCTGACCTCGGCCCAGACCCGTTGCTGGGCTGCCGTGAGCTCAAAAGGCAGCTGGCGAAGAAATTCCGTGATCAGCCGGCCCGGGCCGTTCAGCCCAGGCGCGTTGTGTTGTTGCTGTTGGCGCCGCAAGCCGAGCAGGCTGAGGTGGTGGGCCAGCAGCTCTTCGAATGCCAGTCGGCGTTGGGCCGGATGACGGGCTTGGGCGAGTTGCAGCAGGTCGGTGCCGACCGGCGGACTGTGCAGATAGCGCACGGCGGCGTTAAGGTCGCTGAGCCCGAAGTCTTGCCGGACCCTTTCCGGTAGCCACTCCTGTAAGCCGCCCTGGCGTTCCATCAGCTCGAGAGCCTGGCTGCACAGGCTGCGAATCCGGGCCTGGGTCAGGCCTTCGGTGGCGGGGTAGATGGGGGTCAGCGTATCGCCGGGCGGCTCAAACGCGCCGCCGGCGGCGCTTTTGTAGTCGGGGTGATACAGCTCCAGCCCACCGCTGCCGGCACGGACTTCGCCGAAGCAACGCAGGCTGATGCCCGGCTGGAGGTTATTTTTCTGCGCCGCGCTAAAATGGAAGAAGCGTAGCGAGATGCTGCCGCTGGCATCGCGTAGGGTGCAGCGCAGGCTGCGGCGGCGGCCCATCAGCAGTTCACAGCTGCTGATCTGGCCCTCTATCACCGCCTCATCGCCGGGACGCAAGTGACCGATCGGCACGATCCGAGTCCGGTCCTGATAGCGCAGCGGCAGGTGGAACAGCAGATCCTGCAGCGTTTCCAGTCCTAGTTTTTCTAGTTTCTGCTGCATCGCAGCCCCTATCCCCTTGAGACGGGAGACCGAGATCTGATCGAGGCGGAGGAGCGGAGTCTCGCTCATGGTTCGACCCAGCCTCGGGCTCGCGTGACAAGCAGCCACGGACGCGCCAGACTGCAGGTCTGTATAGGACCTGTCTGTATAGGACCTGTCTGTAAAGGACCTGTCTGTAGAGGACCTGTCTGTAGAGGACAGAGAAGCGGTCGCAGTCGGTGCGTCGCAGAAGAGGTCAACATCATGGCAACAATACTATTGGTCGGTTGTGGTGATCTGGGGTCCCAGCTGGGGCTGGAGTTATGTCAAGCCGGGCATCGATGCATCGGTCTAAAGCGCCATCTTAATCAACTGCCTGCGCCAATCCAAGGCATCCGTGCCGATGTTACCGATCAGGCTAGTTTAGTCGGGCTGCCGGCGCATGACTATCTGGTCTATTCGTTGGTACCCGCCGCCTACAGCGCCGAGGGTTATCGTCGCGCCTACGTCGAGGGTCTGGCTAACCTGTTGGAGGCGTTGCATCAACAGCAGTTGAGGCCACACCGCCTTTTTTATGTGTCCAGCAGTGCGGTCTATCATCAGCGTGAAGGCGAGTGGGTCGATGAGCAGAGCCCGACCGAACCGAGTAGCTTTTCGGGTCAGGCCATGTTGCAGGCAGAAGCCCTGTTGCAGCACAGCGGGCTGGCCACGACCGCGGTACGCTTTAGCGGTATCTACGGTCCGGGACGTGAACGGTTGTTGGACTGGGTGCGTGAGGGGGTGGGTGCTCAGGAACAGCCGGTTCATTATGGTAATAGGATCCATAGGGATGACTGTGTCGGGGTGCTGCGATTTTTGCTTGAAAAGGATCTGGCCGGACACCCGCTGGCCGATTGCTATCTGGCCTCTGATCCGCATCCGGCCAGTTATTATGAGGTGCTGGAATGGCTGCGACAGCAGCTGAGCCTGCCCGAGCCGCAGCGCCTGGATTTCAGCCACAAGTTACGCGCGGGTAGTAAGCGCTGCCGGCCGCAACGGCTGCTCGATGCCGGTTACCCGTTCCGCTATTCTGATTATCAGGCAGGGTTTAAGTCGTTGTTAGAAGGCTGACCGCCCCTTTATCTTAAGAGGAGGGCGATCGTAGCGAGAGAGACGCACTCTTTTAAGGTAGGGAGTCATATTTTCCGGTCATTTGCGAATAATAGTGGTTCTATTTGCCAAAAATGAGCGGGAAATATGGCCACAATGCGAATTTCGCACGACTGCATGGATGCAGGAGGTAGAGCAACGCAGGAGCAGTTGCCGAGTAGGTCAGTCTGTTCTCGGTCAGCCTACTAGGCGTTGTGGAGTAGGGGAGGTCGGCTCCCTCAGTGCTCAACGGCTGACTTATACGTAACGGTTTGTAGTGCGGATCGTTTTTTGATTTACTGAAGTCCGCGCCATGCCCCGATGGGGAAGAATGTGTGGATCGCGATCCAATTAAAAGTTTTCAGGAGTAATCATTGCCTGTTTTTAAGTATCGTCCACCCGCTCTTGCGGGCGTTTTTCTCTCTGCCTGCCTACTTGTGCCCACGCTCGGTCAGGCCGCCGCGTTCAAGCAGATGACCGAAGCAGACCTGTTCGGGGAGATACCCAGGGTCAGCTCCGCCACCGGTTTGGCACAAGAACTGAGGAATGCGCCCGCGTCGGTGACCCTGATCGATCGCCGCATGATCGAAGCCTCGGGCGCGGTCAATATAGCCGATCTGTTCAAACTGGTGCCGGGGTTTCAGGCCTACCATGTCAATGCCAATAAATTTGCCGTGGTCAGTCATGGTCAGGGTGAGCAGCACCCGGGTCGGCTGGAGGTCACGATCGATGGTCGCTCGGTATACCAGTCGGCGCTGTCGACGGTGGACTGGTCGATGCTGGGGGTGACCCTGGACGATATCCACTATATAGAGGCGGTACGTGGGCCTAACGTTGCCACCCAGGGGTCCAATGCCTTTATGGGGGCGATCAATATCATCACCTATACGCCTCTGGAGCAGTCGGGCAGCAGCCTGAGGACCACCCTGGGCGCGCTGGATACTCAGGAATACGCCTTTCGGCATAACGACCGGATCGGCAGCTTTAATTATCGACTGGGGCTCAACTACCATAAAAATGAGGGTACCGGGATCGGTTTTTCTGAAGACGATCCCGGCACAGGGGTTCGAATGGAGGATGGTGCGGAGCTGTCGCAGCTGAACCTTTCCGGCATTTATACGCCGACGCTCAGGGATAGTCTGCATATTCAGCTGGGCCTGGGTGATGGCCAGATTGGCGTGGGGAGTGCTAACCATCCGGAAAAATTTAATCCACGCGAAGAGAGCATGAACTATCAGAGCCTGAGCTGGGAGCGGATCCTCAGTCCGCAACGTCAGCTCAGGGTGCAGGCCAACCACAGCCGCGCGGATTACGACCAGGGTCTTATGCTGTTGTCCGATATGCTAAGGAGGGAGGATCCTGATAATTTTGGGGGGCTGTCATCGGCCCAGATGAATGGGTTCATAGCCTCTGTCACCGGAGACGAGTCCGATCAGCCGGTGGATAAGGGCGCGGAGACCGGGGTCACCGAACGCTACGACTTGGAACTGCAGCTGACCCAGGCGTGGAACCCGGCGCTGCGGCTGGTGGCAGGCGCGGGTATGCGCCAGGATCGGGTGAAAAGTCGCCCTAATTTGGGCGATAACAGAACCCAGGTGACGGACAGTCAACGGCTGTTTGGCAACCTGGAGTGGCAGGCCTCATCTGACTGGATCGCCAACCTGGGCGCCATGCTGGAGCATAATCAGGACGCCGGAACGCGGCTCTCGCCCCGCGCCGGCTTGAACTGGCACGCCAGCGAGCAGACCACGTTCCGGGCTGCCGCCAGCCGTGCCTATCGCATGCCTTCATTGATGGAGCAGCACACCTTTGCGGGACTGGTGTTGCCCAGCAATGGCCAGCAGCTCGATCTGGATACCTATACCCCTGAGCCACTCAGGCCCGAGCGCGTCGATGCGCTGGAACTGGGCTATCTGTTCGACGTGGCTGCGCTTCGTTCGAGCTTCGATCTCAAGGTCTATGTCGAGGAGGTTAGCGACGGGGTCGCAGAGCAGTGGGCTTATGGAAGCCGATATTACGACAATAAAATTATTACTCCTGATGCTAGCGGGGAGAGTACCGCTATCCCTGCTACCGATGGCGACGGAAAAGCCCTGCAGCTGGTTAGCATCGCCACCTGGCGTACCAAGGGGCTGGAGGCGCAGTGGACGCTGCAGCCCTGGACCCATACTTGGTTTTTCCTGGGCTACGCCTATGCCGATACTCAGGGGACATTTGATCGTCGGTCGTTTAATGAAGCCAAACCCGATCAAAATGACCCCGTTGATTTGGGAGAACGGATACCCAGCCACGGCGTCAGCCTGTTAGCCAGCCATGCCTTGGGTGCAGGGTTCGAAGTCAGCGTCGCTTTTTATCGGCAGACCTCGGTGAACTGGTCTCAAGGATCGCCAATAACACCCTATAATCGAGTGGATGGCCGTCTGGCGAAGAAGTTTCAAGGGGCTGGCGTCCAGGGGTCGTTGGAACTGATTCTGCAGAGTTTTACCGCCCCTTATACCGAATTCGAGGATAACAACAGCGTCGATGCGCGCGGCTTTATTCGCTTGACTCTAGAGTTTATATAATATCTTGTTTTATAAGCTATTTTTTATATAATATGGGCTTTTTAAAGGGCTTTTTAATAGGGAGGAACCTACAAACAATGGATTGTTTAGCCCAAAGAGATCCCCCGGCTTGCCGCCATCCCTGGTGGCCGGTCTTACTGCTGCTCTGGCTGTTAATCCCAGCCAGCAGCCGGGCAGGGCCATCGGTGTTGCTGGTGCTGAGCCAGGGTAGCCCGCCCTACCGTGATATGGCATCGGCCCTGGTCGAGCAGTTGCCGCAGTGGCAGGTGCAGAGCCTGGTTGTCGAGCGTTATAGCCCGACAGCCGTGCAGGCCGATCTTATCGTGACCCTGGGCGCCCAGGCGGCCCTCGAGGTGTTACAGCAACCGCTGCACTGGCCGGTGTTAAGCGTGCTTATTCCGCGCCAGACCTTCGTCTCCCTGAGCCAGCAACCGCACTTGCTTCCCCGGCTGGAACAGGGCTTGTTGAGTGCGATCTATCTGGAGCAGCCGGTGGCTCGCCAGCTGCAGCTGGCCAGGCTTATCAGCCCCTCTATCAAGCAGATGGGGGTGGTGGTTGGACCCAGCAGCCATGAGCAGTTGCCCCTGATCGCGGCGGCCATAGAGGCGCAGGGATGGCAGCAGCGGCTAGCGCGATTCAGCCATAACGAGAACCCGATTAAACTGCTGGAGCCGCTGAGCGAGAGCAGCGACGCGATTCTGGTGGTGCCGGATAAAGCCGAGTTCAATCGCAGTATCTCCAAATGGTTGCTGCTGCTGAGTTACAGGCGCAATATTCCATTGATCGGCTTTTCCAGCCGCTATGTCGATGCCGGTGCTACTGCGGCCGTCTTCAGCACGCCCGCCTCTATTGTCAGGGATACCGCTGCCTGGTTAAGGCGTTTGCAGCAGCAGACCCTCAGGCTGCCTGCACCGGCCTTTCCCGCTTTTTTTGAAGTTCGCACTAATCCCAACGCGGCGCAGAGTATCGGTTTGGTGCTGCCGAGTCAGACTGCGATCGAAGCCATTATGTCCAGAAATCAGCAACCATGAAATTTAGGCGTCACTGAGTACCGCTGTAGTGCTGGCCAGTGAGAAGGAATTTTTAATCAGGATGATCCGGAATCAGCAATCATGAAATTACCCTTTAGAATCTATCGCCTGAGTATCGGTCGGCAGGTGATGTTGACGGCCTTGCTGCCGCTGCTGCTGCTGACCTTTACCCTGTCGGGTTACATGATCAGCTCGCGTATTCAGGACGCGCAGAGCGCGCTCGACGATCAGGCGGAAACGTCGCTGGAGTTTCTTGCTACGGGCGCTGAATTTGGGATGTTGACCCAAAATGTCGACGTATTCGAGCAGTTGACCCGAGGGCCGATCAAGCGCCCCGAAGTCTCCAATATCATGTTCATCAACGCGCAATCGCAGTTGCTCTATCAAAGTCAGGAGCGGCCCCTGGATTTCGCCAGGGTCGTTTCCCAGGGGCTGGCCAGGCAGGCGGGGCAGCGGATCAGGCTGGCAGGCCTGGCGCATAGCTGGGTGCTGGTCAGGCCGGTACTGATGAGCACGGTGAGGGTCGACGATTTTGATCATAGCCTGGCCCCGCAGCGTTATCTGGGCGCGGTAGTCCTGATCCTCAGTGACAGGACGCTGTTGCAGCAACAGCAGCAGATTATACTCTGGGGTCTGATGATCTCTGCACTAGCGCTGCTGCTGGCGGCGCTGCTGGCGGTGCGTATCGGGCGTAATATCAGTGCACCTATACAGGCGCTCAGCCATTCGTTAATGCGTTATCAGTCGGGCACTTATCAGTCAGCTATCGCGGTGAGTCATCAGCAGGAGATCGGTGCCTTGCAACAGGGCATCAAGGCGCTGATCGATCAGGTTCAGCAGCACCAGCAGCTGCAGCAAAGGGATGTGGATCGAGCCACCCGGGATCTGAAAAAGGCATTGGCTGAGTTGGAGCAGAGCCACCAGACACTGCAGCAATCCAAAGATCAGGTCGAATTGGCGGGGCGTGCCAAGGACAATTTTATGGCGCGGATGAGCCATGAGCTGAGAACACCGATCAGCTCCGTAATCGGTTTTGTGCAGTTGCTGGAAAAAAGCACCCTGAGTGAGAGTCAGCATGAATATTGTCGCATCATCCTCGGTGCCTCATCGTTATTGTTGCGTCTGATTGACGATGTTCTCAATTTTTCCAAATTCCAGTCGGATAATCTTAAGCTTGAGAGTATTCCGTTCAGTCCTGAGCGTTGTGTCGAAGATGTGTTGGAGATGCAGGCTCCTGCTGCCGGAGCCAAAGGGTTGGCGCTAGAGCTACAGTGTGACGTCCCCTGGCCCCTGGTGCTGATGGGCGATCCGACCCGTTTTTCTCAGATCATCAGTAATCTGATCAGCAATGCGATTAAATTTACCGAGCAGGGCGAGGTGCGGGTGCGGCTTCTTGCTCAGGAGCCTAGTCAGCAGCCCAGTCAACAACAGGGGAAAACCCGGTTGCAGATAGATATTGAAGATACCGGGATCGGTATTTCTGCGGCCGAATTAACAACCCTGTTCCAGCCGTTTACCCAGGCGGATACCTCGATCAGTCGGCGCTTCGGCGGTAGCGGTTTAGGGCTGGTGATCAGCAAACGACTGGTTGAGTTGATGCACGGAGAGCTGGTCTTGACCAGCGTGGTGGGCGAGGGTAGCCATTTGAGTATCAGTCTGTGTTTGGATCGGGCAATGGAGTCGGCCCCCTCGTTGTTACCTCCGCTGAACGTGCTGATCTGTTGCCCCGATGCTCGCAGGTGGGCTTGGCTCGGACGACAGCTCAGTGACTGGGGTTGTCATGTCGATAGTCTCAATGACCGGCAACAGCTGGTTCCTCATATGCGGGCCTCGGCGCTGTCCTATGATCGGGTGTTCGTGCATCTGCCGCTGACGGAACTCAAGGCGCTGTCGTGGAGCCGGTTTCTCAATCCTGTGCGCGAGAGTTTTACTGGCAAGCTGATCCTGGTCACCGAACAGCCGGATGAAGACTCCGGGGTGGATGCGACGCTGTTAGTCGACTCGTTGGCGCCCGCGACCCTGTTACGCTTGCCGGTGGGTCGTTACCGTTTGTTTAATGCGCTTGAGGATCCCTGCGTACCGAGCGCTCAGGCCCTGCTGCCGAACATGCCGCTGCAAGATCTGCGGGTGCTGGTCGTCGAGGACAATCGCTTCAATCGGTTGTTGTTGACGCGGATGCTCGAGGCTCAGGGCGCCCTGGTGGAGGCTGCTGCCAACGGTCAGGATGCCGTGACCATGCTGGGGCAAACAACGGTTGATCTGATTATTATAGATCTGCATATGCCGGTCATGGGCGGTGCCCAGGCCTGTCGGCAGATACGGCAACTGCCATCGGCTTCGGCGCAGACCCCGATTCTGATTCTTACCGCCGATGTGATTAGCGATGAGGCGGAGTTATGCGCATCCCTCGGGCTAGAGGGTATTATCTATAAGCCCGTCGATGAGCAGGCCCTGGTTAAACAGATCTTGGGGGCACTCAGGTCTGAGGAGCGCCGGGAGACCAGTGATGTTGCGTTGCGTTTGGAGCACCTGGGGATCTCCGAGCAGAAGTTGCAACGGGCTCTCGAAGAGCAGTTCGACGCCTTACAGCAGGCGTTGCTGGTGGGTGACGTCTCCAAGCTCCACGAGCAGGCGCATCAGCTGTCCGGGCTTGCGGTTATGGTCGGCCTCGACGGGCTTGATAGCCAGGTTAGAGGCTTAATGCTGGTGGTCCAGCAGGAGCGGATGGATGAGGCCTGGCCGCTGTTTTGGGCAATTAAAAAAGATTTTGATAAATCACATGGGGTTCATGGCGTGTCAAAATATAATTTTGATTGGTCAACGATGCGTTGAGATTGCTTTTATGTTTCCCGTCGCTGGTGTTTTTTTGATAGTCTAGCGACTCTGGTACTTTGCCGATCGTCTCGAGGGGAATAGTTGTTTGAATACGATCAATGTGCTTAAAGCGATCGCCGATGCACGATCCGAATTGCGCAAGTCTGAACAAAAAGTCGCCGATTACGTCCTGGCACAGCCTAAAGATGTCATCCACATGCGTATTGTCGATCTGGCCGCTGAGGCCCAGGTGAGTCAGCCTACCGTGGTTAGATTTTGTCGTGCACTTCACTACGATGGCTTCCAAGACTTTAAGCTGACGCTGGCGCAAGTGCTGGGGTCAAATTCCAGCTTTGAACAGTTTGCGCTCGATAACAATGATACGGTCAGTGACCTTAAGAAAAAAATCTTCGATTCGACGATCGGCAATCTGATCAACATTCGGGATGGGCTCGACTCCAATAGGCTTGAGCAGGCGATAGAGGCTCTGACCGGGGCCAGCCGGGTTGAGTTTTATGGTTTCGGTGCGTCGGCGGCCGTCTGTACCGATGCTCAGCATAAATTCCATCGCCTGCGCGTCAATGCCGTGGCGTACTCCGATCCGCATTTGCAATCTATAGCGGCAGTCACGCTCACCGCAGGTGATGTGGTCGTGGCCGTGTCCCAGACGGGGCGCACCAAAGACCTGTTGCATTCCGCCCGATTAGCGATGGCGCAAGGCGCGCAAGTGATCGCACTCTGCCCGAGTAATACGCCGTTGTCTGAGCAGTCCAGTATTCCTATCCATATAGATCTGGAAGAGGATAAGGATCTCAGTGCGCTGATGTCGTCCCGGGTGGTGCAGTTGGTCGTCATCGATGTACTGGCCGTGGGGCTGGCCATGAAGCTGGGGCCGGGGGTGATAGATCACCTCAAGGCGATCCGGCGAAGCCTGCGTTCGCTGCGCCTGAATGAAAAAAAACCTACTCAGCCCTAGAAAGTGCCGCGCGAGCCTGCAGGGTCCTGGGCGGGGATGCGATCCCAGCCATTCCCCGCCTACCTCGCGGTGCTTTAGCTTAATCTAAGCTGCTATAAACATGGGTTTGGGATTAATCGTTGTCACTCTATAGTCATAAAGGAGATTTAGTATTTAGCCTTATCTGATCGTCACCCACTGTGGAGTCGTTACCCTGATGAGAGAATACCAACCCGTGCAACGCGTTCGAGTCGACGTCCTTGATGCCTTTATGGCGCTAGATTGCGAATCCCAGCTGGCCTGTAAAAAAGCGGCCAGCATCCGTCATCAGCAGATGCGCCGTGGAATCGAAGTCCACTTTGAGAATAAACAGCTGCGCAAAAACTTGAAACAATACGATTTCGACTGAGACTCTGCGCAAAGATTGTCAGGCTGAAGCCTAACCCACATATGGCGCTGTTCTTAGGGCGCCTGCAGAGCATCGTCGAGATAGAGCTCGACCGATTCGCGGGGTTGTTGCACTGTTTTTAAAGCGCGGTGCTTGAACTCCAGTTCAAACTGGCTGCCTGCCGGTATCGTCTGCTGGCTCTGGGCGATCATCACCAACGCGGGTTTGTCCTGGCCTTGGCCAATCTTTCCGCCCAGCGTCACGCCTTGCAGGGCGATCTCGCCGGAATACTGTAGCTGTAGCCGCCAACGATCCGGTGCGGGGCGACTGTCGCCGGTGATCTTTAGTTGGGACTGCACATAACGCACCAGCTGCATCTGCCGGGTCTGTTGCTGCTCACCCTGTTTGGCCTGCTGGTGCTGAACATAGGCGCCGAACAGGGTGTCGGTCAGGGCTGATAAGCCGCCACCCGCGCCGCCGGCCGTCACCTCAGTGGCGCGTTTGCTCCAGAGTGCATTGTCCTGCAGCAGGGCGGCATGGTTGGGGTTGATCTGGTCTGGACGGTAGTAAAGCGCTACCTTCCCTGCGTAGCGGCGGTTCTGTTGTTCTCGATCCCCGTTGGCCGGGTGGGAATGAAAGAACGCTGCGCGCTGATTACCCTGGGCTTCAAACTGGCGCTTCCAGATACGGCTTGCAGCCAAAGGATCGAAGCCGCTCAACGCGCTGTAGAGCACGCCAATACGATCGGCCTCGCGTTCGTTCTCTTGGGTAAATGCCGCCTTATAGCCATCGCGAGCCGATGAGTTGGAGTTTGCCAGCGAGGTGGCCTGTGCCAGGGATTGCCCCTCGAAGACATGATTGGCAACGGTGTGGGCGATCTCGTGGGCAAGAACGGCGGCGACCTCGTCGTCACTCTTGAGTTGCTGCATCAGGCCCAGGTGTACCACGACACGAGTGCCCCCGGTGGTGAAGGCATTAAAACTATCGCGGTCGATCAGGATCGGCTGCCAACGCTCGTCACTCAGGTGGCTGACGCTATGGATTCGATCGAAGATCTGGATCATCCGCCAATACTGCGCCTTGTCGAGCTGCTGATTGATCCTTCTGCCCTGCTGCTGCTCTTGGGTCAGGAGTTTGGCGACAACGTCATTACCGCTGCTGATCTGTTCGCTACGTGATGCCAGGCTTAGGGTGCGTTGCCCGGTAACGCGATCTTGCTCTGACAGTGATTCGGCGATGTTATACAGGCCTTGATCTACGTTCTTGAGGCTCTCGCAGCCGGTTAACAGGATGCAACTTGAGAGTCCGAGGGGCAGTAAAAACTTCGCTAACAGCGGGGTGTGAATCATCGAAAAGCAGCCCTATTATGACGTTGAGAAGGATTCTGTGTTCAAGGGTATTCTATTTGTGCCCATGAACCAATTCCGTTACCATTCGCGCGATTCCCATGTACGCACGGATATATTATCTACGCACGGATATATTATTGATGAATATCGTTGTCTACCCGGGTACTTTTGACCCTATAACCCATGGTCATACCGATATCGTCCAGCGTGCTTCAAAGCTGTTCGATAAGGTGATCGTGGCGATAGCGGCCAGCCCTTCGAAACAGCCCATGCTGCCGCTGGATCAGCGCACCCAGTTGGCCCAGCAGGTTCTCGGACATCTGGATACCGTCGAAGTGATAGGTTTCAGCGGTCTGCTGACTGAATTCATGAAAGCGCATCGCGCCTGTGCTGTATTGCGAGGTTTGCGAGCGGTGTCTGATTTCGAATACGAGTTTCAGCTGGCTAATATGAACCGGGCTATCTATCCCGAGTTCGAGGCGCTGTTCCTCACGCCTGCGGAGAAGTACAGCTTTGTCTCTTCGAGCCTGATTCGTGAGGTGGCGGCACTGGACGGCGATGTCTCTAAGTTTGTTCATCCCGCCGTAGCTGCCGCACTGAAAAAACATTTGGCGTAATTAGCGCCACGACTATACGAGCATAGAGGTTAGCCGATCATGGCGTTAATTATCACCGACGAATGTATCAATTGTGACGTTTGCGAGCCGGAATGCCCCAATGAGGCCATCACCCCGGGTGACGAAATTTATGAGATTGATCCCTCTAAGTGCACCGAATGTGTAGGTCATTACGATACGCCGCAGTGTGTTGAAGTCTGTCCGGTCGACTGTATTCCTAAGGACCCCGATCACGTAGAGACCGAAGATCAGCTGATGGACAAGTACCACGTCTTGGTGGGTTGAGGGTACATCGGCATTAGAGAAAGAATTAAAGGCCCGGTGATTACCGGGCTTTTTTTTGTTGGCTTTTGTGAGTTGGCTTTTGTGAGTTGGCTTTTGTGGGTTGGCTTTTTGTGGATAGGCGCTGACCGTTCCCTACGGGCTTAGCGCGCTTCCTGCATCCCTGTAGGTCGAAAGTAGTCCGACAAGGCTAGCAGCTGCTGCCATCGTCAGGCTAGCGCCTAACCTATCTATCAGCGGCTGATTTTCAGCTGTGACAGGCTAAACTCTTGCTCCATCCTGGCGCCGATAACGTTGGCGCTCTTCTCTCCCGCGCAGAGATAGTGGGCGTACTGCATATGCAGACAGCGTACCTTATCCCATTGTGATATTCCCCCTATACCGTACCGCTCAAGCACCTCCGTAAAGCCTAGTTCGGCGATGCGCTGGCGTAGCTCCGGGCTCAGGTAATGCGCACGGGTAGCGACATAGTCGCGATGATTTTGCAGATAACGCTCTTTGAATTCGGTATCGAGTTGGAGTTCCTGTTCGATCTGCTTAATCCAGCCGGTAGATTCGATGCGGCTGATGGCTCTGTCGAGATCGGTAGAGCAGAGCCAGTACAGCGTGGGGAACGGCTTATCATCGACCAGTGAGTGCATTCTTAGCACCATCGGAATACCGTCAGGACTTTGGTAGGCGATCTCTGCTAGTCCGCGAGGAGGGCGTCCTAGTTGCTGTTCGATACACTCTAGCTGCGTGGGCGTCATGGCTTGAAAGTTATCTCCGTTGAGCAGTTTTTTCGGTTAGCCAGGATCTGGCGGTTTCAGTCTTTAATTATAGGGCGGTCTAGGCGGTGTGAGAAGTCGAGTGTTTGGGTCGCAGCCCCGCGGCTCGGCGAGGCATCGAGTGGAGTCAGGATTATTGTTCGGCTTGCAGTTCCTGGTCGATCAGGGCACTGATATCGGCACCCAGGTCGCTATGGCTGTTCGGCAGCGGGCGACCATTAACAAAAAATGTGGGCGTGTTACTGACGCCGAGTTCTCTGGCTTCGGCTTCAGAGGCAGTGACCCGAGCCTGTGCCTCGCCGGTCTTGAGGCAGCGGTTAAAGGCATCTATATCCATGTCCAATTCGGCAGCCAGCATCTCTGCGGTGACGGACTTGAGGTAGGCCTGGCGGGAGAATGCCAGTTCATGGAAGGGCCAGTACAGGTCTTGCTGGTCGGCGCAGACGGCGGCCTCTGCGATCTTGCGTGAAATTCCCGAGCGGTTAATGGGGAAGTCACGGAAGACCAGGCGAACCTGTTCGCCGTACTGCTCGAGTATCTTTTTGACGACCGGGCCCGCGTTCTTGCAATGCGGGCATTGGTAATCGGCAAACTCTACCAGGGTGACTGGGGCGTTGGGGTTGCCCTTGCTGGGATAGTCCGCCACCTCTATAGGTAGGCGCAAGATAGGCAGTGCGGGTAGCTCCACGCGGTAGCCCTTTTGGGAGGCGATCTGGCTGAGCAGTGCGCGTTGTTTTTCTACCCTCGCCTGTTGCTGGAGATATTCGGCTATCTTGCCCTGTACCTGCTGCAGCGTTCCCGGAATCTGTGCCTGGTTGGCATTATAAAAGGTTTCGATTTGGAGGCGTGTGGGTGTCGGTGCTCCGAGCAGCTCCTGTTGTAGCTGTTTGAATGGCTTGCCTTGTTCCTCGGCTTGCTCGCGGACGTAACGATTGACGGCATAGCTGTCGAGCACTTCCCGGCGCTGCTGATTCAGCTGCTGCTCCAGGGTGTGCAGAGAGGTCTGCACGGCTGAGGGTAGCGTCTGTTGCTGATAGGTCTCGTTGTCGTAATGAAGTATCGGCGTGTCTGCTGCCTGGCTGCAATTGAATGCCAGTGCGGCAGTCAGGGCGAGGCTGAGTTTAAGGGCGAGGCCTGTTGAGGAAGAGCTGAGCATGGGGTGCTCCTTGCGGGCATTGTAGGTAGGGAAGCCGGAGTTGCAGCAATATAAAGTTCGAACCATACCCATGCGCGGTGCTGACGGCAAGTTGGTAACGCTCTGGCGCTTAAGGGAAGAGCCTAAGATAAAGGGCGCTCAGCTTTCTGGCAGGCTGTCGGCAGAGTAGATAATCTGTAAGATCAGTGTTGACAGTAAGGAGAGGGCATGTATACTACGGGTCAGCTTGTAAGTACGTCTGATATTTATGCACAGATTTTCGAAGTCCTGTCTTTAGTACCTCGTCCTGTTCTTCATAAGTAACGTAACACTTTCAGCAAAATGGCCTTATATTGGGCTCCAATTACTCTTGATTTATAGGAAAAGACTATGTCTACAACTACTGGTACTGTTAAGTGGTTCAACGAAGCTAAAGGTTTTGGTTTCATCGAGCAGGAAACTGGTCCTGACGTTTTCGCACACTTCAGCGCGATCTCAGGTTCAGGCTTCAAAACTCTGGTTGAAGGCCAGAAAGTACAGTTCACTGTTACTCAAGGCCAAAAAGGCCCGCAGGCAGAGAACATCGTAGCTATCTAATTTAGATGCTACCTGGCTTGCATTTTTTTGCAGGCTGCCTCACCCCGCATAGGGGTTGAACTTAAAAAGGGTAAGACTTCAGGTCTTGCCCTTTTTTGTTGGTCTGATGGGTCTGTGTTGTGTACGTAGGTGCACGCTTATGCCAGTCCCTGTCATGCCAAGCCATCTCTTTAGTTGTGGCCTGAAGGCCAATAGATGCCATGAAAATTCCTAAGCGAATCCAGCCTTTGGTTGATGAAGGTGTGGTTGATGAGGTCATTCGTCAGCTGATGAGTGGCAAAGAAGCCACTGTCTATGTCGTGCGTTGCGGTTCAGAAGTTCGCTGCGCTAAAGTTTATAAAGAGGCTGATAAGCGAAGTTTCAGACAGGCGGTGCAGTACCAGGAGGGCCGCAAGGTCCGTAATAGCCGGCGTGCCCGGGCGATGGAGAAAGGCTCTAAATTCGGCCGCAGCCAGCAGGAAGATGCCTGGCATAATGCCGAAGTCGATGCGCTCTATAAGCTGGCCAAGGCGGGCGTGCGGGTGCCTCAGCCCTATGGTTGTTTTGACGGTGTCCTGTTGATGGAGCTGGTCACTGACGATGCCGGTCAGGTGGCGCCGCGCCTGAATGATATCTCTATGTCTGCCGAGCAGGCGGTAGAGGATCACGCCGCGGTTATAGGTGATGTGGTGCGTATGCTCTGTGCCGGTTTAGTGCACGGAGATCTGTCAGAATTCAATGTGTTGGTGGATGCTTATGGGCCGGTCATTATCGATCTGCCTCAGGCTGTCGATGCGGCTGGCAATAATCACGCTCAGTGGATGCTGGAGCGCGACGTTAACAAGATGACCGCCTATTACGGTCAGTATGCGCCGGAACTGCTAGGTACTCAGTACGCTAAAGAGATCTGGGATCTGTATGAAAGCGGGGATCTGCACCCGGAAGTCGAGCTGACCGGCTGCTTTGAAGAGAATCTTCAGGAGGCGGACGTCGATGCAGTGCTCGAAGAGATCAAGGCGGCCTTCGTCGAAGAACAGGAGCGACAGGAGCGGATTCATAGCGCGGATGCGGACGACTGAGGCTGGTCTGGTTTTGTGGGGGCCGGGCTTCGAGAATGTGAGGCTGAGTTTTTTAAGCATGTAGGCTGGGATGCAATCCCAGCAACACCCCTTCATCATTTCCCTATCGTTAAATCCGGCAAATCCAAAGACACAGCCAAATTTACCGTGAACAAGATCGAATAGCTGGGATTGCATTCCAGCCTACAGGTCATCACCATAAAGGGCGCTACGTGCGCCCTTTATGCTTCTGATACCCAGGTTTGCTAAGCATCAATCTTCTTGTACTTCACTCGATGCGGTGTGGTATCGCCGATGCGGGACACGAGATCTGCCTCATACTCGGTGTAGTTACCCTCGAAGAACGTCGTCTTGGAGTCCCCCTCGTAAGCGAGGATATGGGTGGAGACCCGATCCAGGAACCAGCGGTCGTGCGAGATTACGACCGCGCAGCCAGGGAATGCCAGCAGGGCTTCTTCGAGTGCACGTAGGGTTTCGACGTCCAGATCGTTGGTCGGTTCGTCGAGCAGCAGGACGTTGCCACCCTCTTTTAACAGCTTGGCCAGGTGGAGGCGATTGCGTTCACCACCGGACAGGTCCTTGACGAACTTTTGCTGGTCTCCGCCCTTGAAGTTAAAGCGGCCGGCATAGGCACGTGCGGGTGTCTGGTAGTTGCCCACCGTAATGATGTCCTGGCCATCCGAGATCTCATCAAAAACAGTTTTTGATCCATCAAGATCACGCATTTGACCTAGATAGGCGAGTTTTACGGATTCACCGATAACGACTTTACCGGAATCGGGCTGCTCGGCGCCGCTGATGATATTAAACAGCGTCGACTTGCCGGCACCGTTGCCGCCGATGACACCGACGATAGCGCCCTGGGGGATCGTGAGAGTCATATCATCGACCAGCATCTTGTCGCCGAACGACTTGCAGATGTTGTGCAGTTCGATCACCTGCTCGCCCAGGCGAGGCCCTGGCGGAATGTAGATCTCCTGGGTTTCGTTGCGCTGCTGGAAATTTTGCGAACTCATCTCCTCGAACTGCTTCAGGCGCGCCTTGGATTTCGACTGGCGTCCTTTGGTGCCCTGGCGAACCCACTCCAATTCTGACTTGATCGTCTTCTGGTGTGCGGCTTCCTGCTTGGCTTCTGTGGCCAGGCGGGCATCTTTCTGCTCCAGCCAGGAGCTATAGTTGCCTTCATAGGGGATGCCGTGACCGCGGTCCAATTCCAGGATCCAGCCGGCGGCGTTGTCGAGGAAGTAGCGGTCGTGGGTGATCGCGACGACCGTGCCGCCGAAGTCGACCAGGAAGCGTTCTAGCCAGGCCACTGACTCGGCGTCGAGGTGGTTGGTCGGTTCGTCGAGCAGCAACATATCGGGCTTGGATAGCAGCAGTCGGCACAGGGCAACCCGGCGACGTTCGCCACCGGAGAGGTGTTCGACTTTCTCGTCCCAGCCTGGCAGGCGTAAGGCGTCGGCGGCGACTTCCATCTGGCGCTCGATGTTATGGGCATCGACCGCCTGAATGATGTTTTCCAGGCGTCCCTGCTCGGTGGCCAGCTTGTCGAAATCGGCATCCGGTTCGGCATAGGCGGCGTAGATCTCATCGAGCCGGGTCAGCGCCTCTTTGGCCTCTGAAACCGCTTCTTCGACGACTTCACGCACAGTCTTATTGTCGTCCATGTGCGGTTCTTGAGCCAGGTAGCCGATGTTGAGGTCCGGCTGAGGGCGGGCTTCACCGTTAAATTCCGTATCGAGTCCGGCCATGATCTTCAGCAGCGTGGACTTGCCGGAGCCGTTAAGGCCCAGCACGCCGATCTTGGCGCCGGGGAAGAAGGACAGCGAGATGTCCTTGAGGATTTCACGCTTAGGCGGCACGATCTTGCCCACCCGATGCATCGTAAAGACGAATTGAGCCATAGGTCTGTTTAACCTCAGTTGGGTGAAAAGTGGTGCCGATTTTAGCGCATTGTGGCACCGAAGGGCAGGGCGCTTGTTGTATCAGTGCGGGGCTTGCATTCGGCGTGGGTCTTGAGGGGGTTTGCGGATGAAGGTGATTTGCGCATTTATGCGCCGCTTTCATGTGAATGTAAGGGCTATTTGGGTATAATTTGCGGCTTTCTTGCAGGCGTGCCGGTTCTTGTCCTGGATCTGCGGCCAGACTACCTTGATTTAGGGAATGCCCATGTTGAACAACGCCTTGACGATTGCTGAATTTGATCCTGAGATCGCAGCGGCTATAGCTGCCGAGAAGCGCCGCCAGGAAGAGCATATAGAGCTGATCGCATCTGAAAACTATGCCAGCGAGTTATCGATGGAGGCTCAGGGCTCCTGCTTGACCAACAAGTATGCCGAAGGCTATCCCGGCAAGCGTTATTACGGCGGTTGTGAGCATGTCGATGTGATCGAGCAGCTGGCCATCGATCGCGCCAAGACGCTTTATGGCGCCACTTATGCCAACGTTCAGCCACACTCGGGTTCACAGGCCAACGCCGCGGTTTATATGGCGCTCTGTAAGCCGGGCGATACCGTGCTGGGCATGAGTCTGGCCCACGGCGGCCATCTGACACATGGCGCCTCGGTGAGCTTCTCGGGTCGTATCTACAACGCGGTTCAGTACGGGCTGCATGCAGAAACCGGCGAGATCGATTACGCCGAGGTGGAGCGCCTGGCTCTGGAGCATCGGCCCAAGATGATCGTGGCCGGCTTCTCCGCTTACTCGCGTGTTGTCGACTGGCAGCGGTTCCGTGATATCGCCGACAGTGTCGGTGCATTTCTGTTTGTCGACATGGCCCATGTTGCCGGTCTGGTTGCCGCAGGTGCTTACCCCTCGCCTGTCGCCATCGCCGATGTCGTTACGACAACCACGCACAAGACTCTGGGCGGCCCACGCGGTGGCTTGATTCTGTCGAATGGCGATGAAGCCCTGCAGAAGAAACTTAACTTTGCGGTGTTCCCTGAGAGCCAGGGCGGCCCGTTGATGCATGTGATCGCGGCTAAGGCGATCTGCTTTAAAGAGGCGATGAGCGACGAGTACCGGCAGTACCAGCAACAGGTGGTGATCAATGCCCAGGCGATGGCGCGTACCTTTATGGCGCGTGGCATCGATATCGTTTCCGGCGGTACCGACAATCACCTGTTCCTGGTCGATCTGATCAGCAAAGACATTACCGGCAAGGATGCAGATGCGGCCCTGGGTCGTGCCAATATCACCGTCAATAAAAATGCGGTGCCCAACGACCCGCGCTCGCCGTTCGTGACCAGTGGTCTGCGGATCGGCTCTCCGGCGGTGACCCGGCGTGGCTTTGCTGAAGCTGAGGTGGTGGAGCTGACCGGTTGGATCTGCGATGTGCTGGAAGATATCGGCAATGAGGCGGTTATCGAGCGGGTCAGGCAGCAGGTGCTCGAGCTCTGTGCGCGCTTTCCGGTCTACAGCAAGTAAAGGCACACTCAGCGTTCTGTGCTTTCAGTGCTTTCAGTGCTTTCAGTGCTTTGAGAGCTTTGAGAGCTAAGAGCTAAGAGCGCAGTGCGCCTGCCAGGCCCCGGACTACAGCGGGGCTTATTCTCTACCCACGAACGGTCTTAACCGTTCCTCGCTCTTTAAGGCAGGTTTAACGCGATGCATTGTCCGTTTTGCAAAGCCCAGGAAACCAAGGTGATCGACTCGCGTCTAGTTGCCGAAGGCGTACAGGTGCGCCGTCGCCGTGAGTGCCTGTCGTGCAATGAGCGTTATACCACCTATGAAGGGGCTGAATTGCTGATGCCCTGTCTGGTCAAACAGGATGGCATACGCCAGCCCTTTGATGAGAAGAAGCTTCGGGCAGGCATACTACGTTCACTGGAGAAGCGTCCGGTCGGCATCGAACAGATTGAAGCCTGCATCAACCAAATCAAGCACCGCCTGCGGGCCACCGGTGAACGCGAGGTCGCCTCGATGGTGGTGGGCGAGGCGGTGATGGATGCGCTACGGCAACTCGATCAGGTCGCCTATGTGCGCTTCGCCTCGGTGTATCGCAGTTTTCAGGATATCAGCGAGTTTCAGGCCGAGATCGATAAGCTCGCCTCCCATTCCAAGACGGCATCCCTTTCAGGGCTCTCCTCTGCGGCCAGCACTGAGGGCAAGGGTTAATGGATTTTAGTGCTGCCGATCATCGGTATATGGCCCGTGCGCTGCAGCTCGCAGCCCGAGGACTTTATACCACCGCGCCCAATCCAAGGGTCGGTTGTGTGCTGGTCAACGGCGATCGGGTGGTGGCCGAGGGCTACCATATTCGCGCAGGCGAAGGCCATGCGGAGGTCAATGCCCTAGCGCAGGCCG
>JBLHND010000046.1:0-21416 GCA_047622605.1 Motiliproteus sp. | reverse complement strand
AGCAGACTCAATTACGTGAGACCGAGGTTGATATTCTGGTCGCGACCCCCGGACGGTTGCTCGATTTCAACCAGAAAGGTGTGGTTGATCTGAGCGCCGTCGAGGTCCTGGTGCTGGATGAGGCAGATCGCATGCTGAGTATGGGCTTTATCCCCGATGTGCGGGCCATTATTCGCAGTACCCCGCATAAGAAGGAGCGGCAGACGCTGCTGTTTAGCGCCACCTTCTCCGATCAGATCATGCATCTGGCCTCGCTCTGGACCCTGGACGCGGTCAAGGTTGAGATCGAAGCTGAGAAGGTGACCGCTGATACCGTCGAACAGATCGTCTACGTAGTTAGCGAAGAGCATAAGTTCAACCTGCTTTACAATCTGGTGTGCCAGGATGCGCTGGAGCGGGTGATGGTGTTCGCTAATCGCCGTGATCAGACCCGTCGTCTGACCGAGCGCTTGACGCGCGTGGGTGTGAAGGCCGCGTTGCTCTCGGGAGAGGTGAGTCAGGCACAGCGGGTTAAAACTCTAGAAGCCTTTCGTGGTGGTGAAATCAAGGTCCTGGTGGCGACCGATGTCGCTGGCCGTGGGATTCATGTTGATGCCGTCAGCCACGTGATCAACTATAATCTGCCCGACGATCCTGAAGATTATGTGCACCGTATAGGCCGTACTGGGCGTGCGGGTGCTGCGGGGATCTCGTTCAGTTTCGCCTGCGAATCTGATGCTTTTATGATTCCCGATATTGAGGAGTTGATAGGGCGCCGGCTGGTCTGTATTCAGCCCGAAGACAACCTGCTGCAGCGCCCCCAGTGACCTGATGATGATACCTTCAGAACAGCTTCAAGCTAAGGCCGGGACGGCTATCGACCCGGCTATCGACCCGGCTATCGACCCGGCTATCGATCCAAAGACGATCAGCGTTCTCGGCGGTGGTAGTTTTGGCACCGCAGTCGCCAATATCGCCGCCATGAATGGTTACCAGGTCTATCAGTGGATGCGCAACGCCGAGCAGGCCCGGGATATGACCGCTCAGCGTGAAAATAGCCGCTACCTTCCCGGCTTTGTCCTGGATGAGAAACTGCATCCGGTCAATGATTTTGATGCCATCGCTCGCAGTCAGGTGGTATTTGTTGCGATCCCTAGTAAAAACTTCCGCCAGGTCGTCCGCCAGGTTGCCGCAAGGCTGCAACCCGGGCAGATGCTGGTGAGTACCACCAAGGGGATAGAGTCGGAAACCTTTACCCTGATGAGTCAGATTCTGACTGAAGAGGCTCCTCAGTGCCGTGTTGGGGTGCTAAGCGGACCTAACCTGGCCAAAGAGATCGCGGCCCGTCAGTTGACGGCAACGGTGATCGCGAGTGATCACCCGGCCCTGTGCGATGCCATACAGGCGATCCTGCACTGCGATTTTTTCCGAGTCTATGCCGGTTCCGATATGTACGGCGTAGAGCTGGGCGGGGCCCTGAAAAATATCTACGCGATCGCCGCGGGAATGAGTGCGGCCCTGGGTATGGGCGAAAATACCCGCAGTATGCTGATGACTCGATCCTTGACTGAGATGAGTCGGTTCGCGGTGCACATGGGCGCCGATCCTTTAACCTTTCTCGGGCTGGCAGGGGTGGGTGACCTGATCGCGACCTGCATGTCACCACTGAGCCGTAACTACCGCGTGGGGTTTGCGCTGGGTAAGGGTCAAGATCTGGATATGATCGTGGCTGAGTTGGGTGAGGTGGCCGAAGGCGTCAACACCCTGAAGTACGTTAAGGAAAAAACGGATCAGCTAGGTATCTACATGCCGCTGGTGCAAGGGCTGTACGGCGTTGTTTTTGAAGGTAAGAATGTGGCCTCGGTGATCGGTGGAATGATGATGGCCGCTCAGGGTGACGACGTCGAGTTTGAACTGCTTGATAAGTCGGCTAAGGCCTAACTGCGATGGCGCTGGAGCTTATTATGCTGCGCCATGGTGACGCAGTCTTTAGCCTCCCCGATTCTGAGCGCAGTCTCTCTGTGCGAGGTATCGAGCAAACTCGGGCCGTATTAAGACGGCGTATCGAGGCGCTGTCAGGGTTGACGGCGGTCTCAGTATCGCCTCTGCGTCGTGCCCGGCAAACACTCGGGCTGGTGGCCGAGCTGGTAGAACTTCCTACTCCCCGGTGTTTCGATGGCCTGCAACCTGACTCTTCGGTGACGCAGTTAATCGAATGGCTGCAGCCGCAGCAGGGAAAAATCCTCCTGGTTGCCCACAACCCGCTACTTTCCCGTCTGCTAAACCGGTTGCTCGGCGAAGGCCTGAATTATGCTCTCGATACCAGTACCCTCGTCTGTATGACGATGCCGGTAGCCGCGGCAGGTTGTGCTGATCTGAGCTGGATCGAGTCTCCCTGAGCGCATTTGTCTTCAGGCTGTACTAAGTATTTCCTAGAGGCTTTGGCCTGTAGGGCTGGCTTAGAGTTGATGACAGTTGAGAGTTGACAGTTTTAGACTCTGCGCACGATAATAAAGTATGCGCTATTTTGATAGGGACCCGCTCCTCCAGGGCTTTTAGAGGCACAGGAACTTGCCCGCAGATTTACTTATCGCTGTGACGACCGACGATTAGGATAATCGAGTAGGTATTCACGGCGGAATTTCGTGATGTGCGTGGAGTTTAAGTAATGGATAAGGAGTTGAAGCCGTTATCTGATGTCTGGCTTGAGTTGCAGCTCGTGACGATGAGTGCCGATGTATCCCCTGAGGACCGGCGTCGTCTGGAGAGACTGCTTGATCAGTTAAAAGAGCATACCAATTATGATCAGGAGAAAGAGCGCAAGATGGTTTTGCGTTGGTTCACGTCTCGTTTGAGTAATCGCCTTTTTTCGAACCATTATCGAATGCTACTGTTAGAAGTCGCTAATTTGATGTCGTCGATTTGGGTCGGGTCGCCGACTTTTCGCTCCAGTGAGGAGGTGTTGCTGTGGTTGCAGGAGTCGCCCTCTGCTGCGGTGGTTGAGGATTCGGATGCCAGTGATAAAGATCGAATATGATCAGGTGTTTTCAGCAGGGCTCAGTCAGCCATGGTAATCGATACGATCAGCCGCAAGATTATTGCCGCCTTGCAGCGCAATGCTCGGGTCTCCTACGCTGAGCTGGGTAAGCTCGTGCATCTGTCAGCCCCTGCGGTTGCGGAGCGGGTGCGTAAGCTGGAGAGTGCCGGGGTCATCAGCGGCTTTGTCCTGAAGGTGGATCTGGATAAGCTCGGCTACCCTATCGTCGCCCTAGTGCAGTGCAAGGTTTTTAGAACGAAGGAACGTGATTTTAAGGCGCTGGTGCTTGCCTGTGACTCGGTGCTTGAGTGCCATAATGTCACCGGGGAGCAGGCCTTTCTGGTCAAGCTGGCGGTAAAGTCGATGTCGCAGTTGGATCTCATTCTCGAGTCTTTTTGTGATTTTAGCGATACCAACACCATGATGATTCTGTCAACTCCCGTGGATCGCAGCCTGCCCGAGACCTATTTTGATCACTAGCACCGTCTTTATAATCGTAGGCTGGGATGCAATCCCAGCAATACGCCGTTAGTTACCGGGACCTCTTTTGATTCGTCGTACCGGCGCTTAACTCTGGACGACCAGAGTCTGGCGTTTACGAGCCGGCCATTGGCTGACGAGCATGCCTGCCAGCATCAGCGAGCAGCCCAGTAGTTCTTTAGATCCTATGGATTCTCCTAACACCAGCCACCCGCCCAGAACCGCAAAGATCGCCTCGGTGGAGAGTATCAGCGCGGTAATGCTGGGTTCGATCTTACGCTGGGCGATTATCTGCATGGTGAAGGCGATGCCGCTTGAAGCGACGCCGGCATACAGCAGCGGTAACCAAGCCGCTTTAAAATCCGGCAGACTGGGAGTCTCCAAGAGCAGCGCGGCGATGCTGGCCAGGACGGCGGCGACTATAAATTGGCAGATCGACAGGCTGATCGCATCGACTTTACGTGATAGCCAGCCGATCAGGATGACATGTGCGGTCCAGAAAAAGGCACCGGCAAGCATTAGCTGGTCACCGTAATTCATTGATAAATTGGGGCCGACCGAGAGGCTGTAGAGGCCGAGTACTGCGAGGATGACGCCACTCCAGGTTTGTTTGCTGGTGCTTTGGCCCAGCAGCATGCCCGCGACCGGAACCATCACGATATACATACCGGTAATAAAGCCGGCATTGCCCGCCGTCGTGTGGAGTAGGCCAACCTGTTGGAAGCTGAAGCCGCCGAACATGATGGTGCCTGCCGCCAAGCCCCCTAGTAGCAGCGTTCTCCCTTGCGGCAAGCGTCGCTTACCCATCAAAAACCACAGCGGTAGTAGTGACAGAGCTCCCAGCAGGAAACGCGCGGCGTTGAAGCTGTGCGGTCCTAGATAGTCCATGCCGACACTCTGGGCAACAAAGGCTGATCCCCAGATCATTGCGGTCCCAAGCAGCAGCAGATGGGAGGGGGTGATGAACGTCATACGAATTTCCTAAGGTGAGAGCAGGCTGAATTTGATGACTATTTTAGGTGCCAGAAGCGTATTTTTGCTAGCGTTAAGCGAATGATTAGACGGTTGATTACGTAACAATCACGGGTGTAGTGACTATTTTACTTACGAATCGAAAGTCGGGGGGTATTGCTGGCGTCTCTGTACCCTGATCTGTGAACCTGATATGTCCCAATCCTGTACCTATCCCCCGGCGACAGCGGGTACAATGCGCCCCTTTCTCTCTATCTTTCAGCCTTTGTTGGCCGCCCACGTATAAAAGGAGTTTTGTTTGAGTATTCCCGGTATCGAAATCTATCGCGGTCACGATGAGTGGGGCCCGATCCGGGTTTATGAAGACGGGCTGCGCCGTTATATGGCATTCGGGACGGCTGCACAACAAAGTTGCATCGATCTGCTGGCGCCCGAAACACTGGTGTATGAATACACTCAGGCCATGATGCTGGCGCTCATCTATAATCCCGAACCTAGCCGAGTGACCTTGCTGGGATTGGGTGCCGGCAGTCTGGTGCAGGCGTTGCAGGCCTACGATCCTGACATCCCTCTGAGTGTGGTCGAGCTAAGACCGCTGGTTGCCGAGATCGCCCAGCAGTGGTTTGAACTGGAGTTAACGCCGCAGTTGTCGCTGCATCTGGAGGATGCTGGTACCTATATGGCGGACACCCTCGCGCGTAGTGATCTTATTTTTGCCGATATCTATAACGACGACGGTATGATTGAATCTCAACTCAACGTAACCTTTCTCGAAAATTGTTATCGCAATCTTAATCGTGATGGGATTCTGGTGCTTAATCTATGGGAGGAGGGGCGTGGGCTTCATCCGTTGGCGATGCAGCGGTTGCAAGATCAGTTTGGTGAGCACTGTATGAGTTGTCTGGTCGAGGACGGTAATCTGATCGCCTTCGCCTTTAAGGGCGGCAAGCCCCAAGATAATCCTCGACGCTTGCAGCCGATCGCTAAAAAGATTGGCAGGCAATTGAATATTCCGCTGCACAAGCTGGTCGGCCGGCTAAAGTTTGCTTGAGTGCCAGTCCGTTATTCTTGGCTCAGGTCGCTGCTGATGCCGCATACTCGCTGAGGTTGAATCCCGATGACTAAGCCGCCTTCACCAGACTCTAAAAAAGACAGTTATCTGCTCTATGGCCTAGGCGCCATCCTGCTGCTACTGGGTTTTGTCCTGGCGTATCAGTTTGTCGAGCCAGCCCCGCCGACGCAGTTGAAGCTATCCACAGGGTCGCCGCAAAATACCTATTACCGTTATGGGCATCAATACGCGGACTTTCTGGCCAGGCAGGGGGTTGAGTTGGAGGTCCTGAGTTCGGCAGGCTCGGTCGAAAACCTGCAGCGGCTCGCCGATCATCAGGTCGATATAGCCCTGGTGCAGGGAGGGATAGGGCATGCCGACAGTGCTAACCTGCGTTCGCTCGGCAGCCTCTACTTCGAACCTTTGTGGGTCTTTTATCGCGAGGGTATCGCGGTCGAGCGGCTGACCGATCTGGTAGGCAAGCGCATCGCCGTGGGCAGCCAGGGTAGTGGCACTCGCCCCGTCGCGTTGCAGTTGCTTCAGGATAACGGCATCAGTGCTGATAAGGCGGAGCTGCTGGCGTTGAGTAGTCAGGCGGCGGCCGAGGCGCTGGCTGAGGGGT
Source organism: Motiliproteus sp. (assembly GCA_047622605.1). GTDB lineage: Bacteria > Pseudomonadota > Gammaproteobacteria > Pseudomonadales > Balneatricaceae > Motiliproteus. The sequence goes on along the minus strand of JBLHND010000046.1, from coordinate 15,275 downwards.
CGCTGGACGCCCTCTTTATGGTGACCAGTCCGACCTCGGGTCTTGTGCGACAGCTGATATCTAACCCCTCGATCAGGCTGCTGAGTTTTTCCCGGGCCAGCGCCTACCAGAGCAAGCATGGCTATCTGTCCAGTGTCACGTTGCCCGAAGGGGTATTCGATCTGGTCAACAATATCCCCGATCGTCCGATTTCGCTGCTGGCGGTGACGGCGACGCTGGTGGTCAGGGCTGATTTTCATCCGGCGCTGAGTGTGTTGCTGCTGCAGGCCGCCACAAAGATTCATGGTCAGGGCGGCCTATTTGAGCAGGCCGGGCAGTTTCCTGCGGCGCGCTTTGTCGACTTTGAACTCAACGAAGAAGCCGAACGCTACTACCGTTCCGGGCCGCCGTTCTTGCAGCGTTATCTGCCCTTCTGGGCTGCTAACCTGGTGGATCGCTTGGTGGTGATGCTGATTCCTATCTTTACCCTGATGATTCCACTGATGAAAATCTTACCTCCTACCTACCGTTGGCGAATCCGTTCGCGGATTTATCGTTGGTATGAGCAACTGCGCGACCTGGATGTCAGGACTAATGATGCCAGCAGTCCTGCCGAAATTGAGGCGCTGCTGCAAGAGCTGATCGATGTCGAGCACGAGGTGATGCAACTTCCGGTACCGAAATCCTACGCCGATAATCAATATAATCTGCGCCTGCATTTACAGCTGATTCGTGGGCGGCTGGAGCGCAAAATTGATGATCGACGGTAGGTCTTTATGCGGCCTTTGGAGGGTTGAGTGTAGTCCGACGATGTTGGCAAGGTGCAGCGATCGTCAGGCTGAAGCCTAACCCACAAAAGAAATGTCAGCCTGACAATACTGTTGTAGTCGCCCTCTTAGTTATTTCACAGTTTAATGGGGCAGAGCCTTTGTAAAGCCCTAAATGACCAACTATAAGCGTCGGGTAATGCTTTAGTGATCAATATGCGGGTATAATGTCCCCCCGCATATTTTTGTCTGTCGTTCCTATGAATACTGCTACTCTGCCGCCACTGTTAGTCGCTCCCTCCTATCCCTATTCGAAACCTGCGCCGGTGCTGCCGATGACGCGAGCGGAGATGGACCAGTTGGGCTGGGATGTCTGTGATGTGATACTCGTTACGGGTGATGCCTATGTCGATCATCCCAGTTTCGGGATGGCGGTGATCGGCCGGGTCCTGGAGCGCGCGGGGTATCGGGTTGGTATTATTTCGCAACCCAACTGGCATGATAAGACCGATTTTATGCGGCTAGGGCGGCCACGGCTGTTTTTCGGGGTCACCGCCGGCAATATGGATTCGATGATCAATCGCTATACGGCCGAGCGGCGCCTACGTCATGATGATGCCTATACCGCCGGAGGCGAGGGCGGTAAGCGGCCTGATCGTGCCGTGGTCGTCTATGGCCAACGCTGTCGCGAGGCGTTTAAAGGGGTGCCTCTGGTGCTGGGCGGCATCGAAGCCAGCCTGCGGCGCATTGCCCATTACGATTACTGGTCTGATAACGTGCGGCGCTCGGTCCTGGCCGACTCCAAGGCGGATATTCTGCTCTACGGTAATGCCGAGCGCGCCCTGCTGGAAGTCGCTAATCGGCTGGCCGCGGGTGAGCCGGTGAGTGAGATGCTCGATATCCGCGGTACGGCGGTGATGCGCTCGACGCTGCCGACCGATTGGGGAGTGATCGATTCCAGTGATATCGATCTGCCGGGGCGGGTTACACCGCCCGTGAGCCCCTATCAGGAGCAGCCGGGCTGTGAAACCAAGGCGGCCGAAGCCGTCCAGGTCGCGGATCCCGCGTCTGATGCCGATGCACCGCAACCGCTGAAAATGATGGGTCTTAAGTCATCCCGGGCGCAGAACTATATTCGCCTGCCCTCCTACGAGGTGGTTAGCAAAGATCCGGTGTTGTACGCCCACGCATCCCGGGTACTGCATCTGGAAACCAATCCCGGCAATGCCCGAGTGCTGGTACAGTTGCATGGCAATCGCGAACTTTGGGTTAATCCGCCGCCGATCCCGCTGTCGACCCCGGAGCTGGATGCGGTGTTCGATCTGCCCTATTACCGGTTGCCGCATCCGAGTTACGGTGATGCCCGCATTCCTGCCTATGAGATGATTCGCTTCTCCGTCAATATCATGCGCGGTTGTTTTGGCGGCTGTACCTTCTGTTCGATCACCGAACATGAAGGGCGAATTATCCAGAACCGTTCGGAGCGTTCGATCCTCAATGAGGTCGAGCAGATCCGCGATAAGACCCCCGGTTTTACCGGTACCATCTCCGATCTGGGCGGGCCTACGGCCAATATGTACCGGTTGCACTGTAATGATCCCAAGATTGAAGCCTCGTGCCGAAGGCTCTCCTGCGTCCATCCAGGGATCTGTAGCAACCTTAAGACCGATCATGCGCCCCTGACCCAGCTGTATCGCAAGGCGCGCACCCTTCCCGGCATTAAGCGGATTCTGATCGCCTCGGGACTACGCTATGACCTGGCGGTGGAAAACCCCGAGTACGTGCGCGAACTGGTGACTCATCACGTGGGCGGGTATCTGAAGATAGCGCCCGAGCATACCGAAGAGGGCCCGCTGTCGTTGATGATGAAGCCGGGCATGAGCAGCTACTACCGCTTTAAAGAGATGTTTGAGAAATTTTCAAAGGAAGCGGGTAAGAAGCAGTATCTGATCCCCTATTTTATCTCCGCACATCCCGGAACGCGTGACGAGGATATGGTCAATATGGCGCTCTGGCTAAAGAGCAACGATTTCAAGCTCGATCAGGTGCAGAACTTTATTCCCTCACCCATGTGTAATGCCACCACCATGTACCACAGTGGTCGTAATCCATTGAAAAAGATTAAGCGTGACGGCGAAGATATTTTGATTCCCAAGGGTGCCCGGCAGCGACGCTTGCACAAGGCGCTGTTGCGTTACCATGATCCGGATAACTGGCTCTTGATTCGAGAGACCCTGAAGAGGATCGGTCGCGCCGATCTGATTGGCCGCAGTCCTCAGTGCCTGGTCCCCGCCGAAGGGCGTACGGCGACCCAGCACCATGCTAAGTCCTCTGCTAAGAAGCCTTCTGCCAATGAGCACTCGCGGCAGAATAATTCAGCCAGGCCAGCCCTGGGCCGGCGTCCGGTGAAGGGTCTGGATCAGAACCAGAACCAGAACCAGAGCCAGAACCAGAAAAATACAAGGCGAGGGCAAGGGCAGGGCGTGCGGTCGGCGACCACTACGTCAGGAAGACGCGGTTAGCGGCAGCATTAATGGGGACAGATTTATTTTATAAAATAAATCTGTCCCCATTTTTCTATTCTACAAAAGAAAAGACAACACAGCGCTTAACCTTCGAGCGCTGCCTTGATCCGTTCGATCGCATCTTCCAGTACTTTCATGCTGGTGGCAAAGGACAATCGCATCTGCCCCGGCGCGCCAAACGCAGAACCGGGAACCAGGGCGACACCCGCTTCGTTTAGCAAAAATTCCGCCAGTTCAACATCGTCATTAAAGGCGGGGTTGCTGTCGATAACCTTTTGGAAGCTGGGGAATGCGTAAAAGGTACCGTCGGCGGGGATGCACTCGACGCCTTCGATCGTATTGAGCGCCTCGATGACGAAGTCGTGGCGCTGCTTGAACGCTACCAACATCTCTTCTACGCAATCCTGGGAACCTTCCAGCGCGGTTTGAGCCGCCACCTGAGAGATTGACGCCGGGCTGGAGGTGCTTTGCGATTGGACCTTCTTCATCGCGCCGATCAGTTTCTGGGGTCCGGCTGCGTAGCCGATCCGCCAGCCTGTCATCGCATAGGCTTTGGATACGCCATTGAGGAGTATGGTGCGGTCGTAGAGTTCCGGACAAGCCATCAGAATGTTACAGAAGGGCTCCTCGCTCCAGAGTATATGTTCGTACATATCATCGGAGGCGATCAGCACCCTGGGGTGTTTTAGCAGTACCTTGGCCAGCGCTTGCAGCTCGATCCGGGTATAGGCAACGCCGGAGGGGTTGGAGGGGCTGTTCAGGACCACGAGTCTGGTCTTGGGGGTGATTGCTCTGTCCAGCTGTTCTGGGGTGATCTTGAAGCGCTTCTCCTGGGAGGTGTGGATGACGACAGGAACACCGTCTGCGATCAGTACCATATCAGGGTAAGAGACCCAGTAAGGCGCGGGGATAATGACCTCATCACCCGGATTGATAAAGGCCAGTGACAGGTTGAAAAAACTCTGCTTGCCGCCACAGGAGACCAGGATCTGGTCGGGCTTGTAGCTGAGGCCATTATCCTTCTTGAATTTATTAATGATGGCATGTTTAAGTGCAGGGGTACCATCGACGGCGGTGTACTTGGTGAAGCCGGCGTTAAGTGCGCTAATAGCGGCGGCTTTGATGTGGTCAGGTGTATCGAAATCCGGCTCACCGGCACCCAAGCCTATAATATCTTTCCCCGAAGCGCGGAGTTCGGCGGCCCGGTTAGTGACGGTAAGGGTCGGTGATGGTTTGATGTTATTAACGCGATCAGAAAGTTGCAGGCCCAAATGGGTATCCTCTAAAGAAAACAGATCTTGGTGATTTATTGTTTTAGGGTGTCAGATGGAGGGGGCGCCCATAACTACAAGCTTAGAGCCCCTTACAAAAGGTACAATTGTACAGACTCGTTTTAGCACAGGACACCGCATGCCCCGTTTATTTGAAATCAACTCGCGCTTTAGCCCGGCGGGAGACCAGCCGCTGGCAATTCGGGAGCTCTTGAAAGGGGTTCAGGCGGGTCTGGCGACCCAGACACTGCTGGGGGTGACAGGCTCCGGCAAGACCTTCACCATCGCCAATGTGATTGCCGAGATGCAGCGGCCGACCATCGTTATGGCGCCTAATAAGACCCTGGCGGCGCAACTTTACGGCGAGTTCCGTGAGTTTTTTCCCAATAATGCGGTCGAGTATTTTGTCTCCTACTACGACTATTACCAGCCCGAAGCTTATGTGCCCGCGTCTGATACCTATATCGAGAAGGACTCGGCGATCAATGAGCATATCGAGCAGATGCGGCTGTCGGCCACCAAGGCGTTGCTCGAGCGCAAAGACGCGATTATCGTCGCCACCGTCTCGGCGATCTATGGTCTGGGCGATCCCGAGGCCTATCTGAAGATGATGTTGCATCTGGATCGTGGCGACAAGGTGGACCAACGCACCATTCTGCGGCGCCTGGCGGAGATTCAGTACACCCGTAACGACGTTGAACTGCACCGCGCGACCTACAGGGTGCGCGGTGATGTGATCGATGTGTTTCCGGCCGAATCGGAAAAGGATGCGATCCGCATCGAGCTGTTTGACGATGAGATCGAAGCGCTGAGTTATTTCGATCCGCTGACCGGCGAATCACTGCGTAAGGTGCCGCGGGTCACCGTCTATCCTAAGTCTCACTATGTCACCCCGCGGGCAACCCTGCTGCATGCGGTCGAGCAGATTAAAGTCGAACTCAAGGAGCGCCTGGAGCAGTTGCGCGGTGCCGGTAAGCTGGTCGAAGCGCAGCGGTTGGAGCAGCGTACCCAGTTCGATATCGAGATGATCCTGGAGCTGGGTTACTGCACCGGTATCGAAAACTATTCACGCTATCTTTCCGGGCGCGGGCCGGGGGAGGCACCTCCTACCCTGTTTGACTATCTGCCCGAGAATGCGCTGCTGGTGGTGGATGAGTCCCACGTTACCATTCCGCAGCTGGGCGCCATGTATAAGGGCGACCGCTCCCGCAAGGAGACGCTGGTCGAATACGGTTTCAGGATGCCCTCGGCGCTGGATAACCGGCCGATGCGCTTCGAGGAGTGGCAGCTGCGCGCCCCCCAGGCGATCTTCGTCTCGGCGACCCCCGGAAAATATGAGGCCGAGCATGGCGGGCAGATCGTCGAGCAGGTAGTGCGTCCTACCGGATTGATCGATCCGGAGATCGAAGTGCGACCCGCCACGACCCAGATTGATGATCTGTTATCCCAGATCAGTGCCCGCGTGAGTGTCGGTGAGCGGGTGCTGGTGACGACCCTGACCAAACGTATGTCCGAAGATCTGGCCGAGTATCTGGATGAGCACGGCGTGCGGGTGCGCTACCTGCATTCGGATATAGATACGGTAGAGCGGGTCGAGATTATCCGCGACCTGCGCATCGGCGTCTTCGACGTGCTGGTCGGGATCAATCTGCTGCGTGAGGGGCTGGATATGCCGGAGGTCTCTCTGGTGGCGATTCTCGATGCTGATAAAGAAGGGTTCCTGCGCTCCGAGCGTGCCCTGATTCAGACCATTGGCCGTGCTGCGCGTAACCTCAATGGTAAGGCGATTCTCTATGCGGATCGAATGACAGGTTCCATGCAGCGGGCGATCGACGAAACGGATCGCCGCCGCGTCAAGCAACAGGCGCATAACCTCGCCAACGGCATCGTGCCTCGAAGCATCACCAAGTCGGTCGCCGATATCATGGAAGGGGCGCGGATACCGGGTAAGAAAGCGGCCAAGGGGGGGAGTAAGGTGGCTGAGGCTCAGGCCGAATACGCACTCGATCCAGCCACGATGTCACCCAAAGAGCTGAGTAAGGCGATGAACCGACTCGAAGATAAGATGTATGAGGCCTCGAAGAACCTGGAGTTTGAGCAGGCCGCGCGTTGCCGCGATCAGATGCACAAGCTGAAACAGCATGCCTTTGTTCGTTAGAGCGTTCGTTAGAGCGTTCGTTAGAGCGTTCGTTAGATGATTGCAGATGCCGCATTCCAGGCGCGCCCCCGTGAGCGCCGGGTACTCCAGGTCATGCTGGTGATCACCCTGGTGTTGCTGTTGCTGGGGGTATTTTTGCCCCTGATGACGGTAGAGAAGTTTTGGCTTATTGAGAATAGTTTTTCGCTGTTGAGTGGTTTATGGCGAATGTTGTTGGAGGGGCACTGGGTCCTGGCGCTGGTGATCGCCAGTTTCAGTGTGCTACTGCCCCTGCTCAAGATCGCTGTCTTGCTTCGAGTACTGGGGTTGTCCGTTAGCGCCTCAGGGTCGTCGAAGACGCTTGCGCGCAGCCTGCGCTGGATGCATCTGTACGGAAAATGGTCGATGCTGGATGTGTTCGTGGTGGCGGTGTTGCTGGCGTCGGTTAAATTGGGCGCCCTAGCACAGGTGCAGATCCATACCGGCTTGTATGCGTTTGCCTTGTCGGTGGTGCTCAGCATGGCAATCACTGCTCGGGTCATCTACCTGATCCAGGATTCAGGCTTGGCGCCAGGCGACAGGCCGTAATTATCGCCTCTGGCTCTAGCCACTGATCTCCGGACTCCCACCATGGAGTGACTTTGGGGCTGCGTTTATATATGCTCAGTTCACTTTTTAGCTGTAAGTTGCGCCTGTCTCCCGTGAAAAACCGACTCATTCTAACCCTGACCACTGCCAGTGGTTCTCGTCAGTTATCCTTGGGTATGGCCGCGCGCTATCTGCTGGCGCTATGGGTGTTGATGCTGCTAGGCAGTTTTTTTATCAGCAATATGTTGCTAGTTCACACCTCGGACGAGCTCCATAGTCTGACCGCCGATCATCAACAATTAGCCGAACTCTATACCGATGTCGTCGACAGCCGGGCGTCGGTACGTACGGAGTTGGATCTGTTATCTGACAATCTAGGCGAGCTAGAGCAGGAACGTAATGCCTTGCAGCGCCTGAGTAACGATTGGGCGCAGCCGGTACGGCAGTTGGAAACGTTGATGGGGTTGAAGGCGGTAGAGCCTGTAACCGTCATGCGGATTCAGGAGTTGCAGAAATTGGCTTCCGAGCGACTGTTTATGTTGCACGGGATTCCTAACGGTTCCCCGCTTGAGGAAGTGACGCTGACCGACCGCTTCGGTCAGCGGCGGCATCCGGTGACCGGTAAGAAAAGCCACCACGATGGCCTCGATTTTCGGGCTGCATCAGGGACCCCTATCTATGCCACCGCAGATGGAGCGGTCGAGTATTCCGGATTTCATAAGAGCAGCGGCTATGGCAACCTGGTGATCATAAATCACAACTTCGGCTTCAAGAGTTATTATGCTCATCTTAAGAAAACCGTTGCTCGCAGCGGCCAATTACTCGAAAAAGGGCAGTTGATCGGTTACAGCGGCAATACGGGTATCTCGACCGGGCCTCATCTGCATTACGAGGTGCGTTATCTGTTTAAACCACTTAACCCTGTTCTGTTCCTGCAATGGAGCATGGATAATTACGAGTCGGTGTTTGCCGGTGATTCGTTTGCAAGTAAAACGTTGAGAACCGTTAGGGTGTTGGGGCATGACTGGGGCATGGGTGCCGATATGTAATTCTTTGTTTTATCTGATGTGTTTATATTGTTATAAACAGATTTTTACCGAGAAAAAGGGGGTCCAATGGGATGGTTTAAACAAGATGCTGCTCAATCTGCTCAATCCACTCGTGCAGCGGTGACTATTATTGCGCGTGGTAATAAGCTCACGGGTGAAATGAACCTGGTGGGGAAACTCCATATTGACGGCTTTTTTGAAGGCGTTATCTCATCGGTTGATAGCATCACGGTGGGGCGGCGTGGCGAGGTCAAGGGTGTTATACGTGCCGAACAGGTCAGTATCAGTGGTCGTGTGGACGGCGATATTCAATGCAACGAGCTCACCATAGAGCACAGCGGTCATGTCTGTGGGACGGTTCGCAGCCGGCTGATGACGATCGAGAAGCAGGGCTGCTTTATCGGCGAGCGTGAGATGACGGTAGACTCCTCGTTGCTGTCAGCCCAGCAGCTGGGGAAAGATAATACCGAGGATGCCCTATCCTCGGAGTACAGCGACCACCCGGCAATCGACGCACCAGAAGAGGTGTCGTAGCACCCGCACCGCGAACGGCCCCAGCCTCCGCGTGAGGATCCGCGTGGGGGTGTTCGTTCTCTAAGGACCCGGCCTTCGGGCGTGGAGGGCGGTAGTCGTTGTTATCTCCACGGGGTGTTGCGAGTGGTTCGGATAATTGCATGAGTGCTGTAACAGTCAGACCCTTCCAACGTCTATGTTCTTATAATGGCTGCCAGGCCCTTTGAGTGAGTGCTTATCAATACGAGTGCTTATAAATACAAGCTATAAATAAGAGCATCTTATGGAATATGCACTACCGCTGGTGATTGCGATTATCGCCCTGGGGTCGGTCCTGATCACCGCCAAGGCGCGAACCGAAGGCGCTTTTTTTCGCGGTCAATCTGCCGATGGCCGTGCCCCTGAGCTGTTGACCCTGGTCTTCTCACAGGTCACTACCTGGGTCTTTGCGCGCTCATTGATGAACGCTGCGATCCTGGGCTTTTATTACGGCATCTGGGGAACACTGGCGTACGCTGCCTATTATCTTTCGTTTCTGACCGGTGCCCGAATCATCGATAGCCTGAGATTCGAACACGGTTATAACAGCGTGCAGGCGTTCCTGAGAGACCGGTTTGGCGGTTGGGGAACCGGTTGTTACAACCTGGTGGTGGCCATCCGTCTGATCAGCGAAGTGTTCGCCAACCTGTTGGTGATAGGTCTGCTGTTTGGCGTGGCAGGAGGTCAGGCGTACAGCCTGGCGATCGTCGGCTTTGCGGTGGTGACCCTGGGCTACTCGATGCTGGGCGGGTTGCACGCCTCGTTGAAAACCGATCTGTATCAGATGTGGATCTTTCTGGTGGTACTGGTGCTGTTGTTGGGGGTGACGCTCTCAAGTGGACAGTTTACGTTCAGTGATCTGCTGTTTGTGCCTTTCGAATTCGATAAGCCCGGCCCGATACTGCTGCTGGTCGCGTTACTGCAGGTGTGGAGCTATCCGATGCATGATCCGGTGATGATGGATCGTGGCTTTTTGGCCGATCGGGAAACCACCCGCCGTAGTTTTAACCATGCCGCCTGGATCAGTAGCCTGTGCATCACCAGCTTTGGTGTCCTGGGCGTGCTGGCGGGTGCCCATAGTCTTGGTGGCGAATCGATGAATACGGCACTGATCCGCTTGCTGGGGGACCTGCCGATGCTGGCCTTTAATGTGGCCCTGGTTATCTCCGCGATGTCGACACTCGATAGCACCCTGTCCAGCGCCGCGAAACTGGTCGCGGTCGATATGGCGATACTGCGTGGCAGTGTCCGCAACGGTCGAACCGTGATGCTGCTGTTTGTGGTGCTGGGCCTGGGCTGTGTGTTTCTTGGTAATAAGGACCTGTTTAGCGCCGTCGCCGTGAGCGGCACGGCATCGATGTATTTAGCACCGGTAATCTTCTTCTCGCTCTGGGGTAAGCGTCGCGATATTCCGTTGTGGAGTTATCTGACCAGCTTTGTGTTGGCGGTCGGTGGGGCGATGCTCTACTTTCTGGAATCCTCGGGCTACAGCGGTCTCCTGGGTGATAGCCATAAATATACCAAGCTGCTGTGGATCTCGCTGACCGTGTTAAGCGGTGGTTGCCTGGCTTTTTGGATCGGCGGTCTGCTTACTCCGGTTGGACGCGGCTCTGCGGATAACGCCGATACGGCACTCAAATCGGTCACCGGATGAGCGCGGCGATTCAAGATCTGGGGCCGTTGCACGGCCCGGTACTGATCTTCGGGGGCTGCTATAGCAATCTACAGGCAACCCAGGCGCTGCAACTGCAAGCAGAGCGTCTGGGGATAGCGCCGCAGCAGGTGATTTGTAACGGTGATGTGGTGGCCTATTGCGCCGAGCCTCAGGCGACGGTCGATCTGATTCGAGGCTGGGGCGTTCCGGTGGTGCAGGGTAATTGTGAACAGGCATTGGCTGAGGGTGCGGATGATTGCGGCTGTGGTTTCGATACCGACAGCGCCTGTGATCTGTTGTCGGTGGCTTGGTACCGGTATGCCCGTCTGCATATCGATGCACCAGACCGCGCCTGGATGGCCGCGCTGCCACAGAGCCTGAGTTTTCAATTAGCCGGACGCAAATTCTTGGTGGTTCATGGCGGTCTGTCTGCCAATAACCGTTTTATCTTTGGTTCGAGTCCAGAGACCCTCTTTGCCCAAGAGTTGACGCAGACCGATGCCGATGTAGTGATCGGTGGTCACTGCGGCCTTCCCTTTGCTCAAACGCTGGGCGAGCGTTACTGGCTCAATAGTGGGGTGATCGGTATGCCTGCTAATGATGCCACCCAAGATGGCTGGTATCTGCTTCTGGAACCGCGTGAGGGCGCCATCGAGTGCCGGTGGCAGCGCCTGAGCTACGCAGCTGAGCTGGCGTCCGGGCAGATGACTCAGGCAGGCTTGCCCGACGCCTACGCCCACGCACTCCAGACCGGATTATGGCCGAGTATGGCGGTGTTACCCGAGCGGGAAAGAGCCCAGCAGGCTCAGCCACTGAGCCTGCCCAGCCTCAGGATCTTAACGGACTGAGGGACATCCCCGTTAGCCGTATAACGCGCTAGCCTGTAGCACTTCTCTCTGTAACACTTCACTATGCAACACTTCTCTATGTTGGACTTTTTTTATGGCTGATCACGAACATCCGTTCGCACCTTACGTGCGTACCCTGGGCAAGGGTAAAAATGGCTCGCGGTCGCTGACTCGGGACGAAGCCGAACAGGCGATGACGATGATCCTGGAGCAACAGGTGACTGCTGAGCAGGTCGGCGCCTTCTTAATGCTGCTGCGGGTTAAAGAGGAGAGCCCGGAGGAGTTAAGCGGATTTGTGACGGCCGTACGGGCGCAGATGTCAGCCCCGAAGACACTCAAGGCCGATCTCGACTGGTCCACCTACGCGGGTAAGAAGCGTCAGTTGCCCTGGTTCTTTCTCAGCGCCCTGGTGCTGGCCGAACAGGGTGTGCGTATCTGTATGCATGGAGCGCGCGGACATACCCCCGGACGGCTCTATATCGAGGATCTGCTCGCAAGCTTTGGCCTGAAAGCCGCTCACACCTGGCTCGATGCCGAACAGGATCTTGAAGAACAGGCATTCTGCTATCTACCCCTGGGGCTGATTAATACCGAGCTGGAGAGGCTCTTCAATCTGCGTTCGATACTCGGGTTGCGTTCGCCGGTGCATACCCTGAGTCGGTTGCTCAATCCATTGAACGCCCCGTACCGAATCGATGCCGTGTTCCATCCGGCGTATGGCCCCATGCATCAGCAGACTGCGATGCTGCTGGGACAGAACAACAGTGTCACGATTCGCGGTGAGGGCGGTGAAGCCGAGATTCGCCCCGATGCTGATTGCACCTTACAATGGGTCAGCAAGGGCGAGTATGTCGATCAGAAGTGGCCCAGGGTGGATGCTCAGCGCCATGTGCGCCCTGAGAGCATGGATCCCGAAGATCTGTTACGGGTCTGGAGAGGGCAGCTGACGCCCGCATACGCGCACGGGGCTATCTGTGAGACCCTGGCGGTTTGTTTATGTTTGCTGCAGCGGGCAGAGTCGGTCGATAGCGGCCGTGCTCTGGCGCAACAACTGTGGCAACAGCGAGATAAGAGCCGCTATTGAGGCATTCACTTTCGCCGTGCTGTTAAGTACCGACTTGAAATTATGGAGTATTTGTTCCCTGTGGGTCGGGCAGCATCCGTTCCCGACGAACTGGTTGCACTTCCCACGTCCCTGTGGGTCGCGTTTTGTGGGTAGGCTTTTTGTGGGTAGGGCTTTAGCCCGATAATGCCAGCAAGGAGCTGCCTGCGTCGGGCTTTAGCCCGACCTACATTGCCAAAGAGACTCTTTCCACAAGCACTCCATAATCCATAATCCATAATCCATAATCCATAATCCATAATCCATCGCATAGCGAAAACAGCTGTGCTGAATAATGACCTTTTTTTGGAGAGAACCTTGTCTTTATCGTTTCAGCTGCTGGATATCCAGCCAGGATTTGTCGTGATCAGTAAGTCCGCCGGGGTGGATTTCCATAGCCATGAAGAGCAGTCGGGCTTGGTGCCTCAGGTTGAGGCAGAGCTGGGCCTGGGGAAACTCTATCCGGTGCACCGGCTAGATAAGATGACCTCGGGAGTGCTGCTACTGGCGCGTGATGCCGAGTCGGCAGAGATGATTAATCTTGAATTCAGGGAGCACCGGGTCGAAAAGTATTATCTGGCGCTAGCCGATCGCAAACCCAGCAAGAAGCAGGGGCAGGTCAGTGGCGATATGGCGAAAGGACGGCGGGGAAGTTGGCTGCTGCTGAAAACCCAGGCTAATCCCGCCTGCACGCGCTTCTTTAGTTATAGCCTGAGTCCCGGTATACGGCTGTTTGTACTCAAGCCGCTGACAGGGCGTACCCACCAGCTGCGAGTCATGATGAAGAGCCTGGGGGCTGCGGTATTGGGTGATGCGCGCTACCATTCAGTAGCCTCTGGAAGTGAGCAGGATAGAGGCTATCTGCATGCCTATGCCCTGAGCTTCGAGTTCGCGGGACAGCGTTATGATTACTCTGTTGCGCCTACCGAGGGCGCACTGTTTACCACGGAGATTTTTTCGCAACGGCTGGCGTCGATGGGCTCTCTCTCAGCCTTGCCCTGGCCCGGTCGCAATCAGGGCCCGCTAGCGTGAACCCTGTCCGAATAACACGACTTCCATAGTGCCAATCATAATCATGATATCGAGCATAAAACTGAAGTTTTTGATGTAATAAAGATCGTACTGGAGCTTCTCCATCGCGCCATCCTCCGTGCCGCCATAGTCATAGCAGATCTGAGCCCAGCCGGTGAGTCCGGGTTTGACCAGGTGGCGATCGCCATAATAGGGGATGCGCTGGGTCAAACGCGCGACAAATTCGGTACGCTCGGGACGGGGGCCTATAAAACTCATCTCCCCCCTGAAGACGTTGAGCAGCTGAGGCAGTTCGTCGATACGGTACTTGCGGATAAAGGCGCCAACGGCGGTCACCCGGTCGTCATTTTTTTTAGCCCAGACCGCGCCGTTGGCTTCCGCATCGACTCTCATACTTCTGAACTTAAAGATTTTAAAAGGGCGATTACCCAGTCCGATACGCTCCTGGCTGTAGAACAGCGGTGCGCCCGGGCCGCTTTCGAGCATAATCAGCAAGGCGGTAATCACCAGGATCGGAGCGGTTGCGACCAGCATGACGAGGCTGATGCCCACATCAAATATCCGCTTCTGCGCGCGTACTAGAATGTCATTGCTGATGTAGCCATGTGAGTAGATCAACCAGCCGGGGTTAAGCAGATTAAGCGGGATCTTGCCGCACTCTCGTTCGATAAAAGTAACGATATCGGTGATATAGATACCAGCGACACGGCAGCGATAGAGTTCGTCCATCGGAAGTGCGGCACGCCGGTCATCGGCGGCCACGATAATCTCATCGATGCGATGTCTCTGGGCGTAGTCGAGCAGCTGCTCGAGACAGACTTTTTTCTGTTGACTGGCCGTAATGCCATGCTCGTTGTCTGACAGAGGGATGTAACCGAGGAGTGTGAAGCCGCGTTTGTCGTTGCCGCGTCTCATGCGTTCTTCGATGATCTTGGCGCGTTGCCCCGCACCTAGAATGAGTATTCTGCGTTTGATCAGGGCGGACGCGGTGATCTTTGAGAAGCTGTAGCGGATCATACAGACCATCGGCAATGAGAGTGCTAGCCCGATAATGATCGCCTTAGGGTGGATGCTGAGGTAGGGGATAAAATAGAAGATGACCCCCTGCACAACCGAAGCCAGACCAAAACTAATAAAAATTCGCGCTAATAGCTCTTTAGGTTCATTGCGTTGGCGGGCGTGATATAGGCCCATTGCCGCCATACAGAGCGTCAGGATCAAGACAAAAGTGATGGGTTCGAAGGAGGTCAGGTGATCGAAGAAATCATCGTTTGATCTATAGGTGTAGCTGTTGCCGATAAAGAGACAGGCAAACATGGTTAGCGATTCAAGGAGTGCCAGAACCTGATAGGTATGTACCACCGAGGGCTTTCTGACCCGCGATGTTATAGATAGTGTGTTAGTCCCTTCACTCATCAGACGATGCCTTCCTTAGCCCGTTTATGTCCAGAGTATAGTGAGCCTCACGGCTCTACCTAGAACAGGAGTGTAGCAGTCAGATAGAGGGTGTCGGGGTCAGGTCTTTCGAAATCACATTTTTTCAAATGGAGTGTTAGGGTCGGCTCGTAGGCTGGGATGAAATCCCAGCAATCTCCCATCATTCACCGGTCGCTAAGCGTAAAATAAGGCTATGTCCCAGTTAAGTGTTGGGAAACAACGGGACGCTTAATCGCGTGCATGTAGTCAGGGGTTATATTGGTAATCAGGCAGTCTCTTGCAAGGCTTGAAGCGGCAATCGTACCATCAGAATGACACCAAACCTCCTTCTAAA
>JBLHND010000045.1:0-21532 GCA_047622605.1 Motiliproteus sp. | reverse complement strand
AAGAACAGCAATAACTCGGGAAATAATATGAGCAGGTTACTGGGGATTGAAATAGGCTCTGTACAAATTAACGGTTATGGCTAGGAGCGTACGCTGGGATGCAATCCCAGCAATCCCAGCAATCGCGCTTACCGCCCGTTAATGCCGGTGAGCCAGCAGGGAGGTCATCAGCGCGCGCAGGGCGGCCGGCTTAAGGGGCTTGTGGAGGATTTGGGCACCGTAATCAAGTGCATCTTGCTGAACGGCTTCGGTACGGTCGGCCGTAATGACGATCGCAGGGATAGTTTTTGACCAGTGCGGCTGCAGTGTTTTCAGCGCCAGGATACCGGTGTGCGTTTCTCCCAGATGATAGTCGGCGAGGATGATGTCGGGTTCGGGGTCGCGCTTGAGCGCATCTATGACGCTGTTTTCATGGCTGGCCGTATAGACCTCGCATGACCAGCCCTTGAGCAGTACCGACATTCCCTGCAGGATGCTGGGTTCGTTATCGATGCAGAGCACTCTGACGCCTGTCAGGTTGCCGGCGCGGGTGCTGGCGCCGCCGCTACGTATTATCTGCTTGACCTGGGTGGGATCCCCTAGGGGAACCTCGATACTGAACAGGGTGCCCTGGCCTGGCCAGGAGCGGACCTGCAGGGGATGGTCGAGGACGCGGGCGATCCGCTCGGTGATCGCCAGTCCCAGTCCCAGCCCCTTAACCTGAGAGTGTTTCGGGTTGTCGATGCGCTTGAACTCTTCAAACACCTCGCTGATCCTGTTGTCAGGGATGCCGACACCGGTGTCCCAGACCTCGATGCGTAGCTGCTGGTTATGCCGGCGACAGCCGAGCAAGATCTTGCCTGACTGGGTGTAGCGGATCGCATTGGAGAGGAAGTTCTGCAGCACCCGTCGCAGTAACTGCGGATCGCTGTAGATGACCCTGTTGCAGCCAACGCTATGGAAGGCCAGCTGCTTCTCGCTGGCTAAGACGGTGAATTGAGCCTTAAGGGTGGAGAATAAGCTATCGAGACAGAAATGGCTGAGTTTAGGTTCCAGCGCGCCGGCATCGATCTTGGAGATATCCAGCAGGGTGACGAGTAGTTCTTCGGCGGCTCTTAGCGAGCCATCCAGGTTGTGTACCAGCTCGTCGGTGGTGTCGTCGCGGTGTTGTTGCGCCAGCGCCGAGGTGAACAGGCGGGCGGCGTTGAGTGGCTGCAACAGGTCATGGCTGGCGGCTGCCAGAAAGCGGGTCTTGCCGATATTGGCGTCGTCGGCATCGGACTTGGCCTGGCGCAGCTCGTCCTCGATCAGCGAGCGGATCGTGTTTTCTTTACGAAGTTCCCGGTTAATGGCCGTGATCGCCTGGGTGCGTTCGTAGACTCGAAGTTCCAGATTTTCATTGGTCTCCTGCAAGGCGATCTCCGCAAGACGCCGTTCGGTGATGTCCTGATAGAGGGTGAAATAGCCGAGAACGTCACCATACTCACCGAGATGAGGGATATAGGTAACGTCGGCAAAGCGCAGCTGCTCCGTGCCTTGCGAGGGTAACTTGGTCTCAAAGTTCTGCCGCTTGCCTTGGAGAACCTGGGAAATAAACGGGGTCCGGCTATCGTACTGCATCGGCGTTAATACTTTGTAGCAAGGGGTTCCTGAGATGTTGTGACGATCCCTGATATTGAAGGTCTGGGCATAGGCCTTGTTGACAAACAGGTAGCGGCGCTCTTTGTCGAGATAAGCGATCAGCACCGGGACGTTATCGGTGTAGAGGCGGATGCTCTGTTCGCTCTCTCGCAACGCCTCCTCGGTGCGTTTGTGTGCGGTAATGTCCAGATACGTGTTGACGTAGCCGCCGCCAGGCATGGGGTTGCCCTGGACTTCGAGCACCGTGCCATCCTGGCGGTAGCGGATATAGGAGTTGGAGGTGCCTGATTGCAGCATCGCGACCCGTCTGGCGACATGAGCGCCGATGGCGCCGGGGCCATATTCGCCCATTTTGGCGTTGTAGTTGAAAATCTCGGTCACGGGTCGACCGATGCAGACCAAGCCGGCGGGATATTCGAACATCTCCAGATAACGACGGTTCCACGCGACTAGGCGGAGCTGCTGATCGACGACACTGATCCCCTGGTTGATGTTTTCGATCGTCGATTGCAGCAGCGCACGGTTGAACTTCAAGACCTTACTCGCTTCATCGACAATGCTAACGACATCTCCGAGCTGCATGTCACGACCACGCAGCGTCGAGGCCATCAGGATTCGGGCCGAAGACGCCCCTATGACCCCCGACAGCAGGCGCTCGATATAGCCGACCAGCGCATTGGAGGCATGGTCGCCACTTAGCGGCGGATCTTCGGCCCGCTGCACGGCGAAGGTGTTGAAGGCACCGCGGGCGCGATTGACACCCAGGAAACGTTCGGTGAGTAGTTGCAGATCACCGACGGTGGTAGTCCCGCTAAGGGTCTGAGAGGTCTGGTTGCTGGTGGCGCTCTGACAGTCGACGTAATTACTGGCCTGGATACGATCTATCAGGCGCTGACTGGAGTGACGCGATACCAGCACAAACAGCAGGATATTGATCGCCAGGCTCCAAAAGGTTCCGTGGGTCAGATCATTAGGGAAGGAGATGCCGAACAGTGCGTTGGGGTGTAGCCAGGGGTTCTCCCGAATGATGGCCTGGATACTGTCGGGAATGAGTCCGACTCCCGACATGATCGGCAGTACCAGGGTGTACAGCCAGATTATAACCCCGGCGCTGATACCGGCCAGGGCACCCTGACGGCTGCCCTGTTTCCAGATCACGGCGCCCAGGATGGCGGGTGCAAATTGCGCCACAGCCACAAACGCCAGGAGTCCGAACGATGCCAGGCTGCCGGTATCGCCAAAGATGCGGTAGTAGAAGTAGGACAGCAGCATCAGGCTGAAGATGGTCAGACGGCGGACCCGGAGTAAAAACGATCCCAGATCCTTCTTTTGAGAGAGTTTCAACCGGGGCATGCGCAATAACAGCGGCATGACGACGTCGTTGCAGACCATGGTGCTCAGGGTGATGGTGGCGACGATAACCATCGACGTGGCTGCGGAAAGGCCGCCGATAAAGACCAGGATCGCCAGCGCATTCTGATGGGCATAGAGGGGCAGGGTCAGCACAAACGTATCGGCATCGACGCTGCCGTCAGGGAATATCAGGATGCCGGCGGTGGCGATGGGGATAACAAACAGGCCGGAAAGAACCAGATAGCCTGGGAACACCCAGCGCGCCAGGTTTAAATCCTTAGGATCGGCATTCTCTACTACCGACACATGAAACATGCGTGGCAGACAAATAAAGGCGATGGCGGCCAGCAGGGTCTCGGTGATAAAACTGTTTTCGATGAAATCGATTCGAAAGTTGGCGTCGTTCAAGAGCTCCTCGGCAGCATGGGTGAGCAGGTTGTCGATCCCGTCAAAGAGGCCAAAGGTGACATAGAGTCCTACGGCGACAAAGGCCGAGAGCTTGATGATAGACTCGAAGGCGATGGCCAGCACGATGCCTTCGTGGTGTTCGGTGGCATCGATGTGGCGAGTCCCGAACAGGATGGAAAACAGCGCCATCAGCAGGGCGACAAAGAGCGCGGTATCGCTGCCGCTGGAGGCTTCGCCGGCGACCGTGGTCAGGGCGTCGTAACTCATCGCCACCGCTTTAAGCTGCAGCGCGATGTAGGGGACGATGCCGAGCACGGCGATGCAGGTGACCAGGATCGCCAGGCTTTGGCTCTTGCCATAGCGAGAAGCGATAAAGTCGGAGATGGTGGTGATGTTCTGTTGCTTGCTGACCAGGACGATCTTGGTCAGCAGCTTCCATAAGAACACAAAGGTCAGGATGGGGCCGAGGTAGGTGGCCAGAAACTCCCAGCCGCCGGTGCTGGCGCGACCGACGGCGCCATAGAAGGTCCAGGACGTCGCGTAGACCGCCAGGGACAGGCTGTAGATCACCGGCCGAAGGCGGGAATTAAAGATGCGTTTAGCATGACGCTCGCCAAAGGATGCGATCACAAACAACACGCCCACGTAAGTCAGCGAGATCAGGATGATAAACCAACCGTCTAACAGAGAGTCTTGCATAGGTCGCACCGTTGGTTTGGCATGAAAATTAGAGTATCAAAGCTAAATAGGTAGCGCTTAAGACCATGGTCTAGCAGGGCTGTCGGCGGGCCATGATAAACTCTCATCGCCTTGTATAAAAAGGTATTTATTTAAGATATAAGGGTCTGGGTCTGATGCTTGCCGAGAGTAGAGACTAAAGTCGGGGATTTGTTTGTGGCCGGGCTTTGGTAAATTACACTCTGTACTTTCTTATGCATGATTTTTACGCCTGATTTTAATCGTAATACTACTCGAAAATTTAATAACAACAACAGAAGGAAAGTGTCATGAGCATTACAAAAGAAGATGCCCAGGCTTATTGGAGTGAAAATATTAAAATTATTTTCACCTACCTGGCAGTCTGGTTTGTAGTTTCCTATGGGTGCGGAATCCTGTTTATCGAAGAACTGAACACTATTGATTTCTTTGGATTTCAACTGGGGTTCTGGTTCGCTCAGCAGGGCTCCATCTATGTTTTCTGCGGCCTGATCGTTGCTTATGCGGCAACTATGAACAAGCTTGATCAGAAGTACGACGTACACGAATAACCGCTGTAATAACAATAATCTAATAGGACGGTTTCTCTATGGAATCCCAAGACTTACTCAACTATGCGTTTATCGGTGCATCCTTTGTACTGTATATCGGCATTGCGTACTGGGCTCGTGCGGGCTCGACTAAAGAGTTCTATGTTGCAGGCGGTGGTGTTCACCCTATCGCAAACGGCATGGCTACCGCTGCTGACTGGATGTCAGCCGCATCATTTATCTCCCTGGCAGGGATTATCTCCTTCATGGGACGTGACGGCGCTGCCTACCTGATGGGTTGGACTGGTGGTTACGTAATGCTGGCATTGCTGCTGGCGCCTTACCTGCGCAAGTTCGGTAAGTTCACCGTACCTGACTTCGTTGGCGATCGTTATTACTCCAACTTTGCACGGGTTATTGCGGTTATCTGTACCATCATCATCTCCTTCACTTATGTGGCCGGTCAGATGCGTGGTGTGGGTATCGTGTTCTCGCGCTTCCTGGGCGTGGGCATCAACGAAGGTGTAGTACTGGGTATGGCGATCGTATTCGTCTATGCGGTATTGGGTGGTATGAAAGGTATTACCTACACCCAGGTGGCTCAGTATGTCGTACTGATCATCGCGTACACCGTTCCTGCCGTGTTCCTGTCGTTCCAGATCACCGGTCATATCCTGCCACAAACAGGTTTGGGCGCTACTCTGGCAGATGGTCAGTCGGTATTGGCTACGATTAACTCGCTCTCTACCGAGCTGGGTCTTAAAGAATACACCGCCGGCAGTAAGTCAACGCTAGATATGTTCTTCGTAACGGCTGCACTGATGTGTGGTACAGCGGGTCTGCCACACGTAATCGTACGTTTCTTCACCGTACCTAAGGTGAAAGATGCACGTACTTCTGCGGGCTGGGCATTGCTGTTCATCGCTCTTCTCTACACTGCGGTACCGGGTGTGGCGGCGTTTGGTAAACTTAACCTGATCCAGACGGTTAACGGCCCAGACAAGACGGGTGTTGCTTACACAGAAATTCCAGAGTGGTTCAAGAGCTGGGAGAAGTCAGGCCTGATCGCCTGGACCGATCTTAACGGCGACGGCAAGGTGCAGTACGCGGCAGGTAATGCCTTTAAGGGCAAGCCTACTTTCGGCGAGGGTGTTGACGTGAATGGATCACGGATGACGACCAACCCTGCTGATGGCAGCTTCGATGCTTCCAAGCAGCCGTTTGCTAACGAGATCTATGTTGACCGTGACATCATGGTATTGGCTAACCCTGAGATTGCTCAGCTTCCAGGTTGGGTCATTGCCTTGATTGCGGCCGGTGCAGTTGCCGCGGCGCTGTCTACGGCTGCCGGTCTGTTGCTGGTAATCTCTACCGCGATTGCGCATGACTTGGTCAAGAAAACCATTAATCCTGATATCACCGAGAAGCAGGAGCTGATGTTTGCTCGTCTGGCGGCGGTAGTGGCGATCTGTGTTGCAGGTTACTTCGGTATCAATCCTCCAGGATTTGTGGCGATCGTTGTGGCACTGGCCTTCGGCCTGGCAGCCTCTTCGTTCTTCCCTGTCATTATCATGGGTATCTTCTCCAAGCGGATGAACAGAGAAGGCGCCATCTCAGGTATGATCGTGGGTATTAGTTCTACGATGGCCTACATCATCTACTTCAAGTTTATGGGTGGTACTAAGGACGAACTGTTCATGGGTATCTCGCCAGAGGGCTTCGGTACGGTAGGTATGATCCTGAACTTCATCGTGGCGTTTGTCGTGTCTTCAATGACTCCTCCGCCACCTGCTGAAATCCAGGAACTGGTTGAAAGCATCCGTATTCCACGGGGTGTAGGTGAAGCTCACGCTCACTAAGACAATCAGGTGACTTAGTCACTGTTCGATCGAGGCACACCGGCAACTATTGTCGGTGTGCCTTTTTTATTTGTGCTCTGGAATGTTGAAAGTTGTGCAAAGCGTATCCTGTTAGTCGGGTGCTGTTTGCAGAGTGTTTTAATGGGAGTTAGGTTCGATGGCTCAGGAATTCAATACCAGTAATCTTCCCTTCAGTCTGCTTGAAAGTAGCGAGTTAGCCCTGCTCAAGAACAGTCTCGATATCGGTTATTTCCAAAAGGGTGAAAACCTGATCACGGCCGGTGAGGCGCCGGAAGGGTTGTTTATCATTCTCAAGGGCAGGGTGCGCGAAACTGACTCTAAAGGCGGTTCGGATGTGCATGTGTTCGTTCATTACGGTAACGATGATTATTTTGGTGCCTGGTCGGCGCTGACGGGCAAGGCGATTCATAACTTCGTCGCAGAAGAGGAAAGCATCGTCCATATCCTGCCGACCAAGGCGCTGCTGGAGCTGGTTTACAGCAATCCTGGCTTTGGCGATTATTTTAGCCGCACACTGGCGGCCAAGACCGAGATCCATGAGCAGCAGGGCGGTGATCAGGGGATGGCCGAGTTTATGCTTGCTCAGGTCGGCGGCGAGACGATGCGCGAGCCGTTGATCGTGTCGGCAGAGGCAACCATCAAGGAGACGACCGCGCTGATCCGCGAGCAGCATGTCGACTGTGTGCTGGTGAAAAAGGGCGGGCGTCACGGCATCGTCACCGGCACGGACCTGCTGAATGCGGTGGTGTTAAAGGAGCTGAGTCTGGCCACGCCGGTGGCCGATATCGCCAGCTATCGCCTGGTCACGGTCGAGGCGGGTGACTACCTGTTTAATGCCCTGATTCTGATGACTTTGCAGCATATAGAGCGGGTTGTGGTCATGGAGAAGGGGCAGCTCAAGGGCATCGTCGAGCTGACGGATGTGCTCAGTCACTTCTCCAGCCATTCGCATGTGATCGGCTTGCGGATTCAGCGTGCCTCCACCATAGAGGGATTGTCGCACGCCGCACTGGGGCTTAATGACCTGATTCGTTCGCTGGCCTCGCAGGGAGTTAAGGCGCGGTTTGCGATGGATCTGGTGGCGGCGATGAATGAGCGGGTGATGTCCAAGCTGTTTACCCTGCTGGTGCCCGACGATATTTTACCGCATGTCTGTCTGGTCGTGATGGGCAGTGAGGGGCGTGGCGAGCAGATCATGAAGACCGACCAGGATAACGCCGTGATTATGCGCGATGGCCTGGATTGGCCGGATCGCGAGGCGGTCCTGGCCAGGTTCACCCAGACCCTGATCGAGTTCGGTTATCCCGAATGCCCTGGCAATATCATGGTATCGAACCCCTACTGGGTTCAGCACCTGGGTGACTGGACTGATCGAATGAATCGCTGGGCGATGGATGCCGATGGTGAGGCGCTGATGAATCTGGCCATCGCCGTGGATGCCAAGCCGGTTGCGGGTAATCCGGCGCTCTTTAAGGCCGGTCGTAACTGGTTTTTCCGGCAGATGCATGACAATGAGCTGTTTTTCTCTCATTTTGCCAAGGCCTCGCTGGCGTTTGATACGCCGCTGACCTTCTTTGGTGGGATTAAAACCAAGGATAACGCGATCGATATTAAGAAAGGCGGGATCTTTCCTATAGTACATGGTGTACGCACTCTGGCATTGCAAAACAGGGTCATGGAGACGAACAGCTTCAGACGCATCGACAGTCTGGTGGAAACCGGAGTGCTGCAGAAGCAGCAGGGACGAGATCTGTCGGAGGCCCTGTCGATCTTTATACAGATCCGGTTGTCGCAGCAGCTTAAGCGTATGGATCAAGACGACTTTAATGACTCGCCTAATCATATCCTTACTGATGATCTAAATCGGCTCGATAAGGATCTGCTGCGGGAGTCGTTGCAGGTGGTCAAGGAATTTAAGAAGACACTGACATTACGGTTTCATCTGGAGCGTTAGAGTAAAGCAGTCTGCCGATTTGTAGCCTCAAAAAAGATCGAAAACTGTCTCAACGCAGTCTTTCCCTCGCAACACCGGTCAAGTCCGACAGGCTGCTAGATGGAGAATTATATTGTTACGTAAATTTAGAATTTATAGAGAAAAGAAAAAGTATATCGATGGCCCCTACGGCTACCTGTTTGAACCCTATCGGGGTGATGAGGTAGTCTCTCTGGACTGTGAAACGACCAGTCTCGACGTTAGCAAGGCGGAGATACTGTCGATCGGCGCGGTCAGGATCCAAGGTCGGCGGGTTAAAACCAGCGAGCGCCTCGATATTAAACTCAAACCGCCTAAGAGTCTGACCGGCGACTCGATCAAGATCCATAAGATTCGGGCGATGGATCTCTCTGACGGGGTCGAGCTCGAAGAGGCATTGGCGCAGGTGCTGGCGTTCGTGGGTAACCGCCCTATCCTGGGGTATTACGTCAATTATGATCTGCGCATGCTGGATAAGTTTCTACGGCCGATCTACGGTTTTGGCCTGCCTAATAAGGCGATCGAACTGTCGCATGTCTATCACGATATTATCAAGTGGAAGTTGGTGGGTGGAGATACGGATCTGCGCTTCGATACCATTGCCAGTAAATTGAATCTGCCTATTCTGCAGCGCCATACGGCCCTGGGCGATGCGATCACGGTCGCGCTGATGTATATACGGCTAAAACACGGTGTCTCACCTTCTCCCTAGCAGCAGCCATCGTCAG
Source organism: Motiliproteus sp. (assembly GCA_047622605.1). Lineage (GTDB taxonomy): Bacteria > Pseudomonadota > Gammaproteobacteria > Pseudomonadales > Balneatricaceae > Motiliproteus. The sequence continues at coordinate 12,324 of JBLHND010000045.1, read as the reverse complement.
GCTAAAGCCTAACCCACAAAAGAAACACAGCACCCTGTGGGTTGGCGTTTTTTGGGCTGAGTGTCGTCCGACAATCTTAATTATCTCCCCCTCTATGAATCGCTCAGCATGCCTGGGTGACAAAAAACGACTCTGATAGCTAGTGGATGGCCTGATTATTGCTTGATTGAGTGCTAAGAGCGCAACTAAGGTGCATTAATTGTTAAATCCACGCAGGAGTGACATTTTATTGTCGTTTAGGCTGCTGATGTTTTTATTTAAGAAAGGTTGCGCCAGAATACTGGCACCTGATTGAGCGGTAGAGTTTAGGGGGTCGAGATGATAACTGAGCGAGTTGATATTCAAAATGTCCTGAGCCAGATGCGAGCCCTGAAATCTCAGGCTCAGCAGGGGGCCGGTGAATTAAGTGGCTTCGCTCCTGCGGCGGCACCAGGAGAGGTGGGTCAGGTTAAGGCCGGCGGCTTCGGCGAGTTACTCAAGCGTGCGGTCGATGGTGTTAATGAAACCCAGCAGAGCGCCAAAAAAATGTCGACGGCTTATGAGCGGGGCGATCCGAGTGTCGATCTCCCTCAGGTGATGATCGGGCTGCAGAAAGCCAGTATTTCGTTTGAGGCGATGACTCAGGTTCGTAACCGCCTAGTGGCGGCGTACGAAGATATTTCTAAGATGCCGATCTGATCAGGAGGCTGACTAAGTGGCGGTAAATAACGCACCGGCAACGACGGGCTCCCTGGGGGCTGGTCTGGGCGCAGCGGCAGGCTTTAACCGGCTGGGCGTTGTTCGCCAAATTGGCTTGATGGTCGGCTTGGCAGCCAGTGTGGCTATAGGTTTTGCGGTCGTGCTCTGGTCGCAAGAAACCGAATATCGGCCGCTGCTGAGTGACCTGAATAACCTCGATGCCAACGAGATTATCAATACGTTACAGCAGAACCAGATCCCCTATCGAATCGATAACGCGAGCGGTGCGCTGTTGGTGGCTGCCGATCAGATACATCAGGCGCGCTTGAAGCTGGCGGCTGAGGGGTTGGGGAATAATGATACGGTCGGCTTTGAGTTACTGGATAAAGAGCAATCGCTCGGTACCAGTCAGTTTATGGAGAAGACTCGTTTTCGGCGTGGCCTCGAGGGAGAGTTAGCACGGACGATTTCGAGCCTGCAGGCGATCAAATCGGCTCGAGTGCATCTGGCGTTGCCTAAGCGCTCGGTCTTTGTGCGTGATGCTCGCAAGCCCACAGCCTCGGTATTTATTGAACGTTATGGGGGGCATGCGCTGACTAAGATTCAGGTCGCGTCGATTGCCAATCTGGTGGCCTCCAGTATTCCTGAGTTACAGGTCGCCGATGTGACGGTTGTCGATCAGAAGGGCGCGCTGCTCAATAGTCGTAATATTGACGAAGAGGTGGGCCTGGCCGCTAAGCAGCTGGACTATATTCGCAAGGTCGAAGAGCGGCTTAGCGGACGTGTTAGCGGCATTTTGGGTCCGGTAGTCGGCTCGGGACGGTTCCGTGCAGAAGTTTCTGCGGATGTTGACTTTACCTCGGTAGAGCAAACCGATGAACTCTATAGCCCGGATCTGCCGGCATTACGCTCGGAGCAGACGATGACTCAAAGCAGCCAAGGTTCTGCCGCCGGGGGAGGGGTGCCTGGTGCGTTGGCTAATCAGCCGCCGGGTGCCGCAATCGCGCCTGAGCGTGGGGCTGCAGCCGGAGTTGGGGGCTCGAGTAATGGCCAGAGTGGGAAGACCCAGTCTACGCGCAACTACGAGCTCGATCGTACGATCAGCTATACCAAGCATCAGCAAGGTCGAATGCGGCGGTTAACCGTCGCGGTTGCTGTCGACGATCTGGTTCGGCGCGATCCGGCCAGTGGGGAGGTCACTCGGCGACCCTGGAATGAGAACGATCTCAAGCGATTGACCCTGCTGGTGCGCGACGCAGTCGGCTATTCGGCAGCACGGGGTGATAGCGTCAACGTCATCAATACGCCCTTCGCCGAACCGGACCCTATGGCAGCGATGCCTGAGGTGGCTATCTGGGAGCAGGACTGGTTCTGGTCTCTGGCGAAACAGGGCGGGGCGGTGTTGTTTGTGCTGGTGCTGGTGTTTGGGGTGTTACGTCCTATTTTGAAAAATTTATCGATGTCCTCGTCACCCGCTGATCAGGTTTCCGGCGGCGAACTCGAGGGCATAAGCGGCGGCTTTGGGGAGGAAACCGAGCTGGGCGTTTCCGGCGAGAGCCTGTTGCCGGGGCCTAATGATTCCTACCAGCGCCAGATTGATGCGGTACGGACGTTGGTTGCCGAGGACCCGGCCAGGGTGGCAAACGTGGTCAAGCAATGGTTAGCCGATGAGCAGTAGTCGTAAGTTAAACGCGCTGGAGCGCTCGGCGGTCCTGTTGATGAGCATGGGCGAGAGTGATGCGGCCGAGGTGCTTAAGCACATGGGGCCCAAAGAGGTGCAGAGTATCGGCGGGGCTATGGCTGCGCTGGCGAATGTGCAGCAGGACCATGTTGAGATGGTGATGACCGACTTTCTTAACAGTGCCGGTAATCAAACCGGGCTGGGGATCGGGGCCGATGGCTATATACGTTCGGTGCTGACTCAGGCGCTGGGTGCCGACAAGGCGGCAGGTGTTATTGACCGGATTCTGGAAGGCGGAAATACCCGCGGACTCGATACCCTTAAGTGGATGGAGGCGCGTCAGGTTGCCGATGTGATTCGCTATGAGCATCCTCAGATCCAGGCGATCGTGGTCTCGTATCTCGATAGCGATCAGGCCGCGGAGGTGATGAGCTACTTCGACGAGCGTGTGCGTCTGGATATCCTGATGCGTATCGCCGCCTTGGAAACGGTTCAGCCGAATGCACTCAAAGAACTCAATGATATCCTGGAGCGGCAGTTCTCGAGTGCGGGCTCCACGAAGACCACCAATATGGGCGGGATTAAGGTGGTGGCGGATATCATGAACTTTTTTGATACCTCGACCGAATCCTCGGTGATGGAATCGATCAATGAGGTGGATGAAGATCTTGGCAACGAGATCAGGGATCTGATGTTTGTGTTTGCGAACCTCGCGGATGTCGATGATCGGGGTATTCAGGTCATTCTTCGTGAGATCTCGACGGACATTCTGATCCTGGCGCTGAAAGGAGCCGATACCGCGCTGCAGGAGAAGATCTTCAAGAACATGTCCAAGCGGGCCGCTGAGTTGTTACGCGATGATCTGGAAGCGGCGCCGCCGGTTAAGGTCAGTGATGTTGAAAAAGCGCAGAAAGAGATTCTGGTCGTGGCCCGACGGTTGGCGGATGAAGGCGAACTGGTCCTAGGTGGCGGTGGCGCCGCGATGGTCTGACCGCTGCCGGACTTAAGGCTGAGCGACTCGGCAGCGCCGAACCGTTGCCGAACCGTTGCCGAATAGATCCGGCTGTTCCCGGTCGGCCTCCTGGCGAGTCGTCGACATGTATTGGCAACGCAGGTCACATTCAGAGGCCTGCCAGTGACTCTGCGGAGTCAATTTGAGGTAGCTGTGGGCAATAACAACAACCCCGACGACTTGATATCCGCTCGCGATCTTCCGCCGTTGCAGGCCTGGGCTTTTCCTGAGGTCGCTGGTGCTCACGTGGTTCGTTCCCCCTTTAATGAACAGCAGGATTCTGCAGCGGCGGCGGCTCCGCACGCCAGTATCCGGGTCAGCAGCGGGCCGCTGACCGTTGCAGAAATGGAGAAGCTGCGCGCCCAGGCTCAGCAGCAGGGACGTACCCAGGGTCTGGCGGAAGGGCGCAGGGAGGGTCATCAGAAGGGGGCGGAGACGGGAAAGGCTGAGGGTTATAAGGCGGCTTACCAGCAAGCCGACGCCGAAATCAACAAGCTCAAGGGGCGTTTGCAGTCGATGTTGGATGCGCTGGAACGTCCTCTGGAGCAACAGCTCGCGGGTCTCGAACAGGCGTTGCTGAGGCTGGTAGTCGATACCGCCGAGGCGGTCACTAAGCAGGAGTTAGCGACGCGTCCGGAGCTGTTGCGCCAGGCGCTGAAAGAGTCGCTGGCGGCCTTGCCGCAACAGGCTCAGCAGCTGTGTTTCTTTGTCCATGCCGATGATGAAGCCCTGTTGCGAGAGCTCTGTCAGCAGGAGCGGGCCCACTGGGAGATCGCGGTTGATCCGCAGCTGTTGCGGGGCGGAATAAGGGTGCGTGGGGAGTGCAGTTTTCTCGATTTCACGGTAGAGAAACGCTTTACTCAGGTGGTAGAGCAGCTGCTGGCGGGATCAGAGTCGGCTGCTGCTATTAAAAAAGGCGAGTCTGATGCTGTCGCTGGTTGAGCGTCTGCAGCTCCTCAGTCGTCGACCGCTACGCTCGCCGTTACCGTTGGTTGAGGGCCGTATCACCCGCCTGGTAGGTCTGACTCTGGAGGCGAGGGGTCTGCGGCTGGCGGTCGGCAGTTATTGTCGAATCGAGGTCGATGCGGATACCCAGGTCGAGGCCGAAGTGGTCGGCTTTGGCAATGACAGCCTCTATCTGATGCCTCTGGTGCCGGTAGAGGGGCTTTATCCGGGGGCCAAAGTGGTGCCGATGAGTGGCAGTAGTAACGTACCGGTAGGGCCGCAGTTGTTAGGTCGAGTGCTCAATGGCTCGGGTCAGCCACTCGATGGTAAGGGGCCGCTGCTGACCGAGGCGGAAGTGGGGCTGCGTGGTCCGCAAATTAATCCGTTATCACGCCAACCGATCAGCCAGACTCTGGACGTTGGCATCAAGGCGATCAATGCGCTGCTGACGGTCGGCCGTGGCCAGCGGATGGGCTTATTTGCAGGCTCGGGCGTCGGCAAGAGTGTGCTGCTGGGGATGATGACCCGTTTTACCGAGGCCGAGATCATCGTGGTCGGGCTGATCGGGGAGCGGGGTCGAGAGGTCAGGGAGTTTATCGATCATAGCCTGGGCAAAAAGGGCCTGGCTCGAGCGGTGGTGGTGGCATCTCCAGCCGATGACTCGCCGTTGATGCGGCTGCGTGCCTCGGAGCTGGCGTCGCGCATTGCCGAGCACTTTCGCGATCAGGGTAAGAATGTGTTGTTGCTGATGGACTCGCTGACTCGTTACGCCCAGGCGCAACGCGAGATCGCCCTGGCGGTGGGGGAACCACCGGCAACCAAGGGCTACCCGCCCTCCGTGTTTGCTCGGCTGCCGAAGCTGGTGGAGCGGGCCGGCAATGGTGCCGAGGGTGGCGGTTCTATTACGGCATTCTATACGGTGCTTACCGAGGGTGATGATCAGCAGGATCCGATTGCCGATGCGGCGCGCGCCATTCTGGATGGCCATGTCGTGCTGTCGCGGCAGTTGGCAGAAGAGGGACACTATCCGGCGATCGATGTCGAAGCCTCGATCAGTCGGGCGATGCCACAGGTGGTGTCGGCGCAGCATCTGGCGATGGCGCAGCGGCTTAAACAGATCAATTCCCGTTATTCACAGAATCGCGATCTGATCAGTGTCGGGGCCTATCAGCCCGGCTCTGATCCTGAGATAGATAGAGCGATAGAGCGGGTGCCGCATTTTCGCGCCTTCCTGCAGCAAGGGCTCGATGAGAAGGTCACCTTTAGCGAGAGTGTGCAGAAGCTGCACCAGGTCTTAAACCCGCCGGCCCTGGATTCTAAGCAGGCGAACCTCGCGATCAAACGCCCCTCGAAATAGTGGCTGTTAGGAGTCCCTGCTGATGAAGAAATCCCGACGCTTGCAGCCGGTTCAGAGCCTGGCGGAACAGCGTAAGAAGCAGGCCGAGTTACAGCTGGGCCAGGCGCAGCAGCAGCTGCAGGCTGAACAGCAGAAATTGCTGCAGTTACAGAACTATCTGCAGGAGTATCAGCACGACCTGCTGCAAACGGGCCAGGCCGGGGTGACTATCGAGAAGCTGCAGCGGTTGCAATCCTTCAAGCAACGGCTGGTCGATGCGCTGGAGCAGCAACACCAGCAGATAGCGTTTTGCGAGCAGACGCTGACCTATACCAAGCAGGCCTGGCAGCTGGCGCGTGGGCGTGAGCGTGCCATGGAATCTTTGATCCAGCGCAGCCGGCAGCAGGAACAGCAGCAGGAGGATAAGTCGTTGCAGCGGCAGATGGACGAGCTGGCCTTGTTGCGTCTCAGGCGCGATTAAGCAAACATTTGTCCTGGATTGGCCTTGTCCTTGCAAGGCATCTAGAGAGAACGTGTTGGTAGAGAGTGCTGGATAGACTCATTCAGGGTAGGCTTATAAGGAGAGTTAGATGGCTTCGATGTCGATGATGACGGCCGCAGCACCCCAGGCCGCGCCGCGTTACGGCGCCATGGGTGCGGTTAGTGAGGCAGCCGGTGGCGAGGATCAGCTGTATGCGCAAATCATGCAGCAGTTACAGGCGCTGCTTGATAAGACTCAGGGTCAGGCAGACGGCTCCGGATTGCCGCAAGACGGTGAGGCGTTGCCGTCGGAGCTGCTTAATGAACTGGTCGACTTTGCCGAGCAGCTGCAGGGCGAGCTGACACCTGCGGATCAGGCCGAGGTGCCGGCAGCGCTGTTGGAGTTGATGCGTACGCTGGGTGCTGAGGATCAGGCTCTGGTGAGTGTCGATCCGGGCTCCATCGATGCGTTGCTGCAGCTGGCAGAACAAATACGCAATCGCTCTGATGCGCAAGAAGCCTTAGCCGCCAATGAACTCGGCGCAGAGGGCCTCCCTGTGGGTGTCGATCCTGCTGATAGGAACGCCTCCCCAGAGCTGGCGCCGCTTGCGTCTCAAGTATTAGCCGGCGCTCAGGCCGGGAAGGCTGGCGCAGGTCTGGAGTCGCCTGGCGCCGGCGGTCGCAGTTCGGCAACCGCGGATGTTCAGTCAGCAAGCAGCACCCTGGCAAGCTCCGGAGCGGAGTCCGCTGCAGACAGGGACTCGCGGGGAGAGACGGGTCAGGAGGGGCGGCGTGACGCTGTGCGGGAGCAGGGTCTGGCTCGCTGGCAGGAGCTGCGCGATGCCGTTTTCGCGCAGGGGCAGAGGCTGGTGCAGAGCGAAGCGGCCTTTAAAGGGATGCTGGGCTCGCAGCTGGTCGCAGAGCGAGGGGAGGCTGTAGCGCTATCTGCGGCGAATCAGTCTGCCAGCCTAGCGCAGTTGCAGCAGGCCTATCAGGCAACGAGCGCGGCAACGAGCACGACTGCGGCACAGCCTGGGTTCGGCCAGCGTTTCGGGAGCCCGGCCTGGACATCTGCCGCCTCAGAACGTATCAGTATGATGGCGGGGCAAAATATCAGCACCGCAGAGTTGCGGCTCGATCCGCCGGAGCTGGGGAGTCTCAGGATCAGGCTGACCCTACAGGGTGATCAGGCCAGTTTGAGCTTTGCCAGCCCCCATGCGCATGTACGTGAGGCGCTGGAGCAGCAGATGCCCCGGCTGCGTGAGATGTTGGCCGAAGGCGGGCTGCAGTTAGGTCAGGCCGATGTCTCGGATCAGTCTCAGTCCCAGAGTGCCAGCGACGATAGCCAAGCGGATACCGGGGGCGCAAGTGCTGAGTCAGAGGTCAATGATCAGCAGGCAGGAGGCCTGCCATGGGTGCAAAAATCGGTCGCCCTGGTCGATTATTACGCGTGACCCTGGGAGGCTGCCGGACGCCGATTTCATGCTATAGTGCCAGGTTTGCTAAGGTAGTCTGGAGTTCAAACAAGGTCTCTGTTAGAGGCATAGAAGTAGGTTTGAGGATGTTATGGCTGAAGAGCTAAACCCAGAAGAAGAGTCGGGAAAAAGTAAAAAAAAATCGCCTAAGCTATTTATTATTATAGGGTTTACGGTCGTCTTGTTGGTAGGGGTGGCCGGGGCTCTGTGGTTTTTGTTTGGAGCGAATCTGGAATCCGAAGGCTCGGAGCCGGTTGTGGAGGTTCGTCAGGAGGCGATCTACGTCAAACTGCGGACCCTGGGTGGCAAGCCTTCTTTTATCGCCAACCTGCCAGAGAAGAGCGGTCGTCAGCGTTTCCTACAGATCTATGCCGAAGCGATGACCCGGGAACAAAGCGTTGCCGATGCGTTAGCCAAGCATATGCCGCTGGTGATCCATGAACTGTCGAGGCTCTATTCCAGCCAGGACTTTAGCGAACTTCAGACGGCCGCAGGCAAAGAGCGGCTACGCCAGGTATCGGGGCAAAAGGTCCAGGAGGTCTTGGAGCGTGAGATTCAGCGTCCTGGTGTCGAAGAAGTATTCTTCACTAATTTTGTGATGCAATAGGTTGCAGTAGCCATGAGCGTTCAAGACCTACTGTCTCAAGACGAAATCGATGCGCTGCTACACGGCGTTGATGACGGTGATATAGATACTGAGGCCGATGAAGAGATCGAGGGTGCCCGCCCCTATGACCTGACCAGTCAGGATAGAATTGTTCGGGGTCGCATGCCGACTCTGGAGATGATCAACGAGCGGTTTGCCCGCTATACCCGCATCAGTTTGTTCAATCTTTTACGCCGTAGTGCCGATGTTTCCGTCAGTGGGGTGCAGATCCTTAAATTTGGCGAGTACGTCCATACCCTCTATGTTCCGACCAGTTTGAATCTGGTCAAGATCCGCCCGCTGCGCGGCACCAGTCTGTTTATTATGGATGCCAAGCTGGTCTTTAAGCTGGTGGATAACTTCTTCGGCGGTGATGGGCGTCACGCTAAAATCGAGGGGCGTGAGTTTACGCCGACCGAAAACCGTATCGTACGCATGTTGTTAAACCAGATATTTATCGATCTGCGTGAGGCCTGGGGCCCGGTGTTTAAGGTCGATTTTGAATACATTAACTCCGAAGTAAACCCGTCCATGGCTAATATCGTCAGCCCCAGTGAAGTAGTGGTTGTTAGCAGTTTTCATATAGAGCTGGACGGCGGCGGCGGGGACTTTCACATCACTATCCCCTACTCGATGCTGGAGCCGATCAGAGAGATTCTGGATGCAGGGACCCAGAGTGATTCCGAAGATAAGGATGATCGCTGGGTCAAGGCGTTACGCGAGGACATTATGGATGCCCAGGTGAACCTGGAGATGTGCGTCGCTAAACGACAGATCTCCCTGCGTGACGTGCTTAAGATGGATGTGGGTGATGTGATACCCGTGGAGGTCCCCGAGTTGTTGACCCTGACCGCTAATGGCGTACCGACCTTCACGTGCAAGCTGGGCCTGTCGCGGCGCAATCTGGCCGCCAAGATCGTTGCCGAGATTAAACATAAAAGATAGTCGTCGATCGATGGCAGTTCGGGTGGCGGGTTTAGGTGGCGGGTTCAGGTGGCTGAATCAAGAGGCTAATTCATATGAAAAATCCAAGTAATTTTCTTGAGAGTGCTGTGGCATGAGTGACAAGAAAGGTAGCTCCAAGTCTGAAGAGCAGGCGATGGCGGATGAGTGGGCCTCCGCGATAGAGGACAAGGAAGCCTCGGGGGGCAATGATGCGGATGATGTCTGGGCGCAGGCGATGGCCGAGCAGAATGTCGAGCCTGAGGCCCAGGCAGTAGGTCTCAATGAGTTGGTCGATGACTCACGACCGCAGTCAGGAGGCGATAATCCGGATCTGGATGTCATTCTCGATATTCCGGTCAGCCTGACGATGGAAGTGGGGAGTACCGAGATCGCTATTCGCAACCTGCTGCAGTTGAGTCAGGGGTCGGTCATCGAACTGGACCGGATGGCCGGTGAACCACTGGATGTGCGAGTCAATGGGACGCTGATCGCCCATGGCGAGGTGGTGGTGGTTAATGATCGCTTCGGGATACGCCTGACCGATGTGGTCAGCCCGTCAGAGCGGATCAGGAAACTGCGTTGATTCGATGCTGCGGAGTGTTTATTGCCGGGCTCTGGTCCGGCCCTGTCTTTAGTGCGGCGTCCAGTGCTGTTTCTGGTGCAGTTTCCAGCGTGGTCTCTGGTGCTGCGTTTTCTAATGCGGCTGCCAATGCCGTTTCCAGCGCGGCTAAGAGCGTCGCGCTAGTCAGGCCGGTACCGGCGAGTCGGGTTATCGAAGGCTTTGATTTTGCAGTGCTGGGCCAGTTGCTCGCCGGGCTGGTCCTGGTATTACTGGTCTTTATGGGGCTTGCCTGGCTGGTTCGGCGCAGTGGGGTGGCGGGTGGTTTTTCCCAGCAAGGACTCAGGGTCGTCGCCACGCTACCGCTGAGTACCCGTGAACGGGTGGTGCTGGTGCAGGCCGGTTCCCAGCAGTTACTGCTGGGGGTAGCACCAGGGCGCGTTAATCTGCTGCAGAGCTTTGACGAGCCGCTGATTGAGGTGCCGGCGGTCGCCAATCCTCCTTTTTCACAGTGGTTGCAGCGCGCCAAGGCCAAGGCATCGGCAGGGTCCGCGAAGGCGGATGCGGACTCTGGCGATGTTTAAAGACGTGGTGTTTAAGGGATGGGTGATCAAGGGGTTGCTGGCCGTGCTCTTGGCCTTCCTGCCCGGAGCGGTCCTGGCCGAGATGGGTGGTATCGAGGCGGTCACGCTTACCACCGGTGCCGATGGTTCGCAAAACTACTCGGTAACGCTGCAGATCCTCATTCTGATGACGATGCTGACGTTCCTGCCGGCGATCATCATGATGATGACCTCCTTTACACGCATCATCATCGTCTTCGCTATCTTGCGTCAGGCGCTGGGATTGCAGTCGACACCCTCGAACCAGATCATGGTTGGACTGGCGCTGTTCCTGACCTTCTTTATTATGACGCCGGTGTTGGAGCGGGTGAATACCGAGGCGGTGCAGCCCTATCTCAATGAGGAATTAACCACACTCGAGACGCTTGAGGCGGCAGTACAGCCTTTTCATAGTTTCATGCTCAGGCAGACGCGCGAGAATGATGTGGCGTTGTTTGTGCGGATCTCCGGGCGAGGTCCCTTTCAATCGCCTGAAGATCTGCCGCTGAGTATTCTGGTTCCCGCGTTCGTGACCAGTGAGTTAAAGACCGCGTTTCAGATCGGCTTTATGCTTTATATTCCGTTCTTGATTATCGATATGGTGGTCGCCAGTGTGCTGATGGCGATGGGTATGATGATGCTGTCACCGGTCATTATCTCGTTGCCGTTTAAACTGATGTTGTTTGTGCTGGTCGATGGTTGGGCGATGGTTATCGGCACCCTGGCCGCTAGCTTCGGCACTTAGGAGAGGCTGCTATGACGCCCGAAGTGGTGTTGGATCTGTATCGGGAAGCCTTCTTCCTGATTATCGTTATCGTCGCGGTGCTGATCGTTCCGAGTCTGTTGCTGGGTTTATTGATAGCAACCTTTCAGGCAGCCACGCAGATTAATGAGCAGACCCTGAGTTTTCTACCGCGCTTCCTGATGACCATCGCGACCCTGATGTGGACGGGGCCCTGGATCGTTGCTGAGATTAGCGACTATTTCGATTTTCTGTTTCACAATATCCCCTTTCTGATCGGCTAGTTTGATGATCAAACTCAGTATTCTAGAGCGTCCTGGTTCACCGCATCTTCTTGCTGATCGGTTAGGTTAGACCGATGCTGGAGCTGAGTATTCCCGAGTTGGTGGAGTGGATGAATCGCTTTATGTGGCCACTGTTCAGGATCACCAGCTTCTTTATGGCGGTGCCGGTATTGGGTACGCAGCTGGTTCCTGCGCGGATTCGATTGGGGCTGGCGGTGGTGGTCACGATGCTGGTCGCCCCCCTGCTGCCGCCGATGCCTGTCTATGAGGGGCTCTCCCCTGCGGCCTTTATGATCGTGGTGCAGCAGATGCTGATAGGGACTGCGCTGGGTTTTATCGTCCAGGTGCTATTCCAGGTGTTTATTGTCGCCGCGCAGCTGATTTCATCACAGATGGGTTTAGGTTTCGCGTCTACTTCGGATCCGACCAACGGGGTCACGGTGGTGGTGTTGTCGCAGTTGTATCTAATGCTGGTGATGATGCTGTTTCTGGCAATGGACGGTCACCTGGTGTTGATCGATGTGATCGTCGGTAGTTTTTATATGCTGCCGGTCGGCGAGACGTTGCCCGGTTCCGTGCTGTGGCAGGTTGCATCGGCGGGCAGTTGGATGTTTGCCGGTGGCGTGCTGCTGGCCCTGCCGGCGGTGATAGCGCTGCTGATCGTCAATTTTGCCTTCGGCATCATGACCAAGGCCGCGCCCCAGCTGAATATCTTCGCCATCGGTTTTCCTTTTACCATGTTGTTCGGCCTGTTTATTACCTGGGTTAGCCTGGGGGGATTTCTGGGCCAGTACCAGCGCCTGTCAGAGCAGGTGCTGGGCTATGTCAGCCGCCTGTTGATGGGAGCCGGCTAGCATGGCCGAAGAAGACGTAACGGACCAGGAAGAAACCGAACAGCCGACGGCCAAGCGATTTAAAGGCACACGCGAGAAGACGCGG
>JBLHND010000044.1:0-21738 GCA_047622605.1 Motiliproteus sp. | reverse complement strand
TTTCTTTGATCTCAGTCCTGATGTCTGGACTATCCAGTGGGTACAAGCTGCATAATTGAATGGCCTGCTTAATACTATAGTCATCATCTAGTTTTTCTATGACCGCATGCGAGCAAAACGGTTGATGTTCAAGACCTCCAGAAATGGCGAGGGTTAAGCCATAGAGAATATCAATACGAGTGCGATTAGCAGGATAGTAGATACGCTGCCCCCAGTTATTGAGCGTGCGTGTTTCTATATCAGTAAACACCAACCTACCTTCGATCATCTGTACGATACCGTGATATTTGACACTAAAGTGACGGTTTTTATCTTTATCTTTATAAGGTAACCGCTCGATCGATTTAGTAAAAGTTATCCCGTCTTTCTGGTATATATAAATAAGCCCCCGCAGTATCTGCCCTCTATTTGAAGGTGAGCAGTAGTAATCGTGATAGACTCCAAGGTAAGGTTTAAGCAACTGCTCGGACTGATTAGCACTGCGTATCACACTGTTCAATATTGGTTGCAGCGCATTTTTTTCTACTGTTTTATTGTGGCGTGGTTGATTGTTAATTAACTGCTTAAACTCGAAGTGAACTAGAAATAACTCTTCATCTTGTAAGCCAAAAAAATCATTAATTTTGCGCAGTGTACTCAACGATGGAACACTTTGACTTCCTAGATATTTATTGAATTGCTGACGATTTATTTTCGCTAACTTGCACACTTGAGAAATAGAAGGGTAATAAGAACAAAGCGTTCTAAGATTTAGTGCTAAATCGTCAGTCATTAGTGCCTCCTAATTGAAAATGTAGCGTCAACTAGCGTCAATATACAGCTGAATCGCTTTCGCGTCAACTCGCGTCATCTGTTTGTCTCTCGCGAATATTTAGTATTCGAAATAGCCTGTATAGTAAATTGAAATTGACTTCACCACCGTCTTAATGCAGTGGGATAATAAAAAAATATTTAGAGATGCATATGCGTATAGCAATTGCCAGTTTTCAGCACGAAACCAATACTTTTTCTTCTCAGCTGACCGAGTACCGAGATTTCTTGCAGGCTGATGGCTGGCCGGGGATGCTAATTGGGCAGCAAGTATGTAATGAACTGGCGGGGTTGAATATCGCCAGCGAAGGTTTTATTCAAGAGGCACTCCGTCGTGGCCACCAGGTTATCCCAGTGAACTGGTGCTCTGCTGAGCCCGCTGGAAAGGTGAGCAATCACGCTTTTGAAACCATCATGCAACAGGTACTGGAAGGCATTGAGGCGGTCTCTAATATCGATGCGCTGTTCCTCGATTTACATGGTGCCATGGTGACTGAAAGCTATCAGGACGGTGAAGCGGAAATAGTACGCCGTATCCGCACGTTGCTGGGTCCTCGGCTTCCCATCGTTGCGAGCTTAGATTTTCACGCTAACGTCGGAGAAACGTTCGTCAATGATATAGATGCTTTCGCTATCTATCGCACGTATCCCCATCTAGATATGGCACAGACAGGGGCTAGATGTCTCGAGTTACTTGAGCAGCACCAAAGAGGCGAGATGCCTTGTAAAGCTTTTCGCCAAATACCTTATTTAATTCCATTATCTTCTCAACACACAGGCTCTGCGCCAAATATTGAGTTGTTTGCACAGCTCGCGCTATTAGAAAAATCTCCTGGTATTACTAATATTGAATTTGCAATGGGGTTTCCCCCTGCTGATATTAGAAACAGTGGAGCTAGCATCAGTATTTTTGGTACAGATCAAATGGTCGTTGATCAGGTGTGCGAACAGTTTTACACTATTGTCTTGGCGGCTGAACCCGCATTCGAAGATGAATTATTAACAACCGATCAGGCGCTGGCCATTGCTGCAAAGTTGCCCGATACACATACCGTTGTTATCGCAGATGTACAAGATAACCCCGGCGCGGGCGGCAGTGGTAATACGACGGGTATCTTAGTTGATTTAGTTGCGGCCCACGCTCAGAACGCCGTTTTAGCCGCATTGTGTGATGCCGAGGCAGTGCAGTGTGCTCATCAAGCAGGGGTCGGTGCACGACTTTCACTTGCTCTGGGCGGTTGTGATGGAGAAGCCTCACTCAGCCCTTTCACTGCACAATTTGAAGTAATGGCACTGGGGGACGGTGCCTTTACCTGTATTGGTGTTATGTACGAAGGCTGTAGAGTTGAGTTGGGCAATGTCGCACTGCTCAAAGTTGTGAGTACGTATTGCGATGTTCAAGTAATAGTGACCAGTTTGCGTTATGCCTGTACGGACTTAGCGCTTTATTATCATCTAAATATAGACCCGACAACAGTTAAATTACTCATTGTTAAAAGTACTGTGCATTACCGTGCGGCTTTTGAACCCATTAGTGAACATCTGTTAATGGTCGAGTCGCCAGGACTACACCCCTGTCGATTAGAGGCTCTACACTATAAAAACTTACGTCCTAATGTTAGGTTAGGCCCAAGAGGACCTGTTAACATTCAGTACTAATTAATGTATAAAAAGTGCAACACATAATTCTCACCTAATAAATAAAAAAACAAGGGAAGGTAAATTAATGCCTCAATCAAAGCTAGACTTACTTAAGCTATCCAGAAGAAAACTGTTACTGGCAAGTTCTATTGTCGGCCTAAGCATATTGAGCCATACAAGCTTTGCCGCTGAATCCAATCAGATTTTACAAAGCCGAAGTTATCTTGATATTACGACACTAGATCCCTCCAATTACTTAAACGCTGTAGATGAAGATGTGATGGGGGCTATTTTTAGTAAGTTAATTTATTTCAAACCTGGTAATAATTGGGAGTGGGAGCTTCAGGCGGCTGAATATATTGAACAAGTGGATGCAACTCATATTAAATTCAAGCTTAAAGAGGGCATTAAATTTAGTAATGGGTTTGGTGAAATGACCACTGAAGATGTGAAATTTTCTTTCGAAAGAGCCGCTTTTGGTGAGAACCCAGCAGCTTCTGCCGATTGGGGTGGCGCATTAAAAGAAGTGCAAGTCATCGATAAATACAACGGTGTAATTGTGTTGAATAAACCTTATCAACCTCTGTGGAATTTAGCGTTGAGCTATGCAGCTGGTAATATTATCTCGAAGCAAGGATTTGAGTCCGTAGGCAGTTATACGACTCAGCCACCGGCGACCTCTGGGCCTTACAAGGTAAAAGAGTGGAAGCCCAAGCAAAAAGTTGTACTAGAGCGCAACCCAGATTACTACGGGGAAGCGGCGGCCTACAAAGAAATTCATATCAACCAGATTGACGATGAGAAAACCGCAGAAATTGCCTTTGAAGCAGGGAACCTAGATTTCACTCGCATCAGCATGAGTTCAGTGCAAAGCTATAAGAACTCTCCGCCAAAAAACAGCAAAATGGAAGTGTACCCTTCACTGTTTTACGTTTGGGTTGGCATTAACGGTGAAAATTCGAAACTAAAAGATCTAAGGGTCCGCCAGGCAATTCAGTACGCGATTGATATTCCATCGATTATGCTAGCGTCTTATTTTGGTGAAGCGAAACCTTCTACCGGTATCTTGGCGCCAGGCTTGATTGGCCATCGTGAGAAAGCGTTAATTCCTCCAAAGGCGAATTTCGATAAAGCGAAAGCATTGCTGAAAAAGGCGGGTGTCGACCATCTTGAGGTCAGTTTGGATGTACTGAACAAGGCAACAAACGTGACAACGGCACAGGTGATTCAAGCGAATCTATCTCAAATCGGAGTGAAAGTTAATATTAATCAGCACGAAGCGGGATCATTCTGGACCTTAGGTTCTGAAAAATCAGGGGATCGCTGGAAAAATATAGAACTAATCCTGAACCGCTATTCAATGGTGCCGGATCCATCTTACGCTGCAACAAACTACACGACAGCACAGAAAGGTATTTGGAATTGGGAGCGTTTCTCCAGCACTGAGTATGATCGGTTAAATGAACTGGCAAAAGCTGAAGGAGATATTGTTAAGCGTGGAGCGATGTACCAGCGTATGCAAGATTTGATGGAAGAGTCGGGATCATACCGTTTTATTACTCATGAAGCTCAACCTCTGGTAATTCGCAACAGTGTCAAGGCCGGTTTACGCCCCGACGGTCGCCCACTGTATCGCCATTTCAAGCCTGCTAACTAAGAGTAATCCTTAGGAAGACGCTGAGTTTCTGGGTGATACAAACTCCCCAGAAGCTCGTTTTTTTATAATCGTTTGCATATTTAATGCGGCGATATACTCTTAGTTAAAAAACAGCAAAAGGTTTTACTATGTGGTTGTTTTTACTTAAGCGCAGCGTGCTTGCACTACTGATAATAGTTCTGGCTGTCACCGCGCTCTATCTCATGATACATGCCATTCCTGGAGATCCAGCCAGTATTATTTTAGGGCCTAGAGCGACAGAGGAAATGAAAGCTGCGCTTTATATAAAAATGGGATTAGATCAACCTATCTATATTCAAGTGCTTAGTTTCTTTGGCAATATTTTACAAGGTGATTTAGGTTACGACTTTTTTAGTAAGCGCGATGTGACCGAAATCATAGGTGAGCAACTGCCATGGACCTTAGCCTTGATTTTTAGTAGCGTGATTTGGGCTGCATTGATAGGTATTCCCCTCGGTTGTTATTCGGCGGTCTATGCCAATACGTGGTTCGACACTATTGCTGGCGTGCTGTCGGTTAGTACTATTGCCATCCCTTCATTTGTCGTTGCGATCTACAGTTTATTGATTTTTTCGGTCACACTGCAGTGGCTACCAGCCATAGGACCTGGCGAAAGTGGTGATATTTTAAGTCAGCTGGAACATCTAGTTTTACCTGCGTTCGCCGTCGGCCTCGGTTGGGTAGGTTATATATCCCGTTTAGTACGCGCTTCGATGTTAGAAGTTTTGGGCAGCAACCATATTCGCACCGCTAAAGCGTTTGGCCTACCTACGCGCTGGATAATATTTCGCTATGCATTGCGTTTAGCCATTTTACCCACCGTTACTCTATTAGGTGTTGGGATTGGCTATTTACTTTCGGCTTCGCTTTTTGCAGAAATTGTATTTGCGCGTCCCGGTATTGGTAAATTGATTTTTGATGCGGTAAGCACCCGAAATTATCCAGTAGTGATGGGATGCGTACTGGTGACTACCGGTTTATTCGTCGTGGCAACAACCTTTGCCGATTTCATCAATGCATTGCTAGATCCGCGAATTCGCGCTCAGAATTAGGAGCTAATTATGAGTCAAATTACTCAAAAAAACACCATGCACAGTGACGTAACAGTGAACCGTACCCCTTCGAAACTGCAGGTATTAGTTGATACGTTGAAGCGCTTGACCCAAAAACCATTGGGGTTGATAGGGTTAGTACTAGCATCCACTATTATTTTCAGCGCTTTATTTGCCAGCTTTATTGCGCCGCATGATCCTGTCGCACTTGATGTAATGAACCGGCTGCAAGCACCTAGCATGGCACATTGGCTAGGCACCGATCAGTTGGGTAGAGACACGTTATCGCGCGTGCTTTTCGGTGGTCAGATAGCACTCCAAGTTGCTATTTTTTCGATTGCGTTGGCGATGGGCTTTGGTTTGTTGCTGGGGCTGCTGGCTGGTTTTGGTCCGCGCTGGCTGGACAACCTGATCATCGTGCTCTTTGATGTGGTGCGCTCATTTCCAACCATTATTTTTGCCCTGGCGGTAGTAACCCTCACCGGCCCTAGCATCAGCACGATCATCTTAGTGGTTGTGATTACCTCTATCCCCATCTACGGTCGCGTAGTGCGGACCCAGACACAGGCGCTGGCCCAGCAAGAGTTCATTCTTGCTGGGCGCGCGATGAACGCGAGTACGGGACGTATTTTGTTTCGTCACATGCTACCCAATGTTATTGGCCAATTGATCATACTTGCCAGTATGGATATACCCATAGTTATCACTATAGAAGCCGGTTTGAGCTTTTTAGGTTTAGGTATTCAGCCGCCAACACCTAGTTGGGGTTCTATTATCAACGATGGTTACTCCTATATTCGTAACACACCCTGGCTGATTATCGCCGGTGGCTTACCACTGATTCTCACTACGTTAGGCTTCACCTTTCTCGGCGAGTCACTTCGAGATATCTTCGATCCAAAGCTGCGTAAGGATGTATAGAGAATGAGTGAAAATATCATTGAAGTGAACAACCTCAGCGTTTCTTTTGAGATGGCTGGCGGCAGTATTCAAGGGCTGAAAAACGTTGCGATCAGTATACCCAGGGGACAGATTGTCGGTATCGTTGGCGAGAGTGGCAGCGGAAAATCAACCCTGATTTACACCCTTACGCAGTTGATGGCAGACAATGCATCAGTCGACAGTGGTAGCGCGATGTATCAAGGGGAAGATTTACTCACTAAATCGCCCAGGCAGATGCAACAGCTCCTGGGTCAAGATGTAGCGATGATCTTCCAAGATCCAATGACCAGTCTCAACCCCGTTTTTAGCATTGAAAAGCAGATGACGGACATTCAGTACCGCTTGAAAATACCTTATGCTGAAAAATACAAGCAGGTCATTGAGGCCCTTGATCGGGTGGGTATTCCCAATCCTGAATCACGTATGGGGTGCTATCCTCACGAATTTTCGGGCGGGCAGTTACAACGTATTTCGATTGCAATGGCACTGATGGCTAAACCAAAGGTGTTGATAGCAGATGAGCCAACGACTGCGCTGGATGCCAGTCTGGAAGTGCAGATAATTGAGTTGTTAAAAGAGCTTCAGGAAGAAATTGGTTGTTCCATGATCTTTGTTTCACATCATCTGGGAGTCGTCGGCACGTTGTGCGACTACACCGTTGTGATGTATCACGGCGATGTTGTTGAGCAGGGGCCGACCAGAGATGTGTTCAATAATCCTCAACATGATTACACCCAGCGCTTACTCGCTTGTGATCCCGCGAGAATTAAAGTGCGTAGCCGCCGTCTGCCAACAATGAACACAGACGGGATACAGGATATCGAAATACCCGCCGGCAGTTATTTGGCACGAGCACTGCTAGAAAAGCCACAATTATTAACTCAAGATAATTTGCTTGAGATTAAACAGCTGCGGATTAGATTTCCTATTCAAAACTGGCTCAGCGCTAAACTAAGTGGTAATAAAGATCCTTATCTACATGCAGTTAAAGGTATTTCTTTGCATGTAAAAGCGGGAGAAACGCTGGCAATTGTCGGCGAGAGTGGTAGTGGAAAGACTACAGTGGCCCACGCTATTTTGGGTTTAAACTCACCCTGGGATGGAAAGATACTGTTTAAAGGGCAAGACTTGCTGGCGATGAGTAATACGGAAAGAGGACTCTCGCGTAGAGATATTGCGATGATGTTCCAAGATTCGATCAGTTCACTGAGTCCGCGAATGGATATCGCTCACATAATTACAGAACCGCTAGTTATACACAATCTACCTTTTGATGATATCAAGCTCGAAGCGCGTCGATTATTGAAGATGGTCGGGTTGCCGGAAAGTTTTGCCGAACGTTACCCTCATCAGCTCAGTGGTGGGCAAGCACGTCGAGTTGGAGTAGCCAGAGCACTAGCACAATCTCCGCAACTGATTGTCGCTGATGAGCCCACTGCGGGGTTAGATGTTTCAGTTCAGGGCGAGATTCTTAATCTGTTAAATCAGCTGCAGCAGGATTTGAAAATCGCTATCGTCATTATCACTCACAATTTAAATATAGTGCGTCATGTCGCCGATCGAACCCTGATTATGAATATGGGCGATATTGTCGAACAGGGAGATACTGAAAAAATATTCGCTGATCCTCAGCACAGTTATACCTGCCAGTTATTGGCGGCACATATTCATCCGGATCCAGTGTAATGGAAAGAACATCGAGTGAACCCAGAGATAATTGTATGTCGAATCAGGTAACGATATTTCTTGCTAAGAAGATCGTAACGCTAAATTCAGACTGTACTGAAGCCACGCATGTTGCCGTTCAAGATGGTAAGATTTTAGCGCTGGGCAGTGCTGCTGACGTACAGCGGTGGAATATTCCGGTAGATGATCGCTTTGCCAATAAAATATTGTTGCCCGGTTTTGTCGAAGGGCATGGTCACGCGATGGCAGGAGAGAGTTGGCGCTATATTTATCTTGGCTATGATGATCAGCTAGATCCCAATGGTAAGTGCTGGAGTGGGATTAAAAACCAATCACAGGCCCTTGAGCGATTACAACAGGCGCAGTTGCAATTGGATGATCCACATGAGCCGTTGATCGCCTGGCACTACGATCCGATCTTTTGGCGTGATCGGACAGCGTTACTCGATCGCCAAGCGCTTGATCTCGTATCGACGCAGCGACCGATATTAGTGATGCATGCTAGTGGGCATGTGCTCAATGTGAATTCCAAATTGCTAGATTTGGCCAACCTAGACGAGACCTTGGATCTTGATGGGCTGATTAGAGATAATCTTGGTAAGTTGACGGGAGAGTTACGTGATTTAGCCACACAATTCGCGGCGCTTAGGGCTGTTGGCAACCCTCTGATCGGTGAGGTAGATGTCGATATTTTGCAGCAGTACGCCAAATTGGCTTGCAACGCTGGGGTGACGACTACATCGGAGCTTTACGCTTCATTGGATGAGCACTCGCTGCATAGCTATATTCAAGCGAGCAGTGACGAAAACTTTGCGGTGCGTTTGTATGCAGCGCAAAATGCCGAAACCTTGAGTATAGAACAAGGATTGAAGCGTCTTGAAATTGCAGTTGGACACAATACGGACAAGCTTTTCCTCGGAAGCTGTAAGCTCATTGTCGACGGTTCGATTCAAAGTTTTACCGCACGGTTAGCTTGGCCTGGCTATCACTGTGGTGTGGCAAATGGGCAGTGGAAGCAACCACCGCAGAAAATGGAACAGATGATTCGTGAATACCATCGTGCTGGGGTGCAATTGCACATCCATGTCAATGGTGATCAGGCGACCGAGTTGGTGTTAGAGATACTGGAGCGCGTGCTTAGTGAGCAGCCTAGGGCGGACCATCGGCACACACTACAGCATTGCCAAATGGCGAGTGAAGCTCAGTATCGGCGTATGGCAACACTGGGGTTGTGCGTCAATTTATTCTCAAATCACCTCTACTATTGGGCGGATCAACATCGAGAACTGACGGTAGGCCCTGATCGAGTTGCTCGTCTCAACGCGGCAGCCAGCGCGCTGCGCCACGGCGTTCCCCTAGCTATACACTCCGATACTCCAGTGACCCCACTCAGTCCGCTATTCAGCGCGTGGTGCGCCGTTAATAGAAAGAGCCGCAGCGGAGTAGTACATGGAGAAGAGCAAAAAATCACAGTCCTACAAGCGTTGAGGGCTCTGACGATTGGCGCCGCCTATACACTGCGCTTAGATCACTTAATTGGCAGTATAGAAGTTGGTAAGTTTGCCGACTTTGCAGTGCTTGAACAAAATCCATTCGATGTGGCGCAGGACGCATTAAAAGACATCGCGGTATGGGGAACCGTGTTATCGGGTGTCGTACATCAATCGAGCGTCGTGATCGAGAGTGACCGATGAATCGCAAAGTGCCTTTCACGGTTATCGGCGGCTTTTTGGGAGCGGGGAAAACCAGCTTAATCAACCGTTTGTTACGTGAGGCTGATAGGCGCTACGCTATCTTGGTGAATGACTTTGGTTCCCTGAACATTGATCAAAACCTGATAGAGCAACACAGTGGTGAAACTATTGCGTTAGCCAACGGTTGTATTTGCTGTAGCTTGGCCGCAGGTTTTAGCCGAGGCTTGGGGCAGGTGCTCGATAGGTTAGATGATTTTGATCATGTCGTTGTCGAAGCCAGTGGGGTCGCTAATCCACAACGCATCCAAGACATCGCGAAAGTGCAGCGTCAATTGATTAGTCGTGGCAATCTTGTCGTAGTGGACGCCAGTCAAGTAATGTCCCAAGTACAGGACCCGTATATTAATGAGTTGGTTTTCCAGCAAATAGCTGCAGCAGATTTTCTCTTACTCAATAAACAGAGCTTGTTGAACCGCAGTGAAAAGCAGCTATTGAACCACTTTTTAGATCAGATTAGTGATGTACCACGTCAATTTAGCGATTGGGCTGAACTGGCAGTCGATCAAGTCCTGGAACTGGAGAATAATCCAAAGAAGTTAGCTAACCCGCTACAGGAAGTGATTGAGAATCACGGATTATGCAGTCGCGTTATCACGGTGTCGCAGCCCGTTGACCGTGCTGAGTTTAATCGTTGGAGATCGTGCTTATCTGATGATATTTTGCGTGCTAAAGGATTTGTTTACTTCAGCGATTGCGCCGGTACCTGGTTGTGGCAAAAGGTTGGCCCGCAGCAACAACTAGATCTCTGTAAAGAAACAGCACACAAGCACCTACGCACTGAAGTTCTATTGATCTCTAAAAGAGACATTCAATGGCCAGAAGACTCTTTTTCTATTGGTAATGTTAGTGATTTAGCATAATGCTAAATTTGTACTTAGAGAATCGACTAGCAAAGATGCGATTAAGTCCCCTGTCATAAGATAATCAATCATCCTTCACCGCTAATAGCCAGAGATTGAGGTATATAGCAGCAACTGAGCTCTGCCGACAGCGAATATCACCATAGATTGTCTGATGCGGCGGTACTCTTGAAAGAAGGAACACTGATGGATGCCACCATGATTAAAGCCCCCAGGGGGATACCCCAGGGTAATACGCGTGACCTTCCCACTGATACCTGCCGCATCTAAGACCGTAGCTTCCGAGCAAGAATTTGGCTTTGGATACCTTTGCCTGCTACCCGTTACGACCGCCTCATAAGCGACTTCTGTTCGTCAGGCTCGTGTTTTTTTCGTAGGCTTCCTTCAGATTCCACCTCAGGATGGACTGCGACAACCCCTTACTTCAGCAGGTTGCGCAGGCTGCTCAGGGTCGCCTGCCCCTGGGCTTTATTCTCGATGGCGCAGCCCGGATCACGCCCAAACCACTCCAGATCCTCTTCGGGCAACTCATCCAGAAAACGGCTCGGCTGGGTATCGATCAGCTCGCCATATTGCTTGCGCTGCCGAGTCAGCGTCATCGTCAGGGTCTTACGCGCTCGAGTGATGCCCACATAAGCCAGACGACGCTCCTCCTCGACGCTGTCCTCTTCGATGCTGTTGCGATGGGGTAACAGCTCCTCCTCCATACCCATCAGGTAGACATGCGGATATTCGAGCCCCTTAGAGGCGTGCAGGGTCGACAGCTGTACCCGGTCGTCGTCCTCGTCCTCATCCTGCTGCTCCAGCATATCGATCAGCAGCAAACGGGTGACCGCATCATCGATCTCGGCGTTGGGATCGTCCTCCTGCAGTCGCTCCAGGGTGCGCTGCAACGAATCGACCAGAAAGCCGACGTTCGCCATACGGCGCTCGGCCTGGACGTCTGAATTACAGTTCTGATAGGTCCATGTCTCATAATCGATATCACGAATCATCTGCTGAATCACCTCGATCGGATCGAGCTGATGGCAGCGCTGATGCACCCCTTTCAGCCAGCTGCTGAACTCCTGCAATTTGCTCTGGGCGCGGGCCGACAGCACCTGCCCCAGCCCCAGTTCACCACTAGCCTGAAACATACTGACCTGACGCTCGGTGGCATAACTGGCGAGCTTCTCCAGGGTCCCCGGGCCGATCTCGCGCCGGGGCAGGTTGATCACCCGCAAGAAGGCGTTGTCATCATCGGGGTTAATCAGCACTTTGAGATAACCCATGATGTCTTTGACCTCGGCACGGGAGAAAAACGAGGTCCCGCCGCTGAGCTTGTACGGGATCTGATTGGTCTGCAGCTTCATCTCCAGCACCCGCGCCTGATGGTTGCCACGATAGAGCACCGCATAGTCGCGGTAGTGGTTCTGCAGGGTCAGGCGGCGTTGGATGATATCTGCGGCAATGCGTTCGGACTCGGCATCTTCGTTGCGATTAATGATCACCCGCAACGGCTCCCCCATGCCCATCTCACTCCAGAGGGTCTTCTCAAACTCATGCGGATTGTTCATGATCAGCTGGTTGGCCGCCTTAAGAATACGGCTGGTGGAGCGGTAGTTCTGCTCCAGCATCACCACTTTGAGCGATGGAAAGTCGGTCTTGAGCAGCGCCAGGTTCTCGGGCCGGGCACCGCGCCAGGCGTAGATCGACTGGTCATCATCGCCCACCACGGTCAGACTCCCACGCATCCCCACCAGCAGCTTCACCATCAGATACTGGCTGGTGTTGGTATCCTGGTACTCATCCACCAGCAGGTAGCGAATCTTTCGCTGCCAGCGCTCCAGCACATCGGCACGCTGTTGGAACAGCAGGGTAGGAATCAGAATCAGGTCATCAAAATCGACCCCGTTGTACGCCCGCAGGCTGCGGTTATAGCTGGCATAGACTCTCGCGGCCAGCTCCTCGTTAGGATTTTGGGCCTGCTGCAGAGCGCGCTCGGGGCCGATCAGATCGTTCTTCCAGCTGGAGATCTGATGCTGGACGCCGTCCACCAGATCGGCCTCGTCTTTATTATCTTTGAGCATCAAGCCTTTGATCAGGGCGATGGAATCCTGAGAGTCAAAAATAGAAAAGCCGGGCTTGAAGCCCAGCAACTTGTGCTCGCGGCGGATGATATTCAGACCTAGGTTGTGAAAAGTCGACACCGTCAGCCCGCGTGAGGCCGGCCCCTTAACCAGCTTGGCGACCCGCTCCTTCATCTCTCTTGATGCCTTGTTGGTAAAGGTCAGGGCGGCGATATGGTGCGCCTTGATACCGCAGGTCTCGATCAGATAGGCGATCTTACGGGTGATCACGCTGGTCTTGCCACTACCGGCACCGGCGAGTACCAGCAACGGGCCCTCAACATAGAGTACCGCTTCTTTCTGGCGAGGATTAAGATGGCTCACAACGACAGGATCCCTGATTAAATTATTGATATTTCTGTTAATAGAAACGCAGACAGGGTCCGCATTTTTGACACTTTCACCCTAAATCAATAGCCAGCAGTGTCTATATTCGATAGATTAAGGGAAGTAAGGTCAAGGAGCGGCAATTCTACAGCCCAGGGAGAGGCCATCATACTAGCCAGACCTGCCGAGACGCCATGCCCACGGGTATTAATAACAACAATAGCGCTCCCCATCTGCTGATTATCGCGCCAGCAGAACCTGCCTATCAGAGCATCGTCTGGCCGCTGCTGCAATCACCTGTGCCCGGTTACCGGCTGACCTGGTCGCCCTCGATAAAGGATGCGCTGCTTCAGGGTCGACACTCGAACTTCGATCTGGTGCTGCTCGCCGACAGTCTGGCCAACCATCCACAGCATAACTACCTCCAGCAAGCACGGCGTCTGGGGCTGAAAATTCCGTTTATCGTGATAGGCCACAGTCTTCTCCCGCAGGACGAGGATCGCTATCTTGGCGACGGCGCGGCCGATGTCCTGGAACTCGGTCAGATCAACCTCAGCGTGCTGCGCCGAGCATTTCGTTATATCGAGCGCCTCCAGGCGCGCGACGGCCAGATCGCCAACCTGCGACTGTTTGACGACCTGACAGGGTCGCCGTCGAGGCTCAGCTTCACCCAACAGCTCGGGCAACAGTTTGAACAGGCCGGTACGAGCAACCAGCGCCTGGGACTGATGATGCTCAACATCGACGGCTTTAAGCGGGTCAATAATGCTCTGGGGCCCGACGTGGGTGACGAGACGATCAGCAAGGTCGCCTCCCGGCTGCAGGCGGGGCTTTCGAACGGCCAGGAACTCGCGCGGGTCGGTGATAACCAGTTCGCACTGCTGGTGCTCGGCGATGATGTAGAAGCACTATTAACCAAACAGATCGAAAGAATCTGCTACCTGCACCAGCGTCCCTACCGAGTCCAGGGACATAACCTGGCGCTGGGGGTCAGTATCGGTTGCGCAATCTATCCTGATAGCGCCAGCGATATCGCCAGCCTGATTCGTCATTCCGGCTCGGCGCTGCACCTGGCCAAAAAAGAGCGCGGTGGCTCCTTCCACTTCTACCAGGAGAGCAACTTCGAGGAGGCGGTCAACCAGATCACCCTCGAACCCGAGCTGCTCAATGCCCTGCGCCAAGAGCAATTTGTGCTGCATTACCAACCCCGAATCGACCTCAACAGCGGCCGGATCGTCGGCGCAGAGGCCCTGATACGCTGGCAGCACCCGCAAAAAGGGCTGCTCTTTCCCGATACCTTTATTCCTATGGCGGAAAAATCCGGACTGATCGTCCCTATGGGGTATTGGGTGTTTAATAAGGCGCTGGACGACCTCAAGCTCCTCGATGCCCAGGGCTGTGAACTGAACAGGATGGGCATCAACCTGTCGTTCCGCCAGTTTCAGGACGATACCCTGGTGCCCACCATCGCCCGGTTGCTCAGCCGCAGCGGCATCCATCCGGGCCGGATCGAATTCGAACTCACGGAAACCTCGGTGGCGCTCAATGAGCAGCACGTCAGCCTCTGCATCGCCGATCTCCACAGCCTGGGCGTGATGTTCTCGCTGGATGACTTCGGCACCGGCTACTCCTCATTTGCCCACCTGCAAAAGCTGCCGGTCAGCACCCTGAAGATCGATCGCTCTTTCATTAAGGGTGTTACCGAAAACCCCGACGATGCGGAAATTGTCCGCGCCATCATCCACCTGGCTCACAACCTGCGCAAAGATGTGGTCGCCGAGGGTGCAGAAACCGCCGAGCAGGTCGCCTTCCTGGAGCGCAACCACTGCGATCAGGTCCAGGGGTTCTATTTCAGTAAGCCCGTGCCGCTACCCCAGCTCTTTAAACAGCTTAAACAGCAACGTCAGCGCAAGCTCCTGTCCCAAGTAGCACAAGCCCTCTAGCAAGCGTCCGCACTGCGGTTTTATCCCGATGCCGCAGAATCCAGCGCGTTTATGTCGACCCCCTACCCCGACCCGTCGCCACACGATCCAGCTTGCGGTAACTGAGCGATTCCAGCAGATGGGCACGGTCCACCAGACTCGAATCGGCCAGATCGGCCAGGGTCCGTGCCACGCGCAGCACTCGATGATAGGCCCGTGCCGAGAGTCCGAGTCGATTCAGCGCCTGCTCCATCATCAACCTGTCGTCCTGATTAAGATGGCAGTCCTGCTCCACTTCCCGTCCACTGAGCTGGCTGTTGAGCTTACCGCGGCGCTGCTGCTGCCGGTGACGCGCCAGCAGCACCCGCTGCCGTACCTGTGCCGAGGTTTCGACCGCCTGGGGGTCTGCCGTTAACTCGCCCTCAGCCAGGGCCGCCACCTCGACATGCAGATCCAAGCGGTCTAACAGGGGGCCGGAGATTTTACTCTGATAGCGACGTACCAGATCGGGACCGCAATGACAGCGCCCGCGGGGGTCGCCGTAATACCCACAGGGGCAGGGATTCATCGCGCAGATCAGCTGAAAGCGTGCGGGAAAGGTCACCTGGGCGCGTGCCCGCGAGATACACACCTGACCCGACTCCATCGGCTGGCGTAACCCCTCCAACACCCTGCGATCGAACTCGGTCAACTCATCCAGAAACAGCACCCCATGATTGGCCAGCGAGATCTCTCCCGGACGCGGCGTACTGCCGCCGCCGACCAGAGCCACGGCCGAGGCCGTATGATGCGGTTGCCGAAAGGGGCGCTGCTGGCTCAGAATCGCGCCTGTCGGTGAGCAAGCGACCGAGAGGATCGAGGCCACATCCAGATGCTCCTGCAACGTCAGCGGTGGCAACAGACCCGGCAGCCGACTGGCTAGCATGGTTTTACCGGTACCCGGAGGCCCCACCATCAGCAGGCTATGACCACCGGCTGCGGCCACCTCCAGCGCCCGCTTCGCCTGAAACTGACCCCTGACCTCCGCCAGATCCAGATCAAAACAGGGAGCGGGCAGGTCCGGCGCCGGCGTCGGCTCGATAAGGGTGTGTCCGAGCAGATGAGCGCACGCCTGAAGCAGATGAGGCGCTCCTATCACTGTCGCCCCAGTCACCAACGCCGCCTCTTCGGCGCAGCTGGCAGGCAGCAGCAGCGCCCTCCCGGCCGCGTGCGCCTGAATGGCTACCGGCAGGGCACCGGGCACCGACCGCAACTCACCCGACAGCGCCAGCTCGCCGATCACCTCGTAGCGATCCAGCGCCGCCTGAGGAATCTGCCCCGACGCACAGAGAATGCCCAGGGCGATGGCCAGATCGTAGCGACCACCCTCCTTGGGAAGATCAGCAGGCGCCAGGTTGATGGTCATACGCCGCTGCGGATAGTCGAAGCGGGCATTCAGCAACGCGCTCCGCACCCTATCCTTCGATTCTTTCACCGCGGTCTCAGGCAGTCCCACGATAGACAATCCGGGTAGGCCGTTGCTCAGATGGACTTCGACCGTAACCAGGGGGGCGTCGATGCCGAGCAGAGCCCGGCTGTGGACGATAGCAAGTGACATGGTTCTTCCTTGAACTTCTTAAACTCAGCGATGGCGCCAGTGCCGGGAGCCGTTACGGGTGCTTGACGGACTCAGCTATTGGCTCAGCTGTTGGCTCAGCGGCTTCCAGCGCGGCAACCCGCTTTGAAAGACCATCGACCAGCGTCCGGGTACGCAGCAACACCTCGTGCTGGGCATCAAACTCTGCTCGCGTCACCAGGTCCAGGCGGCTAAAGGCACCCTGAACGATCAGATTAATACTGTTGCGGACCTCCTGCTGAGTCCGTTTTGGGCCTTCGCCTAGCAGCTGAGTCAACTGCTCGTTCAGCCCCTCGAGTAACTTGGATGGGATCATTGCATGCTCCAAAAATAGTGTGACGGCAGCCACAGTCTAGCATGAGAGCCCGCAACCTTAGCCATATCAGACCTGGCCAAGCCCCCGCACGCACCGCTTTAGTGCATAGATAGGACCTCTGCCTAATTTGTGTGCTTCGCCCCCCTCCCCAAGGTTTACCAAGTCGTATAACCCTGTAAATAAAAAAGTTAACACTCTGTTTTATAAAAATAAAAACAATTATGGCACGACTGATGCTAAACCAACGTAACAGGCAGGCGTTGGCCACCCCGGTTAAGACGCCGTTTTACAACTTAACTCTCAGGAGATGTAGCCATGAAACTCATTACGGCTGTGATCAAGCCCTTCAAACTGGATGACGTGCGCGAAGCCCTGTCAGAAATCGGCGTACAGGGTATCACTGTTACCGAAGTCAAAGGCTTCGGGCGCCAAAAAGGTCATACCGAGCTCTATAGAGGTGCGGAGTATGTGGTCGATTTCTTACCCAAGGTCAAAATTGAAGCCGCTGTCAGCGATGACATCCTCGACCAGGTGATCGAGAGCATCGCCAGGACAGCCAATACCGGCAAGATCGGTGACGGCAAGATCTTCGTCAGCGAACTCGAACAGGTTATCCGTATTCGCACCGGTGAAACAGGTAACAGCGCGCTCTGATGCGCCCCTGTTGTCTGCTTAATTAATCAAGGGGAATGACCATGGAAAACCAAATTTTTCAACTGCAGTATGCGATGGACACCTTCTATTTCCTGGTGTGCGGCGCGCTGGTGATGTGGATGGCTGCGGGCTTCTCGATGCTGGAGGCGGGCCTGGTGCGGGCTAAGAACACCACTGAAATCCTGACCAAAAACGTCGCGTTGTTCGCGATCTCCTGCATCATGTATCTGCTGGTCGGTTACGAGCTAATGTACGGCGGCGGCCTGTTCCTGTCCGGCATCGAAACCGTCGATGTCGCTCAGGTGCTTGCCGATTCGGCCAAAGCAGGCTTCGAGGGTGATTCGGTGTACTCCGGCGCCTCCGACTTCTTCTTCCAGGTGGTCTTTGTCGCCACCGCGATGTCGATCGTCTCCGGCGCGGTCGCCGAGCGAATGAAGCTCTGGGCGTTCTTGGCTTTCGCGGTGGTGATGACCGGTGTCATCTATCCGTTAGAAGGCTCCTGGACCTGGAACGGCGCCGATGTCTTTGGCCTGTATAACCTGGGCGACCTGGGTTTCTCTGACTTCGCAGGCTCCGGTATCGTGCACATGGCGGGTGCTTCGGCCGCACTGGCAGGGGTATTGCTACTAGGCGCCCGTAAAGGCAAATACGGCGCTAACGGTTCGATCAATGCGATCCCCGGCGCCAACCTGCCGATGGCTACCCTAGGCACTTTTATTCTGTGGATGGGCTGGTTCGGCTTTAACGGCGGTTCAGTGTTGAAACTGGGTGATATCTCCAGCGCGCACTCGGTCGCCATGGTCTTCCTAAACACCAACGCCGCAGCCGCCGGTGGCGCTATGGCGGCACTGGTCACCGCTCGACTGCTGTTCGGCAAGGCGGATCTGACCATGCTGCTCAACGGCGCGCTGGCAGGACTGGTCGCTATCACTGCAGAGCCCTCGACACCCACGGCGCTACAAGCGACCCTGTTCGGTGCCATCGGCGGTGTCCTGGTGGTGTTCTCGATCATCACCCTGGATAAGCTGCGGATCGATGATCCGGTGGGTGCTATCTCGGTCCACGGTTCCTGTGGTCTGCTCGGTCTGCTGCTGGTGCCGATCACGAACGGTGATGTCAGCTTCTCCGGCCAGCTTATCGGCGCCCTGACCATCTTCGTCTGGGTATTTGGCTGTAGCCTGATCGTCTGGGCGGTGCTTAAGGCGGTCATGGGCATCCGGGTCACCGAAGAGGAAGAATACGAAGGTGTGGATCTCGCCGAGTGCGGCATGGAAGCCTACCCTGAATTCACTAAGGGATAAGCCTAAGGGATAAGCCTAAGGGATAAGCCTAAAGGCTAAGCAAGCCTCTCGATCGGCCAGGGATTGGCTGCATCTAAGGGCACTCTCACGTGAGAGTGCCCTTTTTTGGTTCCAAGGATTGGGATCAGGTCTTTCGAAATCACATTTTTCAAAATGTGTTTTTTTGTGGGTTGGATTTTAGTCCGACGATGGCTACTCCTTGCCAGCCTAGTCGGACTATTCTCTGCCTACAACACCCCGACCCACAGGTGTTTTTTTGTAGGTCGGCAGCGTCCGTTCCCCAGGGACTTGCTGCATTTCTCTCATGGATAGACGCATCCCTGTGGGTCGGCTTCAGCCTGACGATGAGCCAGTCCTAAGATGCCCTTTAAAAAGAACTGACAAGTCGGCCTTGGCTTATACGTTCAGTGCCTCGTAGGCGTCGAATTGTGACAGAAACACCTGGCCCGTCAGTTGTGACAAGAAGTGTTCTCCCTTCAGGCGATCCATCACCGGACCTTTAACCTCGGATAAATGGAGTTGTACGTCCATTTCACCAAGCCGGTCATTGATCGCTTCAAGGGATTCTAAGGCGCTCAGATCAATTTCATTGATGGCGGAGCACAGCAGGATCACATGGCGAATGTCTTGATCGCCGGCGACACGGTTGTGAATCTTATCTTCCAGGTAGCGGGCATTGGCGAAGTACAGGCTCTCATCGACGCGTAAGGTGACGATTTTAGGGGTGGTGATCACGTCATGGCGCAGGATGTTGCGATAGTGCTGAGTCCCCGGGACTTGGCCCACTTCGGCGATATGTGGCCGGGATGATTTGTACAGATGCAACAACACCGACAACCCAACGCCCGCAGAGACACCCATTTCCACACCTAGGGTCAAGGTCAGGATAATGGTTGCGAGAACGGCTGAGAAGTCGGCTTTAGAGTAATTCCAGCTGCGTTTAAGGATCGAAAAGTCCACCAGACTCAGGACCGCAACGATGATGGTCGCAGCCAGGGTCGCTTTGGGCAGGAAAAAGATCAGGGGGGTCAGCGCCAGTGCGGCGATGGCTAAACCGACGGCGGTAAAGATACCGGCGGCAGGGGTCTCGGCACCCGCATCGTAGTTGACGACCGAGCGCGAAAAGCCCCCCGTGACCGGAAAGCCGCCGGTGAGCGACGCGCCAATATTGGCGGCACCTAGGCCGATGAGCTCCTGGTTAGGATCGATTCGCTGACGTTTCTTGGCCGCTAGGGTTTGCGCGACCGAAATCGATTCCACGAACCCGATAATGGAGATCAGAAACGCGGGAAGCAGCAGCTGGCCAAGCAACTCGAAAGAGAGCGATGGCAGCGTGAAAGGCGGAAGGCTTTGCGGCACTTCGCCGACGATCCTGATGCCTTTATCCGCAAGCCCAAACGCCCATACGGCGAGCGTCGTCGCGACCACCACGGCCACAGGACCTGTTTTCACAAGAACTCCCGTCAGTCCAGCGGATAGTCCAACGCGTTGCAGCAAAGGCTTCAGACCCTTGCGCACCCAGAACAGAAAACCCGTGGCCAGGATGCCAATGATCGCGGTGATCCAGTTGGTTTCAGAAAGATGCTGCTTGAGTGAAACCACCAGCTCCAGAAGGTTATGCCCCTGTGCATCAATCCCGAGGATGTGTTTGAGCTGACTGGCGGCGATGATGATACCGGAGGCCGTGATAAAGCCGGCAATAACGGGGTGCGAGAGGAAGTTCGCCACAAAGCCGAGGCGAAAAAGGCCCATGGTCAATAAAATAATACCGGACAGCCCGGCTAAGGATAGCGCCGCAAGGGCATATCCCATCGTGCCTTGTTCCACGATATTACTGAGTGCGGCAGCCGTCATCAGCGATACGACGGCAACAGGACCGACCGCCAGCGCGCGACTGGTTCCAAAGACTGCATAGAGCATAATAGGCACGATGGAGGCGTAGAGACCTGCCTCCGGCGGCAGGCCTGCAAGAAGCGCGTAGGCCAGCGATTGCGGGATCAACATGATCGTCACGATCAAGGCCGCGACGAGGTCCTTGGAGAGGGAAGACCGGTTGTAATCCCGCCCCCATATCAGGATGGGCAGGTAGCGCGTCATATCAATATTCATTAGCGTCTCGAAGGAATGATGACCACCCCGCGGGGGGGTGGTTAGGGTCGCGAATTCTACTTATTCAGTAGTGATGTCCTTGGGTTTTGCCAGCCATTCACGGCCCTTGAGCATACCTTTCCAACACTATGGGGTCAGATCTTTCATCGCACTATGGGGTCATCGCTTGCAAGTGCGAAGCCCCAGGAGACGATACAGAGGGCAGAATTTAATAGCCGCAGTCACAATCATCACGGCGCCGACGACGAGCGCAACGATCGTTGCCGTGCTTGATTCGAACATCGACAGTCCACTCACGAACTGCACAGCCAGTAAGACGATGCCTAAAACGAGGCGAAACACCCGATCTATAGTGCCAATATTGGTAGTCATTTCACTCTCCCTTTTAAAAATATAGTTGGCGTAGCGCTTTAAACTGAGCGTCATAAAAATATTGCAGAAACTGTGCCATAAATATTATTTTGATTAGAGCGTGAGTAGCTATGATCTGGCAACAGTTTCCCGGTCATCACGTACACCGATTCCATGATGGCCAACATAAATGCCAACCCCAACGTGAGGAGCACGAATAGAAAGTGATACAGAGCCGTCAGGACGAATTACCAGCGGGAGAGTTCCACGACTGCTTCAGAAACCATAAACAACGACCTTTATACGAGAGTCCGACGGTTGTCGGCATTAACAGAAAATTACTTCAGCATTAAGACTGAGCAGACCCTTGAAGTACTCTGTTGACGTACTCCGTGATGCATTAGCAATGTTCGCGCCAACAACCCTAGCCTAGAGGCGCCTCGCTTCGTAGATCCGGGTTGGCCGATTATTAAGACCTCTGGCAGGATAAATTGTCATTTATGTCTGTTTTTGTGACAAAAAATGCAGCTACAGGCCAGAGACCCTCTCTCCCTGAAGACCCATTGCCACAGTGACGGCATCCGCCTAGGCGTTAGTTGTTGACAGGCTATT
>JBLHND010000043.1:0-21810 GCA_047622605.1 Motiliproteus sp. | reverse complement strand
GGCGAAGGCATATAACAACAGCCAGTGCTCGGCCGTCTCCTTCGAACTCTCCTTCGAGCACACCGCCGAGGGTCCGACCGGACGCCGGAGCTGGCCTTTAATCTTGTTCCAGGCCTGATAATTGATACGTGCAGAGAGGATCAGGGTCGCGGCACCCACACTATAGAGCAGCCCCTGCCAGCTGTAACGAACGATGTTCTTGATCATTTCGCTGTTGGACAGCCAGTCGAACTCCGCCCCGCCGATCAATTTCTTAGAGAACAGCAGCGAGCCATAACGCAGCCAGTACAGCACCCCCTTAATAACCGGATAGACATGCACGGCGCCATACCCTATATAGCGATCGCTTTCGCGACTCAGCGATTGATTATTCTGGTACTCAAGCAGGTAAGGAACCAGGCTGATCAGGATCAGCGCCAAACCGCTGAACAGCCCCCACCAGGAGATGTGTATCAGTTTGCGGTAGAACAATAACGTAGAAATAACCGCCAGCACCGGCCAGCTGTAATGCAGCTGCATCGCAAAGCCGATCGCCAAGATATGCAGTACCGTATACCCAAACGATGGCCGGTTGCGTAGTTCAAACGCCGTCCACAGATGCAGGGCCGCGGCAAAGAACAGGTAGGAGGGGTTATAGAGCAAATTCTCGAACATTAGCCAGGGACTGAGCCAGTAGATCAGCATAAAGACCAGGCGTACCTTCTGATCGAAGCTGCGCTTAACCACCGCATCGAACATCAGATAAGCCAGGGCATGCAGGCCGATCAACAGCCCCATGGGTGCCCAGGGCGAGTCCCACAGCAGCAACGGCAGGCCCACAATATAGGCAGACAAAGAACCCGGCACATTACCCACCGCGCTGGCGGCATTACCAAAATTTAACCACTCACCGCCGCGGGCACCCAGATAGCCTTTATAGAGCATCTGAGTCTGATCACCGGTCAGGATCTGGTTATTGGCGAACACCAGGGTCAGCGCCAACCCCAGCAGAAAACACCCCCAAAACACTACCGAAAAATGCCGGTCTATCCATGTTGACTGAATCATGACTGCTGCGGGCCTGTATGAGAAAATGTCCAGAATTTATGAATTACAAAGGTAATCAGGGGTAATAACAACGCGATGATGACCACGCGCAGGTAATTATTCAACTCGCTCAGCGTATCGGCAAGCGCTATCGACACCAGCAGCGCACCAAATTGCACCAGGAAAAACACACAGGCGCTTCTGAGCGCCAACCGCCGCTTAAAGACCAGCAACGACTGCAGGCTATAGGAAAAAACAAAGGCGCTCAGAAAGCCTAGCAAATTCGCCCACCATAGATTATCCAGCCACCAATGCAGGCAGGCGAAGGCGACCAGTAGGTGGATCAGGGTGGCGCCCCCACCGGTCAGACCGTAGCGCACCAGCTGCAGCCGCAGCAGCTTTTGAACAAGGGCTATAAACACCCTTAAAACTCTCGGTCGATGATATAGACCGGACGCCGTTTCGCTTCCATATAAAGCCTGCCCATATATTCGCCGAGCACGCCGATACCGATCAGCTGAATCCCGCCCAGAAACAGGATAACCGTCAGCAAGGACGCATAACCGGGGGTATCGGCGCCAAACAACAGCGTCTTGATCACGATAACGCTGCCATAAAGGAACGCAAACAGTGAAATCAGCGCACCTATATACAGCCAGATTCTAAGGGGGGTGGTGCTGAAGCTGGTAATCCCTTCCAGGGCGAAGTTCCACAGCTTCCAACCATTAAAACTGGTGTTGCCCGCCTTGCGCGGACCGCGCGTGTATTCCACCACCTGGGTATTAAAGCCCACCCACGAAAAGACCCCCTTCATAAAGCGCTGGTTTTCAGGCAGCAGCTGAATAGCATCAACGACTTTACGGGTAATAAGCCGATAATCACCGACATTATCGGGAATAGGCACATAGGAGATGGCGTTATGGAATTTGTAGTACAACTCGGCACTGAGTTTTTTAGCCCGCGTATCACTGCTGCGATCGACCCGTTTGGCCACCACTACGTCAAAGCCGTTGTGCCATTCCCGAACAAAGTCCTTAATCAATTCGGGCGGGTCTTGCAGATCCACATCGATAGGGATCAAGGCCTCGCCCCGCGCCTGGTCGATGCCGGCAGTGAGTGCGGCTTCCTTGCCGAAATTACGCGACAGGTTGATAATCCGGATCCCCAGATACTGCCCTTGCAGTGCCTGTAAGGCGTCCAGCGTGCCATCGGTACTGCCATCATTGATGAAAACGATCTCGTAGCTCAGCCCGATTTCCGTCAACACCGGACTGACCGCCTCCATAAAAAAGCCCAGCACCTCGGCTTCGTTGTAGCAGGGACAGACCAGTGAAAGCTTAGGCACGGAGGCATTATTCATAGCGGAGTCTCTCGGTTGTTCAATTCACGATCTACCAGTGAAACCAGCAGCTTAGCCTGCTGGCTGGCCGCATCCTGATAACGTTCCAGGCAGGCTCGGGCTCTGCCAGCCTGCGCTAAAGCCCCGGGCTTATCATCGAGCAACTGCCGAATGCGGGGGTAAAGCTCGGCGACGGTCTGAGCCTGCAAGACCGCTCCTTCTGCCACGAAGTCCTGCATCATATCAGCAAAGTTGCGCATATCGGGCCCGACGATGATCGGGCACAGACAGGCTGCCGGCTCAAGAATATTATGCCCGCCGACCTGCACAAAGCTACCCGCGACCAGACAGAGATCGCAGGCGGCGTAAAACGCCGGCAACTCACCCAGGGTATCGGCCAGGTACAGCTGTACAGAAGCCTCCAAAGGAGCCGGGGCATCGGCATGGCCATCGGTATGAACAGTGCGGCGCACGGCATGGAGGCCGGAATCGGCACACAGCTGCCAGGCCGCGTCAAAGCGGCCTGGATGACGCGGAGCAATCACCAGCAATAGCTCGGGATACTGCTTGAGCAGCGCTTGATGGCACTCGATGACCCACTGCTCTTCACTGGCATGGGTACTGGCGGCCAGCCACACCGGCCGCCCCTCCCCCTGCTCTTGCCCAGCCGGCTCTTGCCCAGCCAACACTTGCCCAGCTAACACTTGCCCAGCTAACAACAGCCGCAGCCGCCGGCCGGCGTCCAGGGTAGCGGCATTCGACCGGAAGCCGTATTTAAGATTGCCGCAGACCTGGATCTGCTCTGCGGCCACACCCAGATCCTGAAACCGCCGAGCGATCGCAGCGCTCTGCGCCAGGACCAGGCTGGCTCGGCCCAGAGTGTCCTGCCATACCCGGGGCAGCAGCTGCCGGTAGCGTTTGGCCGAGGTTGCCGACAACCGGGCGTTGGCCAGCACGATAGGAATCCCGGACTGCTGACAGGCCCGCCACAGGTTAGGCCAGATTTCGACCTCCATCACCACCAGCGCCCGCGGCTGAACCTGCGTCAGTACCCGGCGGATCGCACCGGGAAGATCGAAGGGCGCATAGCGGTGCCGGTCGGTAGCTTTTAAATAGGGGGCTATAGCCTCACCACCGGTGCGGGTGGTCGTGGTGACCAACCAGCCCCCCCGATACCCCTGCGCGCGCATGGCCTCGATTAGCAGGGCCGCGGCCTTGGCCTCGCCGTAAGAGGCCGCATGGAGCCAGATCGGCCGTGACGACCGCGGGCCTGCCTGTGTGCCTGCGCACTCATCACCATCACCAACCGCATCACCAACCGCATCACCATCACTATCACTATCACTATCACTATCACCATCACTATCACCAACACCAAAGCCAAAGCCAAAGCCAAAGCGTTCCCGCCAGCGCTGCGGGTCCTGCTTGCGGCCCTGAAGCCAGAACAGCGGCAGTAGCAGCCGCAACAGTAGCTGGTAGGCAAGGGACTGCAACAAGGCGCTCATACGACGCTCATGCGTTGCTTATACACGAGAGTAGCCAGCAGCTTATCGAGCATCGCTTTGACTTCGGCTGTGAGTGACGGGGCAAGGGACTGCAACAGGGCGCTCATACGACTCTCATGCGTCAGTGTCCGCCAGTACTTGAGTGTCCGCCAGCAGCTTGTCGAGCATCGCCTTGACTTCGTCCGTGGTGATGATCGACATCACATCCGGCGCCCGTACCCGAGTCGTCCAGGGCAACTCGCCGGCGTCTTTACCGAGCGTCCGGCGAACCTGATCCGGGAAGCGGTTGACCACCCAGTCCGGGCTGGAATAGCAGCGCGCCCGGTCTGGATTAGTGCTGGCGTAGAGACCTATCGCCGGCGTCCCTGTGGCGGCGGCCATATGCATGGGACCGGAATCGGGCCCTACCACCAGCCGGGCCTGGTCGATCAAGGCCAGCAAGGTCTTTAACGGGGTCTTGCCGATCAGGTTGAGCGGCGGGTGCTGGCAGAGGTGCTGGATCTGGCTGCCGATCTCTTGCTCTATCTCGCTGTTGCCACCGCTCAGGATACAGTTCAGGCCATGCTGCTGGCTGGCGTAATCGATCAGCGCGGCATAGCCCTCGGCCGACCAGTTGCGAAAATTGCGAATCCGCGGATTAGCGCAGGGACTGATCAGCAGATAGGGCTGACCCCCGCTGAGTTCGCGGGCCTGCGCCTGGGCCTCATCGGGAATCGGCAGGCGCCACTCTATACAGTCGGTGGCCACCCCCAGCGCCCTGGCGAAGTCGAGGTAGGTCTCCAGCATATGCGCCTTAGGATTGGGGCGAATCTGATGACTGCTAAACCAGGTCTGATGATCTTTGGCACGCTCGGCATCGAAACCCAGCCTGATGTCGGCGGGGATAAACAACGATAACAGGCTGGCTCGCAGCGCCGACTGCATATGCAGTAAGATATCGAAGCGTTCGCCAGCCAGGCGCCGCCGCAACGCTAACGCACCTTTGATCCCGCTGCGCTTGTCGTAAACCTGCAGGTCGATGCCGTCAATTCCTTCGAGCATCAGCCCTTCGGCCTTGCCAACGATCCAGGTTATGCGACAATCAGGCCACTGTCTTTGGATGGCACGCACCGTCGGTAGCGTATTGCAGACATCACCCAGCGCCGATAACCGCAGCACGCAGATAGAACGTGGCGGCCTGGCCAATACAGAATCTATAGATATCACCAATGAATTTCCAAATTATTGAGCAGGACCCCGCCACCCTGTTGGTGGCGCCCGAGTTAGCGGGCCATATTACCCCATCTTGGTTTGATCTCAACTGGTGGCGCAGCCGGGGGGGGCCGATAGACTCCGCACCGGGTCGTGGCGAAAGCTACTTTTTACAGTATGGCGAGCTGGCGCTGGAGCTGGTCTGGCGCCACTACAAGCGCGGCGGCCTGATCGCGAAAGCCAGTGAGGACCGCTATCTCTGGACCGGCCTGCAACAGACCCGTGCTTACCAGGAGTTCGTGCTCACGGCTGAACTCCGTGCGCGCGGCCTGCCGGTTCCCCGCCCGCTGGCCGCTCAGGTGATCCGCGAAGGTCTGAGCTACCGCGCCGACTTTATAACCGAGCGCCTGCCCGGGGTCCAGTCGATGGCAGACCGCCTCGACGCCAATCTGCACGCGTTCCCCTGGGTCGAGGTCGGCCACTGCATCGCCCGCTTCCATGCCCAGGGACTCGATCATGTGGATCTGAACATCCGCAACATCCTCCTCGACGGCGACGACCGAGTCTTTGTGATCGACTTCGACCGCTGCCGCCTGCGCCCACCTAAGCCGTCCTGGCAACAGAGCAACCTGGACCGCCTGCTGCGTTCGATCCACAAATTGTTGCCGCAGCAAGATCATGACCCGCACTGGCAGCGCCTGCTCGCCGGTTACAAGGCCGGCTGACCCTAATTAAAATAAGGCCGATTGACCCCGAATAGCAGTCGAAAGGCGGTCGAAACGCGACAGGGTAATTCCCTTTTCTAACAAGGGTGACTACACTCTCTGCTTATTTTTAAACAGCAACAATCACTACAATAATGACAATAACTTTTCTGACTCTTTTTTGACTCTTCTTTGATTCTTTTTCCTGAGGTGACAGCATGTCTGCGTTTGGTACGGTATTTATGCCTGAAATGGCAATCTCCTGGTTTGACGGCTCGCGCTGGAGCGACGCGGAGATGGTTCCGAGCGACAGCATCCAACTCCATCCCGGTGCCCATGTGTTGCATTATTCCAGCACCTGCTTTGAAGGGATGAAGGCGTTTCGACATGAGGATGGTTCGGTCAAGATCTTCCGCATGGATCAGAACCTGGCCCGCTTGGCACAGAGCAGCCAATTGCTGGCCCTGCCAGAGATTGATCAGGCCGCAACCAGCAAGATGATCCGCGACAGCGTCGCCCATTTTGCCGCCCAGGTGCCCGCGCCTCCGGGTTCCATGTATATACGCCCGACCCATTTCGGCACTGAACCTGCGATCGGCAAGGCTGCAGCCCCCTCAAGGACCTCTTGCCAGTACATCCTGCTCTCTCCGGTCGGCGATTATTTTGCCGGTGGCGATGCCTGCCTGCGGCTGCTGATCGATGATCAGGGGATGCGTTGCGCGCCCCATAACGGCATGATCAAGAGCGGCGGCAACTATGCCAGCGCCCTGCGACCCATCATGAATGCCCGTGCCCAGTACAACGCCGACCAGGTGCTGTTCTGCCCCGACGGCGATGTCCAGGAAACCGGCGCGGCTAACTTCCTGCTGATCGATGGCAATGAGATCATCACCAAGGCCCTGGATGAGAGTTTCCTGCACGGCATCACCCGTGATTCTATCCTCACCCTCGCCCGTGACCTGGGCATGACCGTCTCCGAGCGCTCCCTGCGTGTCGATGAGTTGCTGGAGCGGGCCGCCAAACCCGGCTGCGAAGCGGCGCTCTCGGGCACCGCCGCGGTGCTAACCCCGGTAGGCACCCTGATCTATCAGGGTGAAGATATCCAGGTCGGTAATGGCGGCGTAGGCCCCACCACCCTCAAACTACGTCAAACCCTGAACGACATTCAGTGGGGCAAGACCGAAGATCGCCACGGCTGGCTAACCAGCGTCTGATACAGGATCCCCCCTGTAGGTCGAATGTAGTCCGACAGTGGGGTAGGCTGGGATGCAATCCCAGCTGTCATTACCCTATACAGCCTACACAGGTGCAGGCGCACCCGGAGGGGGATTGCTGGGGGATTGCTGGGGGATTGCTGGGATATTGCTGGGATCCCATCCCAGCCTACGGTCCTAACCCACCAAAGAAACTATCTTCTTGCAGTAGG
This sequence comes from Motiliproteus sp., assembly GCA_047622605.1. Lineage (GTDB taxonomy): Bacteria > Pseudomonadota > Gammaproteobacteria > Pseudomonadales > Balneatricaceae > Motiliproteus. The sequence continues at coordinate 14,619 of JBLHND010000043.1, read as the reverse complement.
TAGCGCATGGCTATTTTTTACAACCTTCTGATCGTCAATAGCTTCTTATTACTGGTTGCCGTGTTCAGTAAAGTACTGCTGAGCCTGCTCCACCCTCCGCTTCGCGAACTGCTGTTATCGAGTGACGGCCTCTATGCTCTTGTCTGGGGTCTGCGGATGGACGGCGCGCTGGTCGCGCTGCTCGCCACCCTGTGGCTGATCTTCGATCTCAGTTACTGCGGTAACAAACGACACCCGCGCCTTATCAGAAAGCTGCCGTTGGCAGTCGCCGCCATCTGGCTAGTCGTGGCCACCACCTCCGATCAGATCTATTTTATCGAGTCGGGTCGGCATGTGACCTTTGAGGTGTTTACCGGCGCCGGCGAAGAGTGGAGCCTGTTACTCACGGCCATCAGCCAATACAGCATTCATGTCCTGGTTGCCGTCGCGTTGCTCTTGGTCAGCCTGCTGCTATTACGCGCGACTCCGCTTAAGCAGCCCTATTCACAGGGAAAAATTAAACCGCTTATCGCCGTGTTGTTGATTTGGCCCGTCATCGCCGTATCCATCGTGCGTGGCGGTTGGAATGATGCGCCCCAATCACCGATGAGCACCTATAAGATCGGCTCAAATTCGCTAGCCGAACTGGCCTGGAGCGCCCCCTATTCGATAGCCTACTACCTCGCTAAAGGCCAGAACCAGGCGGCCAAAAAAATCACCCCGGAGCTGTCTGCACCACAGCTGGAACAGCTGGCAGCGGTGTTTTACCGACCCGCCGACCCACTCACTCAACCCTTAAAACCGGCCAATGTTGTCGTGGTGCTCCTGGAAAGCTGGGCCGCTGCCGATATGCTCAGTTACGCAGGCAACATCGATGCGACCCCTTTCTTCGATAGCTTACGGCAAACCTCGCTGACCACCCGGGCGACCTACGCCAATGGCTTCAGAACCGCGGAAGGCATCTTTGCCACACTCTGTGCCTATCCCAATCCGATTGGCGGCAGCGTGGCAGGCACCCAACTCCAGAACCACCACTACCGCTGCCTGCCACAGATATTGCAACAGCAGGGCTGGGAAACCCATTTTATTCAAGGCAGTGGCAAGGGCATCATAGGTACATTCGCGCAATCAATCGGCTTTAAGTCCTCACACGGCAAGACCGACTACCTCTTCGATGCTCCACGCAACTATTGGGGCTATATGGACGATAGCATCTACCGCTTTTCGTTGGCTAAAATCAAAGCGGCCAAGCCGCCCTATTTCGTCACCATCAATACCGGTACGACCCATGATCGTGCGCTGCCCGAAGGCAGCGACTATGCCTTTGGCCAGGCCGATGCCAACCAGGCGCGTGCCAGCGTGTTGCACCATGCCGATCAGTCGTTAAAGCATTTTATTACCGAGCTGAAACAGACCGAAACACGACCGACCCTGGTGGTGTTGATCGCCGACCATACCGCCGGCATCCCCAGCCGAGGCCTGAACCAGAATTCTATCCCGTTTTTAATGTTTGCGTTGAATGCCGATCTCCCCGCCCGCAAACTCGATATCGTGAACTCTCAGCGCGATATCACCCCCACTATTCTAGATTGGATGGGCGGCAGCACGGCAGGCTTTAGCGGCCATTCGCTGCTCGACAGCAACTATCCGGGCTTTGCCGATTTCTCGGTGGGAGAAACCCTGAGCTGGGTCGAGAACAGCAGCCTGATCGAACTCAACGCAACAACGGGCGCATTACAAGAGTGCTATGGGATCGACGCCGATACGGTCTCTACTGAGACTATCGATTGCGAGTCCGAGCAGCGAGCCGCCGCTGGCCGGGCCAGAGATTTCCTGTTTTATAGCCAGCAGCTGTTATTCGAAGGCCGAACGGTCGATTTCTAGCCTCCGGCCATCGTCAGGCTAAAGCCTAACCAACAAGGCTCAATTTTCCATCACCCTGTCCCAAATCTCGGCGACGGCGGCACGCTGCTCGCGCAACTCATCGGCGCCGATCACCGTGGACTGCTCCTGCAGCGACAGTCGGTGGCCCAGCGCGCGGTAGGTCTTGTAGGCTTCACGCAACAGCTCGGCATCGTCCGCGGGCAGTACGCCGCTCTGCTCGGCCGCATCCAGGATACGAATATTATCGGTAAAGCGGATCAACGTCGGGCAGTCTATCGCGCCCTGCAGGGCGAGGTATTGCACCAGAAATTCGATATCGACGATGCCCCCCCGGTCCTGCTTGAGATGAAAGACCGCGCCCTCCCCCTTGCCGCTGTTCTTGCTGCCCAGGTGCTCGCGCATCTTCAGGCGCATGCTGCGGACCTCGGTGCGTAGCGTCTCCCTGTCACGGGGCTGCCCCAGCACCTCGTGTCGGACCCGCTCAAACCCCTGCTGCAGAGCGCGGTTGCCGGTGATCACTCGAGCCCGGACCAGCGCCTGATGCTCCCAGGTCCAGGCATCGTTAAGCTGGTAATCGCGAAAGGCTCTCAGTGAGCTGACCAGCAATCCGGAGTTACCCGAGGGGCGTAGGCGCATATCCACTTCATACAGCTGGCCCGAGGCCGTGGTGGTATTGAGCAGGTTGATGATGCGCTGACCCAGGCGGGTAAAAAACAGCTGATTATCGACAGGTTTCTTACCCAGTGCCGGGTCGCCATCGGTATTCAGGTTAGGGGCAACGTCGTGGATAAACACCAGATCCAGGTCCGAGCCATAGCTCAGCTCGATGCCGCCCAGCTTGCCGTAGCCCACCACGATAAACTCTTTATCGCAGGGCACCCCCGGTGCCTGCTGCGGCATGCCGTGCTTGTCGATCATCAGCGTCCAGGCGATATCTAGGGCACCCTCGAGCACCACCTCGGCGATATAGGTGAGGTAATCACTTACCTTCATCAGCGGCAATGCACCGCTGATCTCGGCGGCTGCAACGCGCAGCTGATGGGCGCTCTTGAAGTAACGCAACGCTTCCATCAGCTGTTCGACATCCTCTTCGGGGATCCGTAACAGCTGCTGGCGCAGCTCCTGTTGCAGGGCCTGCTTGTTGGGAGGCGCATAGAGACTGCTGACATCGATCAGCTCGTCGAGCAAGATCGGTTGTTTAGCCAGCTGGGCGGCAAACCAGGCACTAGAACAGCAAAGTTTGACCAGCTGCGCCAGCGCGCCCGGGTTCTCGGCCAGCAGCACCAGATAGGCACTGCGGCGCAGTACCGCTTCGATCAGCAGCAGTATCCGCTCCAGAGTTCGTATAGGGGTTGGCTGCTCGGCGATCGCCTGTAACAAGGGCGGCATCACTCGATCGAGGCGTTCGCGGGCGATGGTTTGCAGCGTCTGAATCTTGCGACTCTTATGCAGATCATCCAGCAGTCGCAGTGCCACGGCGGGCGGCTCAAAACCGGCCTGCTGCAGCTGTTGCAACGCCTGTTCCGGCTCGAGTTCGCCGAGCCACAGCTGCGACCAGCCGCCCTGCTGATCCTCATCGGCATCCTCGGCCTCGGCCGGCGCTATGACCTCGGCAAAATGAGTCGAGACTCGACCACGATGCAGATCCAGCTCGGTAACAAACGCCTCCCAGGTCGCAAACCCCAAACTGAAGGCGATCCGCACCTGCTCTGCGGCCTCCACCGGCAGCTCCTGGGTCTGCTTATCGGCGACGGCCTGAATCGCATGCTCGGCATTGCGCAACAACTGGTAGGCCAGGTACAGCTCATCGCTGACCTGCTGGGGCATGCCGACCGTTTCGGGCAACAACCCCAGGATGATGCGCAACTCGGGCTGTTGCAGGCGGGTATCGCGACCGCCGCGGATCAGCTGAAACGCCTGGGCGATAAACTCCACCTCGCGAATCCCTCCCGGCCCCAGCTTGACGTTGGCGTACAGATTCTTGCGCCGCACCTCGCGGTTGATCATCGCCTTCATCTTACGCAGGGAGTCGAAGGCGCTGTAATCAAGATACTTACGGTAGACGAAGGGGCGCAGATCGCGCATCAGCACCGCCCCGGCCTCCCTGTCACCGGCCACGACCCGCGCCTTGATCATGGCGTAGCGTTCCCAGTCACGCCCCTGATCCTGGTAATACTCCTCGATGGCCGCAAAGCTGGGCACCAGAATACCGCTCTGGCCGTAGGGACGCAGGCGCATATCGACCCGAAACACGAAGCCATCGACCGTCTGCGAATCCAGCGCCTGAATCAGCTTCTGTCCCAGCTTGTTAAAAAAGCTCGCATTATCCAGGCAGCGACGGGCACCCTGGGTTTCGCCCAGCTCGGGAAAGGCAAAAATCAGGTCGATATCCGAGGACAGGTTCAGCTCCCCGGCACCCAGCTTACCCATCCCCAACACCAGCATTCGCTGCGGCGTGCCTGGCTGAGTGGCGGTGGCGCGTGAATGGGGCGTTCCCCATTTGGCACAGCTCAGTTGATGCAGCCAGGTCAATGCCTGATCGATACAGGCCTCTGCCAGTCGGCTCAGATCAGCGGTGGTCTGTTCCATCTGCGCCAGCCGGTTCAGATCGCGCCAGATGATCCGCACCATCTCGCGGTGGCGAAAGCGCCGCAGGCTGCGCTGCAACTGCTCTTCGGTTTGCACCTCTTGCAGCAGCGCCGCCAGCCGCTCGGCATAGTAGCCACCGCGGTACTCGCAAGTCAGGTCATCCAGCAACGCCGGCAACAGTGCGGGCGTGGCGATGCACTGCTCGGCGACATAGGTGCTGCCGGCCCAGCAGCGGCCCAGCTGCTGCCAGAAGGGTTCGGCCTGCGCCTGTAACAGCGCCAGCTGCTCAGCCGAGGCGGCTTCCTGATACTGCTGCCAGTGGTGCTGCAGCTCGGCCTGGAGCGCTTGCGGAATGGTATCGATTTGCAGCCCCTGCATCGGAAGCCTCCCTGTCGTTGAATTTATTTATTTTGTTGTTAGAAAGTGTCGTTGGCAAGCGGGGCGTTAGAAACGCCCGCAGGCTGGAATGCAATCCCAGCAATATCCGTAGGGTAGCGGCGAACGTCCCGCCACATCAAGGGTTTGGCCCCGGTTAGCGCTGCTGATACAGCCACCGGCTGAGCGTCAGCAGACACAGGCCCAGCTCCAGATCATCCAGCCACGCCTGGATCTGGGCCTGATTATCCGGAGCAGAGAGCAGCTCACTCAACACCTGCTGCTGCGCTGTCAGTCGTTGGCGCAGCTCGGCCGGGACCTGCGGCGCTAACTCGAGTTGCTGCCGAAGCCCTGCAAACGATCCTGGTGCCTCGGCCAACAGCTGCCTGTCGGCGCTAAATGCATAGGCCTCCAGCACCCCCTGAAGGCGCTCCAGCCACTGTTGAGCGGTATTCAGGGCAAACTGCTCGCCGACCGCAGGCAATAACGGTGGTGCTGCCGGAATTCGCCGTGCCTGCTCGGGTCGCAGCAACCGGTAACCCCGCTGCGCCTTACTGATACGGCTGACGCGCAGCGGTACCTGAGTCGCCAGTTCCAGCGCCAAGGCGAACAGGGCCTCGGTCGGGCCGGATTTTAACTCCAACTCGATCTCGCTGATCGAATCCCGCTGATCGCCGCTACTCGCCGCGCCCACATCGAGCACCAGCTCGATCTGGGCCAGCTTTCCGGCAAAGGGATAACTGAGCATCCAGCAGCTGCGCTCAAAGTCGGTCGCAAAGGCGATCGCCAGGGCATCGAGCCGCACGCCGTCGGGCAACGCCTGCGGCGGCAGCAACGCCAGATCCAGTGCCGCGCTCGGCACCGTCCACTCCCACTCCGGTCGCTGATGCAGACCACCCTGGCTCGAACCCCGGGTCTTCAACGTCTGTATATACTGCTCGCCCTGACGGCGCACCCTGAGTGCTGCCGCATGTTGGTTGAGTTGCTGGCCGGGGGTATCAAAGTAACTATTGTGCAGCGCCTTGATCTGCACGGCCGCAGATGCATATTTTTGCAATAAATCGAGCGCGGCAAAACGGCACTGGTATGCCTGGGGGAGGCTGAGCTTAAGTTCAATTTCCTGTGCCATATCAAGCCTCCAAAAGAGCCTGTCACTAATTTATATTCCAATCGCTGCCTAGCAGCGTAACTTTACGATAGTTGGATGAACTTTTATCGTTATTTATTCTATCGAAAAGCTACAAATTTATGACAGCCAACCGTATACTGCGCGAAATTTTGTCGCTAAGGAACCTGTACGCAGGTTCCCCAAACACAGGTAATCGCCAATGGTAGCAAGCAATTCCTTTATGAATATGTTTGCGCAGTCTCCGGTCAGGCCGTTGCAGCAGCATATCGAAAAAGCACATAACTGCGCCCTTCAGCTCATCCCCTTCTTTGAGGCGGTATTGGCGGAGGACTGGGCACAGGCTGAAAAAATTCAGCAGCAGATCGCTCAGCTTGAGCATGAAGCCGATGAACTTAAGCGTCATCTGCGTCAGCATCTGCCCAAGAGTCTGTTTATGCCGGTGGCACGCACCACCCTGCTCGACCTGCTGCAGATGCAGGACCAAATCGCCAACAAGGCCAAGGACATTGCCGGCATCATGCTCGGTCGACAGATGCAGATCCCTGCGTCTATGGCGCAATCGATGCTGGAGTTTATTCAGTCTGCGCTGAGCGTGACCAGTCAGGCGGTGGATACCCTCAATGAACTGGACGAGCTGGTGGTTACCGGTTTCCGCGGCCGTGAAGCCGAGGTCGTCGAAAAGATGATCGTCCGGCTGGCCACCCTGGAAAGCGATACCGATAACCGTGAAAAACAGTTGCGCCTGATGCTGTTCAAGTTAGAGAAGGAACTCCCTCCCGTCGACGTTATGTTCCTGTACAAGGTTATCGACTGGATCGGCGAACTCGCCGACCGGGCCGAGCAGGTCGGTAGCCGCTTCCAACTCTTGCTGTCGCGCTAGACAGAACCCGAGGATAGATTATGGAAATTATCGCGCAGTACGGTGATGTGTTAGTTATTCTGGCGTGTGTCGTCGGCTTCTTTATGGCCTGGGGCGTCGGGGCTAACGATGTCGCCAATGCGATGGGTACCTCGGTCGGCTCCAAGGCGCTGACCATCAAGCAGGCGATCATCATCGCCATTATCTTCGAGTTTGCCGGTGCCTATCTGGCCGGTGGCGAGGTGACGGCCACTATCCGCAAGGGCATTATCGATCCGACGATCATGGCAGACAGCCCTGAACTGCTGGTGTTCGGAATGATCGCCTCGCTGCTGGCTGCCGGCATCTGGCTGCTGATTGCTACCTATTTTGGCTGGCCGGTCTCCACCACTCACTCGATCGTGGGTGCCATCGTCGGTTTCGCCGCGGTGGGCATCTCCGTCGATGCAGTCGCCTGGGGCAAGGTGGCCAAGATTGTCGCCAGCTGGGTGGTGTCGCCGATGCTGGCGGGGACGATCGCCTACTTCCTGTTCCGCAGCCTGCAGAAGCTGATCATCAATAGTGCAGAACCCTTCGATAACGCCAAGAAATACCTGCCCTTCTACACCTTCCTGGTGGGCTTTATCATCGCCATGGTGACCTTCACCAAGGGGCTCAAGCATGTGGGCTTTAACCTCAGTTTTGGCGAAAGCGCGCTCCTGGCCGCCGGTGCCGGTGTCCTGCTGGCAGTCATCGGCACCTGGATGGGGCGCCGGGTGAAGTACAATCCAAAGGAAAACCAGGATTACCACTTTACCAGCGTGGAGAGGGTGTTCGGCATCCTGATGATGTTTACCGCCTGCGCCATGGCCTTCGCTCACGGCTCTAACGATGTCGCCAATGCCGTCGGTCCGCTGGCTGCGGTCATCAGCATCGTCGGTTCTGGTGGCGCGCTGGCACAAAAATCGGCGATGCCTGTCTGGGTTCTGCTGCTCGGTGGCGGCGGTATCGTGCTGGGGCTGGTGATGTACGGCCATAAGGTCATCGCGACGGTCGGCAACAACATCACCGAACTCACCCCCAGCCGTGGCTTTGCGGCGACTCTGGCGGCCGCGACCACCGTGGTTATCGCCTCGGGGACCGGTCTACCGATCTCCACCACCCACACTCTGGTGGGCGCGGTACTGGGTGTCGGCCTGGCGCGCGGCCTGTCAGCGCTGAATCTGCGCGTGGTGGGCACCATCTTTATGTCCTGGATCATTACCCTGCCTGCCGGTGCCGGTCTTGCGATCATGATCTTCTTTATGCTTAAAGGGATCTTCTTGTAGGTTGACTGTAAGTCGGCGTTTTGTGGGTGGAATGCAGTCCGACAAAGGCTGTTCCATGCAAGCATTGTCGGACTAAAGTCCGATCCACAAAAAACCTAATGTGTTGGTTTAAAATGGCGGGAGACTCAGCAGAGTCCCCGCCATTTTGGGTTACAGAGCCACTATTTTTCCAGCCCCTTGGGTTTTTCGCTTCGAATCACGGCACAATAGCCCCAAACCTCTGCCGAGTCTGAGTCATGATCGCACCGCCGTCGTTATTTCGCATGCTCCAAGAGCTGATCGCCACCGCCTCCGTCAGCTCGTCTCGAAGCCACTGGGACCAGAGCAACCGCGCGGTGGTCGACAAGCTCGAGGGCTGGCTCAGCGGCATGGGTTTCGTGACCGAAGTCCTCGAGATCGACGGCCATCCCGGCAAGGTCAACCTGATCGCGACCCTGGGCCAGGGCTCCGGCGGGCTGGTGCTTTCGGGACATACCGATACCGTTCCTTACGATGCCGGACGCTGGACCCAGGATCCCTTCACGCTGACCGAGCGGGATAACCGCTTCTACGGGCTGGGAACCTGCGATATGAAAGGCTTCTTTGCCCTGGCGATAGAGGCGGCGCGGGCATTTGCTGAACAGCCCGGGCTACTGCGCCAGCCGCTGATTATACTTGCCACCGCCGACGAAGAGTCCTCTATGAGCGGCGCCCGGGCGCTGGCGCAAGCAGGCCACCCTAAAGCCCGGCGTGCCGTGCTCGGTGAACCGACCAGCCTGCGCCCGGTGTATCTGCACAAGGGGATGATGATGGAGCGGGTGCACCTGACCGGCCGTGCCGGACACTCATCCGATCCGTCCTTAGGCAACAACGCCCTGGAAGCGATGCAGGGGATCATGACCGAACTACTGAGCTTGCGCGCCGAGTTGCAGCAACAGCACCAGAACCCCGCCTTCGAGATCGCCGTGCCGACCCTCAATCTGGGCTGCATTCACGGCGGTGATAACCCCAACCGTATCTGTGGCAGCTGTGAGCTCGATTTCGATATCCGCCCGTTGCCAGGCATGGCGCTGATTCCACTGCGTAACCAGGTCTACGGGCGCCTGCACGCCGTGGCCGAACGCTATGGGGTGGAGATCGATACTCAGGCGCTGTTTCCAGGGATTCCGGCGTTCGCGAACCCCCAGGATTCGGCGCTGGTGCAGTTAGCCGAAAAACTGACCGGCCATCCCGCCCAAAGCGTCGCCTTCGGCACCGAAGCCTCCTTTCTGCAACAGCTGGGCATGGATACTATCGTCATGGGGCCCGGATCGATCGACCAGGCCCATCAGCCGGATGAGTTTTTGGCCATGGATCAGATCGACCCCACCGTGGCGCTACTCAAAACTTTAATCCAAGACAGCTGTTTATAACTCTTAATCAAGAGAGTGCACAACCAAGGAATCTAACGCGTGAATACAGCCAAGACCGCCGCAGCAAGACTCGATTACGTCGACTTCTTCCGTCATTGCTCGCCCTATATCAATGCGCACCAGGGTAAGACGCTGGTCCTGATGCTCGATGGCGAAGCCCTGGCAGACGGCAGTTTCGGCAACATCGCTAACGACCTGGCGCTCCTGAACAGTCTCGGCCTGCGCCTGGTGCTGGTTCACGGCGGACGCCCGCAGATAGAGGCGCGCCTGGCGAAAGAGGGCATCAGCACCCGCCAGCACAGCCACCTGCGGATCACCGATAGCGCCACGCTCAACTGTGTTAAAGAGGTGATCGGCGGCCTGCGTACCGACATCGAGGCGCGGCTATCGATGGGCCTCCCCAACTCGCCGATGCACGGCGCCAAACTCCGAGTCTGCGGCGGCAACTTCGTCACCGCCAAACCGATCGGGGTGGTCGATGGCACCGACTACCAGCACACCGGCGAAGTGCGGCGTATCGATAGCAAGGCGATCAGCCGAATGCTGGATCAGGGGTCGATCGTGCTGCTGTCTAATCTGGGTTACTCCCCCACCGGTGAGCTTTTCAACCTGGCCCTGGAAGATGTCGCCGCACAGGTCGCGATCAGCTTGGGGGCCGACAAACTGATCTGCTTTGGGGAGCATCCGGGCATCACCCACACCAATGGTGAACGCTGCTCCGAACTGCTCACCAAGGCCGCGGAGCGCCTGCTGCAGCAGTACCTGGAGGGTCTTACCGACCCACAGCAGCCCCACAGCCAGCTGTCACGGCAGCTCACGGCCGTCACCCAGGCCTGCAGAGGCGGTGTCGGGCGCGGCCATCTGGTCAGCTACCGCCAAGACGGCGCGCTGCTCACCGAGCTCTTTACCCGCGAAGGTGCCGGCACCCTAGTTATCCAGGAGAGCTATGAACAGGTGCGCCAGGCCAGCATTAATGATGTGGGCGGCATCCTCGAGCTGATCCGGCCGCTGGAGCAGGCAGGTACCCTGGTCCGGCGCTCGCGTGAGTTGCTTGAGACCGAAATCGACCGCTTCGTGCTGGTCGAACGCGACGGCGCCGCGATCGGCTGTGCCGCCCTCTATCCCTATCAGGACGGGACCGCAGAACTGGCCTGCGTCGCCGTGCATCGTGATTATCAGGGCGGCCATCGGGGGGAGAAACTGCTACTGCAGATAGAGCAGCAGGCCCGTGAGCAGGGCATCGCACGCCTGTTTGTGCTCACCACCCGCACCGCACACTGGTTTCAGGAGCAGGGCTTCGTCGAGGTCGACCGCGAGCGTCTGCCCGTGAGTAAGCAGGCGCTCTATAACCTGCAACGTAACTCCAAGGTCTTCGAGAAGATGCTCTGAGGGGATGTACGAAATAAATCACTCCGACCCATTTTAGCCACCCATTTTAGCCAGGGTGTTTTTTGTGGGTTAGCCGTTAAGCGCTCCTGCATGGACGGCACGCCCCACATCCCTGTAGCGCGGGCTTCAGCCTGACGATCTTTGCTCCCTGCCAGCTCTGTCGGACTACTTTCGACCTACAAGGATGTAGGAAGTGCGCTAAGCCCGTAGGGAACGGGCAGCGCCTAGCCACAACAAGCCAACCCACAAAAAATCGCCCTTTTTACCCCCTTCTCTACGACAAATAGTTACAAGACAGACGGCAAAGCAGGTGCTAACTTTGCCCCCCTGTTTGCGAAAGAAATGCCAGGGCCTGTTTATCACCCAAACAGAGGGATAAACAGGCTGCCAGCGGTACTGTAATCTCAACCAATAATAAGATTGACCGGCCTGCCTATACGTAGACATGCCTTTTCAGCGCATGGAGCGAGACGATGGTAACAACCTATATCAGCCACCAGGACTGCGGCCTCCACAACATGGGTCCGGAGCACCCGGAGAGCCCGATCCGCCTGCTGGCGATCGCCCGTCAACTGGAGCGCAGTGGCCTCAGAGATCAACTCCAACAGATGCAGGCGGTGCCTGTCCAGGAAGCGCAGATTCAGCTGGCACACGCGCCGCTGCACGCCGAACGTCTGAGGATGAAACTACCCCAAAAGGGGGTGATCTATACCGATGAGGACACCGCGCTATGCCCGCAGTCCCTGCACGCCGCCAGCCTTGCCGCTGGCGCCACCATTCTGGGTGTCAATCGAGTCTTAAGCGGCAAAACGGACAATGTATTCTGCGCCGTCCGTCCGCCAGGACACCATGCCGAACACAATCTTGCGATGGGTTTTTGTTTTTATAACAACGTCGCCATCGGGGCTATGCACGCCCTGCAGCAGCCAGGGATCGACCGGGTAGCGATTCTCGATTTCGATGTGCATCACTGTAACGGCACGGTCGATATCTTTAAAGACAAGCCCGAGGTCCTGGTCTGCTCGACCTTCCAGCACCCCTTCTACCCCGAGCGCTACAGCGAGATTATCCGCCCCAATATTATCAACTGCCCCTTGGCGGCTCACAGCGAAAGCAGCTGCTTCCGCCAGACCGTCGAAGCGAACTGGCTACCGGCGCTGCAAGCCCACAAACCGGACCTGATTCTAATCTCGGCAGGTTTTGATGCCCATTGGGAGGATCCGATGGCGGATCTTAAGCTGAACGAAGAGGATTACCGCTGGGTCACCCAGCTGATTATGGATGTCGCTCGGACCTATTCCAAGAACCGGATCGTCTCTGTGCTAGAGGGGGGCTATAACCCCAGCGCCCTGGCCTATAGTGTCCAAGCACACCTGGAGGCACTGCTGGGCTACTGAGCAGGCTACTGAGCCGCCCTCAGAGCCGCCCAGTGAGCCACAAAGCTGTCAGGCAGGGCGATACACCTTGATATTGGTGTAGCCCTGCTCTTGCAGATAGAGCGCGTGCAGCTGGCTCATCACCCCACGATCGCAATAGAGTAGATACTGGCGTTCGCTATCGAGCTTGGCAAACGCCGTCGCCAGGCCATAAAACGGGATCTTAAGCACCTCTGCATCGGCGATCTGGAGCGGATCACGCTCCTCTTCGACGGGATGACGCACATCGATGATAACGTCTGAATCCAGCAGCTGTTGCTGGCTCTCGATCTCAATCTGATCCCGAACCTGCGCTTCGATCTGGTCGATACGGGTCACCTTGGAGTCGGCGACCGCCTGCTCCAACACCGCAAAATCAAAGGCGGCCTCCTCCTTTTCGATCCGGTTACGCTTGGCGTGGGTCGTGGGACGATCGGAGATCACGCCACAGTACTCGGGCACGGATTTGGCAAAATCGTAGGTGCCGATCGCCTTGGCGGTATCGACAATATCCTGCTTGTCCGTGACGATCAGAGGCCGCAGGACCAGGGTGTCGATCACCGAATCGATCACCGCCAGGTTAGGCAGCGTCTGACTCGATACCTGAGCAACGCTCTCACCGGTCACCAGCGCCTCGATTCCTAAACGCTCGGCCACCTGAGCCCCCGCGCGCATCATCATCCGCTTTAAGACCACGCCCATCTGCGAATGGTGCACCTTGGTGAGGATCTCGGCCACCACCCCATCGAAGGGTACGCTAATAAACTTAACCTTATGCGAAGACGCGAATTTCTGCCATAAGAAGTGCGAGACCTGCTTGACGCCGGTCTCGTGAGCCGCGCCTCCGAGATTGAAAAAACAGTAGTGGGTACGGCAGCCGCGCTTGATGGTCAGGTAACTAGAGACGGTTGAATCGAAGCCGCCCGAGATCAGCGACAACACCGCATCCTGACTGCCCAGGGGAAACCCTCCCAGGCCGGGGTAACGTTGCTCGACCACAAACAGCGACTGATCACGCACCTCGATATTAACCGTCACCTCGGGATGGTGCAGATCGACACGGACCGCATCGGTATGCTGCAGCAGACCTCCGCCAATATAGCGCTCCAGATCCAGAGAGCTAAAGTCATGCTTGCCCGCACGCTTGACCCTTACCACAAAGCGCTTGCCTGCGAGTTGCTCTTCATAGACCGAGCGGGTCAACTGAAATACCTGCTCAAAATCACCCAGAGGGTACTCTTTGACCCGCAGAACGTAAGCGATCCCCGGGGTCGCCTGCATCGCCGCGGTGAGCGCATCAATCTGCTCCGGATCCTCGACCCGAGTCTCTACCGTAACCTTGTCCCACTGCGCACAGACATGCGTCTTGGGATCAATTCGGCGCAGGATGATCTGCAAGTTAGACTGTAACCGCTGGATAAAACGCCGCCGCACGGGCTTGCTCTTAATCGTGATCTCAGGAAATAGTTTGACGATAAATTTCATGACAGCTGCAGCCTCACAATAAAGAACTAAAAATCATAGGTAAACATCCGTACACGAACCCTTGAGTGCTCGATATCAGGCTCAACGCCAGGTGTTTAGATACGCAAATAAAAAAGGCCTAGCTTTCGCCAGGCCTTTTTATGTGTGGTACACCCGAGAGGATTCGAACCTCTGACCGCTCGGTTCGTAGCCGAGTACTCTATCCAGCTGAGCTACGGGTGCATTAAACGCAGTACTGCTTAGCGATAACAAGCTAGGCAGCTTGCCTCTTACGAGACCCGGATCGACTGAAACAGCGATCCGCTTAATAGGTGGTACACCCGAGAGGATTCGAACCTCTGACCGCTCGGTTCGTAGCCGAGTACTCTATCCAGCTGAGCTACGGGTGCCCAATACGTTGTTATAAAATGGCGGAGAGCGAGGGATTCGAACCCTCGATAAGATTTCTCCTATACACCCTTAGCAGGGGTGCGCCTTCAGCCACTCGGCCAGCTCTCCAACAACGGAGACGAATCATACCAGAATGGCGGAAGAAAAAAAGCGACAATGCTAACTTATTCGGCAATATTCCCGGTTTCTTCGGAATTATTCTCGTTTTCTTTCTGAATCCGCTGATAGATCTCTTCACGATGAACAGAAACATCTTTAGGCGCATTGATACCGATCCTGACCTGGTTACCTTTGACCCCTAAAACGGTCACAGTCACATCGTCACCAACAATCAGGGTCTCACCTACTCGACGGGTTAAAATTAACATAAGCTCTCCTTATTCACTGCGTCTATCTTCTATATAGTTGATTACCCTAGATCGCCTAG
>JBLHND010000042.1:0-22741 GCA_047622605.1 Motiliproteus sp. | reverse complement strand
GTGAGGAGATGAATTGCGGCCGCTCTTTCGAGGGATTAGCCGATAAGGAATTAGCCCATCAGGTGTTAACGGATAAGGGGTTGCCAGACCAGGCTTACCTGGTCGCTCTAAAAACTATCCTGGAACCGCTGTAGCATCTTTACCTGGAACCGCTGTAGCACCTTTACCTGGAACCGCTGTAGCATCTTTACCTGGAACCGCTGTAGCATCTTTACCTGGAACCGCTGTAGCAACACCCCCTGGCCGCTGTTTCAGCGCACTGCAAACGTCTGTTAGCGGCCCAAAAAACAACCATTTTACTGTATAATCTGCGGTTTTAAATCGCAGAGTCACCGCCGTGCGCTGTTAGATCTATAGCCACGCGATACCGACTTCCAGAGAGAAACCCACTGAGAGGGTGATTACACCGTGAGTGATTCGATAAAAGCCGATGCCAGCACCTTCCAGGGGCTGATCCTTGCTTTACAACAATACTGGGCCGCACAGGGCTGTGTGCTTATTCAGCCACTGGATATGGAGGTGGGTGCGGGCACCTTTCATCCGGCGACGACCCTGCGCTCTGTGGGTCCTGAAAACTGGCGTGCCGCCTACGTCCAACCCTGTCGTCGGCCGACGGATGGTCGCTACGGCGATAATCCCAATCGACTTCAGCACTATTACCAATTTCAGGTGGTGATCAAGCCCTCCCCCGAAAATTTCCAGCAACTCTACCTCGGCTCCCTGTCGATGCTGGGCATCGATCCGCTGGTGCATGATATCCGCTTCGTCGAAGACAACTGGGAATCGCCGACACTCGGTGCCTGGGGACTCGGTTGGGAAGTCTGGCTTAACGGCATGGAGGTGACTCAGTTCACCTATTTCCAGCAGATGGGTGGCTTAGAATGCTTCCCGGTCACCGGTGAGATCACTTATGGCCTGGAGCGCATCGCCATGTACTTGCAGGGCGTCGACAGCATCTACGACCTGGTCTGGACTGACGGTCCTCAGGGACGGGTCACCTACGGCGATGTGTTTCATCAAAACGAAGTCGAGATGTCGACCTACAACTACGAAGAGGCGGATGTCGATTTCCTATTCAGCAGCTTCGAAAACTTCGAGAAAGAGAGCCAGCGTCTGGTTGAAAAGAAGCTGGCACTGCCCGCCTATGAGATGGTGATGAAGGCCTCGCATGTCTTTAATCTGCTCGATGCCCGGCATGCGATCTCGGTCACCGAACGGCAACGCTATATTCTGCGGGTTCGCGCCCTATCGCGCGCGGTCTGCGAAACCTATTATGAGGCGCGCAAGGCCAAAGGCTTCCCCCTGGCGGATGAAGCGCTGCGTAACGAACTGCTTGCCGCAGGGGAGAAGTGATGATGAGCATGGATATCAAAGATTTTCTATTCGAGCTGGGCACCGAAGAGCTGCCACCCAAAGCCCTTAAGAAGCTGTCTGCCGCACTGGAAGCCGAGCTGCGCAAGGGGCTGAATCTGATCTTTGGCGACAGCGCCAAAGCGCTGCTGGCCACTACCGGTTTCCAGTCTTATGCGACGCCCAGGCGCCTGGCCGTACTGATTGAAGGCCTGCCGACGCACGTCCCCGGTAAGTCGACCCTGGTCGTAGGGCCGCCCGAAAGCATCTGCTACGATAAAGAGGGCGTGGCGACTAAAGCGTTGCAGGGCTTTGCCAAGAAGAACGGCGTCCAACTCGATGATGTTGGCCTTAAGATCGAGTCCGGTAAGATCACCTATCTCAAGGAGGTTCCCGAGCAATCGATCAGCCCTCTGCTGCCTGCCGCTATCCAAACGGCGCTCGATAACCTGCCTATCCCCAAGCGGATGCGCTGGGGCGCTAACCGCATCGAATTCGTCCGTCCGGTGCACTCTTGCGTGATGCTGTTCGGTGCTGAGGTCATCGACGCTGATATCCTGGGGGTTAAATCTGGTCGTCATACCTTCGGTCATCGCTTCCATGACGACCGCGCCATCATGCTGAACGCGCCCGTAGATTACGAAGTCACCCTGGAACAGGGCTACGTGATCGCCGACTTTGCCAAGCGTCGTGCCAGGATCGAACGGCAGATCGAGCAGGCCGCCAGTGCTATCGATGCGCAGGCCGTTATAGATCCGGAACTGCTCGACGAAGTCACTGGCCTGGTCGAATGGCCGGTGGCACTCTCGGGACGCTTTGACGCCCGCTTCCTGGATGTCCCCGCCGAAGCCCTGATCTCGTCGATGAAAGAGCACCAGAAATACTTCCATGTGCTCGATAGCAACGGCAAGATTCTGCCCTACTTCATTACCGTGGCCAATATCGAAAGCCGCGACCCCCAGCAGGTGATCGCCGGCAACGAACGGGTGATCCGCCCTCGCCTGGCTGACGCGGCTTTTTTCTTTGAGACCGATAAGAACAGCAGCCTGGAATCACGGATCGAGAAGCTCAAACCCATCATTTTCCAGGCCGAGCTCGGCACTGTTTACCAAAAATCACAGCGAGTTGCCGCGCTGGCCCAGGTTATCGCCGCGCAGATCGACGGTAATGTGGACTGGGCAGAACGGGCCTCGCAACTGGCCAAGACCGATCTGGTCACCGAGATGGTGTTGGAGTTTACCGACCTGCAGGGCCTGATGGGTTCCTATTACGCCCTCAACGATGGCGAACCTGCCGAGGTGGCTCAGGCCATCAACGAGCAATACCTGCCCAAGTTTGCCGGTGATGACCTGCCGCAGAGCAAGACGGGTATTGCCCTGGCACTGGCGGATCGCATCGATACGCTGGTCGGCCTGTTTGGCATCAAGCAGCCCCCCACGGGAAGCCGCGACCCCTTTGCCTTGCGGCGCGCGACCCTGGGCACGCTACGCATCCTGGTCGAGCACCAGCTCGACCTGGATCTGCTGGAACTGATCACCGCTGCGGCGGATCTGCATACCGATCTTCCGGCGCGTGCGGGCCTGGAGCAGCAGGTGCTGGCCTTTATGCTCGAGCGCTTCCGTGCCTGGTATGCCGACCAAGGCGTTCCGGCCGAGGTCTTTCTGGCGGTCATGGCCGTTCGTCCGACTAAGCCGCTGGTCTTCGATCAGCGCGTTAAGGCGGTTAACCATTTCCGCAGCCTGCCTCAGGCCGAGGCCCTTGCCGCCGCCAATAAACGGGTCGCCAACATTCTCGCCAAACAGGGCGATGCCGGCAACCTGGCACCCTCTGAGGTGCTATTTAAAGAAGCCGCCGAGAGGACCCTTAATCGCGAACTCAACAGCCTCAACGCCACGATCGACAGCCTGTTGGCACAGGGCGATTTCAAAGCGATCCTCGAACAGCTGGCCAGCTTACAGCCCTGCATCGATGCCTTCTTTGACGATGTAATGGTGATGGTGGATGATGCGGCGATTCGTGATAATCGCATCCGGCTGCTCAATCAGCTGCGCCAGCGCTTCCTGCTGGTCGCTGACATCTCGTTGCTATAGGCGCTACTGTAGGCGCGGCTCTAACGGCCAACCAGCCATTTAGTGCGCTGAAAAAGACCGGTGTTATACTCTGACAGCGGTTTTTTTATGCCTGAAATTCGACCTACCATCGGTATTAACACCATGAACCAACTTATTATTCTCGACCGCGACGGGGTCATCAATCTCGATTCCGATGCCTATATCAAGAGCGCTGCCGAATGGATTCCTATCCCGGGAAGTGCCGAGGCGATCGCTCGGCTTTGCAAGGCGGGCTACCGGGTGGTGGTCGCGACCAACCAGTCGGGACTGGGACGCGGCTTGTTCTCCCTCGGCGACCTCGAGGCCATGCACGCCAAGATGGGCGCACTTATAGAAGCGGCGGGCGGAACACTCGATGGGATCTTCTTTTGCCCTCATACCCCAGAGCAGCAATGCAGCTGCCGTAAGCCCTTAGCCGGGCTGATCCATCAGGCAGAACAAGCGCTCGGCATCAGTGCTAAGGGCGCAATCCTGGTCGGTGATAGCCTCAGAGATATTCAGGCGGGTCAGGCCGCCGAGTGCGTGCCGCTTCTAGTCAAGACCGGCAAGGGAGCGAAGACCCTCCGCAAGGGCCTGGGGCTGGAGGGCGTCGCTATCTTTGCGGACCTGGCGGATGTCGCCGAGCACCTGCTCAGCGATAGCCTGACTTCGCCGTGTTCCACGTGAAACATCCGTCTCCACCGGCTGCCGTTCCGTTGGTCTATAGCCCCAACTACAGCATCCCCTGGGAGGCGAAGCACCGTTTCCCAATGGCTAAGTATCGGCTGCTGTACGAGCGTCTTATCGACCTGGGAATCGCCACCCAGAAGAACACCTATATCTCGTCCCCCTGCACCCGGCCGTCCCTCTCGCTAGCGCATGCCGATGCCTATATAGAGGCCTTTATCGAGGGTTCTTTGAGTCCGCAGCAGCTTAAAGAGATCGGCTTAAACTGGACCGAGAAACTCGTCACTCGAACCCTGACAGCCGTTGGCGGCACCGTGCTGACCTGTAAGCTGGCACTGGTGTATGGCCTGGCCTGCCACCTGGCGGGAGGCACCCATCATGCCTTTGCGGCTAAGGGACAGGGGTTTTGTGTGTTTAATGATATCGCCGTGGCGGTCAAGACGCTGCTGCACGAACACAGAGCCACTCGAATTCTGGTGCTAGATTGCGATGTCCATCAGGGCGATGGCACCGCGCTGATGCTTGAGGATGAACCCCGGTGCTTCACCTGTTCTATTCATGGTGAGCATAACTATCCACAAACCAAACAACGCAGCGATCTGGATGTGTCTCTACCCCGAGGTACTGAAGATGCCGAGTACCTGCTGGCACTCGATAAGACCCTGGCACAGCTGGCCCTCCTCCCGCCCTTCGATCTGCTGATCTACGATGGCGGCTCGGATGTACATCGCGATGACCGCCTGGGACAGATGAACCTGAGTGATGCTGGCATTCGCAACCGAGACCAGCGCGTTATCGACTGGGCGCAACAGCGACGACTGCCCACGGCCTGTCTTATTGGCGGAGGTTACGATCATGACCACCCGCGGTTGGCGCGCAGGCATAGCCTGCTTATAGAGACGGCGGATCGTTGTTATCGACACTGGGGGCAGGCTTCCGTTACGTGATATCGCAGATCATATCGACACTGGATTCAGGCGTATCTGGTGGGATATTGCTGGGATATTGCTGGGATATTGCTGGGATATTGCTGGGATTACATCCCAGCCTACGGTCATATAACACCCCAATGTTCCACGTGGAACATTGCAGGTGCCTTCAGCTGCTGACTCACAGGGGGGATGTTGCTTTTGTGGGTTGGCCGTTAAGTGCTCCTGCATGGACAGCACTCACTACGTCGATGTAGCTCGGGCTTCAGCCTGACGATGGCAGCGAGGTAGGCTGGGATGCAATCCCAGCTTTCATTGGTCTATGCGAACCTGCACAGATGCAGGCTACCTGGAGAGGGGTTGCTGGAGTGTTGCTGGGATTGCATCCCAGCCTACGGTCCTCCCTGTTCCACGTGGAACATTGAGGTCTTACAGCCAGCCTGGGCTACTGCTCAGCCAGCCAACGAACAACACCCCGGCCTGTGGCGCGGCCCGTAGCCAGGCAGCCAGTGATCAGGTAACCGCCGGTCGGGGCCTCCCAATCCAACATCTCACCGGCTATAAATAATCCTGGGCTGGACCTGACCATCAGCGCATCATCGAGGGCCGAAAAGCGCACCCCGCCGGAACTGCTGATCGCCTCGGATAGGGGCCTGGGACGCAGCAACGGCAAGGGTAAATTCTTAATCGCGGCGGCTAACAGCCGCGGATCGGCAAGCTGCTCTTTGCTCAGCAGTTCATAGAGTAAACCGGCTTTGAGCCCCTGGATAGCCACCCTTTTTCTCAGATGGCTGGACAGAGTCAACTTTCCCCGCGGCTTGGATAAGGCGAGATAGAGCTGCTGCTGATCGCGATCCGGAGTGAGATCTATATGCAGATTGACGCGATCCTGAGTAGCGAGTCCGCTACGTAGGGCCGCAGATAACGCATAGACGGCCCCGCCTTCGATACCCCCTGAGGTTATCATCAGATCGGCCCTCTGGGGCGCCCTGCCACTCTCGGGATAACAAACGGCGACCGACTTTAACGGCTGCCAGGCGAAGCGGCTGGAAAAATGCTGGCTCCAATTGCAATCGAAGCCGCAATTGGAAGATTCCAGATCGGCGACCTCAATGCCTCGTTGTCGCAACAACTCAACCCAGTGCCCATCTGAACCCATGCGCGGCCAACTGCCCCCACCCAGCGCCAGAACGACACTCGAAAACCCCAGGTGCCGTTCTCCCTGTTCGGTACTGAAACTCAGCTGACCGGCCGCATTCCAGCCCTGCCAGCGATGCCGGGTCCGGATGCTGACCCCCTGGAGTTCGAGGCGCTTGCGCCAGGCCCGGAGCAAGGGCGCCGCCTTGCGCTCCTCGGGAAAGACCCGTCCCGCTACACCCTCAAAGGTATCGAAACCCAGACCCTTCACCCAATCCCGAATAGCCTGAGGATCAAAGTCGCGGATCGAGGGTGCCAGGCGATCGGCGGCTTCGGCATAGCGTAGCAGTAACTCCGGCACGGGTGCTTGGTGGGTGATATTGAGGCCACTTCGACCCGCTAACAGGAACTTACGCCCTATCGTACCCATCGCATCGAATAACTGGACCTGATGGCCAGCCGCACTGATGATCTCTGCCGCCATAAGCCCGGCAGGACCGGCACCGATGACTGCAACAGGCAGCGAGGAAGAGACAACCATGGAAAATACTCAAGAGCTCAAAGAGGCCTCACTTTACCACAGTGAGACCTCTGGCTGAGAAAACAGCGCGCACGGATAAGTAACAGCCTAGTAGGGGGCGATCTGTAATCCAGCTACAGCATCATCGGAGAGCCCGAAGAGTTCACCCACTATGCCCGCCTGCTCTCTGCTCAGTATCGACTGCCCAAAACAAGCGGCGGTCGTCCACTCCTTGGAGAGTCCCAGAGCATTAGCGACCTGGCTCCATTTGATCCCTTTGGCGACTTTAGCCGACAGCAACTGTTCAGTGACCTGGTCGCGATTGTTGATCATAGATATTTCCTTATAGGCTGGTTGGAAATTGTATTTAACAACGGATAGAAATAATTGAGACTTGGCTGGGTAGCCAGTGATAACAGTAGTAAAGCAATAGGTATGCCAACGAGACACAAACAATCTAATACTTATAAAGCAAGGATTTAAGAAGCAGAGTGCGTGAAAAAGAACCTAGCTCTGCATGCTGCTGGTGCAGACGAGGCGTGGCTGCGCAAAAACAGAGCCTGTTGAAACGGGACGTTCTATAAGCCTGTCGGGAACGGAACCAACTTGCCCACAAATCACCCCTGTGGCTTAGCCGGGAATGGCCCCTGGATTAAAGGCACTTTAGTGGTCACCTAACACTGCTCTGGAGACTCACTGGATAGACGACCCACTGGATAGACGACTTAACGGATACCGCGCAACTGAAGGCCACCAAAGAAAAGACAGCAGGGAGCACGCTATAAAAGCGCTGATGCGGCAGAATTATGGGAGTTCGATAGCGAGACTAGCGCATATGAATCAGAGCAGCTAGGAGATTAACTAGGTATTTTACGTATATTTTTTAAAAACTAAACAGTTAAACTTCATTTTTTCAACAGGTTGAGAATTTAGTAATGAATAGAATTATTTTAGCCTCTGCTCTTATGGCTGCTTGAGTTGTAGCTAATGCGGCAAACCAGGCTTATGTCATTGGCGGGCTGGGACTGGCTAGGTATGACGTCTCTGAAGATGCTATCGCCCAAGAATTTATTGATCAAGGCTTTAGCTCTGTCCAAGGTACTCTTAATAAAGGTTCCGGCATGTTCAAACTTGGTTTGGGTGTGGAACTAAATAAAAACTTTTCATTAGAAGCTGCCTATACCAACCTTGGCGCTCTTAAAAGTGATGGTGTGACCACCGGGCCAATTGCTGCTTATAAGTTTGAAATTAGAACAGCAGGCATTGAAGCAGTTGCTATTGGTAAACATGTTCTGAGTGAAGATACGCGTATCTTTGCGAAAGTGGGTGTGTATGCTTGGGAGTCAGATCTTGAAACCTGGGCTACCAGCAATGGTCAAACCGCTACAATTACTGATAGCGCAGAGGGTACAGATATAACCTTTGGTGCCGGACTTGAATATAAAGCCTGGCGTTTTGAGTATCAGCGATATTCCCTTTCTGATACGGATGTCGATACATTCCAAGTATCTTATCTTTTTAACCTGTAGCTCCCATAACGCTGCAGATTGCTTGGTGAAGGATCCTAGGCGGGGATGCAATCCCGGCAATACCCCGGGTACATGGCAGGTTCGCATATTAGATTGATAGCTGGGATTACATCCCAGCTTACCTCGCTGCCGGTGACAACAGGGAGCGGGCAGAACCAACAAAAAAGGCCCGGACTTTCGTCAGGGCCTTTTTAGAGGAAGTGCTCAGAATGCTCAGCCGCTAACGAGTGTGTCAGCGGCTAGATCCAACCAGATTAGATATCCAGATTGGTCACATTCAGGGCGTTGGTTTCGATGAAATTACGCCGAGGTTCGACCTCGTCACCCATCAGTGTGGTAAACATCTGGTCGGCGGCGATCGCATCCTCGATCGTGACTTTAAGCATGCGCCGGCACTCAGGATCCATGGTCGTCTCCCACAGCTGCTCAGGATTCATCTCGCCCAGTCCCTTGTAGCGTTGGATATAGTAGCCACGCTTGGCCTGAATCATCAGCCAATCCAGTCCCTCTTCGAAGGTGGTTATCGGCAGGGTCCGCTCACCGCGCTTGATAAAGGCCCCCTCCTCCAGCAATCCGGTCAGGGTCGCGCCCAGATTAACCAGGGCCTGGTATTCGCCAGACTGGAAAAAATCATGACTGAAGCGGTAATTACGCGGTATGCCATGCGAGGTCATGACGACTTCGGGTAGATACAGATGGCGTTCATTATCCTCGGCCACAGCCGACTCGAAGGTGTTGGACTTACTCCTGTTCACCTCGATACTGGAGACCAGGTCGTGCGTCCAGGTCGCTACCTGGTCCTGGTCCTGCAGCATCTCTTCGGTCAATCGCGGAGCGTAAACCATCCGCTCCAGCACATCATCAGGGTAGAGCCGCGACATCCGTAAGATCAGTTTTTGCACTCGACGGAACTCGTTGATCAGCGTTTCCAGCCCCGCGCCGCTAATGCCTGGCGCCTCGGGACTCACATGCAAAGCGGCACCCTCAAGCGCGGCCTGAAGCATGAAGTTATCCAGAGCATCATCATCCTTAAGATACTGCTCCTGCTTGCCCTTCTTGATCTTGTACAGCGGTGGCTGGGCAATGAAGACATGGCCGCGTTCGACCAAGACGTTCATCTGGCGGAAGAAAAAGGTCAGCAGCAGAGTACGGATGTGGGAGCCGTCGACGTCCGCGTCCGTCATGATGATGATGCTGTGGTAGCGTAACTTATCGGGGTTGAACTCCTCCCGACCGATGCCGCAGCCCAGGGCGGTAATCAGGGTGCCGACTTCTGCCGAAGAGAGCATCTTATCGAAACGGGCCTTCTCGACGTTGAGGATCTTACCCTTGAGCGGCAGGATCGCCTGAGTCCTGCGATTGCGTCCCTGCTTGGCAGAACCGCCGGCTGAATCACCCTCCACCAGGTAGATTTCAGACAGTGCGGGATCCTTCTCCTGACAATCCGCCAGCTTTCCGGGAAGACCGGCGATATCCAGTGCGCCTTTGCGGCGGGTCATATCCCGGGCCTTACGAGCCGCTTCACGGGCACGCGCCGCGTCGATCATCTTGCCGACGATAAGCTTGGCTTCGCCGGGATGCTCGTGCAGGAAATCACTCAGGTGTTTGTACATCGCCTGCTCGACCGCGGTCTTCACCTCAGAGGAGACCAGCTTGTCCTTGGTCTGGGATGAAAACTTGGGATCAGGCACCTTAACCGAGATAATGGAGGTCAGACCTTCGCGGGCATCATCGCCGGAGGTCGCGACCTTGGCTTTTTTCTGCACGCTCTCAGAATCGATATAGGT
Source organism: Motiliproteus sp. (assembly GCA_047622605.1). GTDB lineage: Bacteria > Pseudomonadota > Gammaproteobacteria > Pseudomonadales > Balneatricaceae > Motiliproteus. Next base: position 12,712 of record JBLHND010000042.1, on the reverse strand, counting down.
ATTGAGCGAGCGGGTCAGCGCCGAACGGAAACCGGACAGGTGGGTACCGCCATCGCGCTGGGGGATGTTATTGGTAAAACAGTGCACACTCTCGGAGTAGGTATCGTTCCACTGCAACGCCACCTCGACCACGATCCCCTCTTCGTTGGTATCCACAAAGTGGAACACTTCGTTGATGGTGGTCTTGTTGTGGTTCAGATACTTCACGAAGGCGCTGACGCCGCCTTCATACATAAAGGTATCTTCCTTACCGCTGCGCTCATCTTTAAGGTTGATGCGTACCCCGGAGTTCAGGAACGACAGTTCACGCAGCCGCTTGGCCAGGATGTCGTACTGGAACGCGATGTTGGTAAAGGTCTCGGGAGAGGGCTTGAAATGCAGCCGGGTGCCGGTGGTCTGGGTATCGCCGACCACGGTCATAGGACCTGCCGGTACGCCATGATGATAGACCTGTTCATGGACCTTGTTGTTGCGACGGATCGTCAGCTTGAGTTCGGTCGAGAGTGCGTTAACCACCGACACACCCACTCCGTGCAGACCCCCGGAGACCTTATAGGTGTTGTCATCGAACTTACCGCCGGCATGGAGCACGGTCATGATCACTTCGGCAGCAGAGACGCCCTCCTCATGCATATCGACCGGAATGCCCCGGCCATCGTCAAACACGCTGATGGTCTCATCGGGATGGATGATCACCTCGACACTGCTGCAGTGTCCGGCCAGCGCCTCATCGATCGAGTTGTCTACGACCTCAAACACCATATGGTGCAAGCCGGTACCATCGTCGGTATCGCCGATATACATCCCCGGACGCTTACGCACCGCATCCAGACCTTTCAATACCTTGATACTGGACGAATCGTAAACGTTTGCTGTCCCGTCGTTCATGCCTAACTCCCGTTATAACCTTATAGGGTCAATGCTATCTTAGTGCGCGAGAGCGCCTTCACTGAGCGTAAAGTCACGCACCTCAACTTCAGTACTCCAACAGCCCTCAAAAGCATCCTTATCGGTACTAGTGACCAGGATCTGGCTATTGAGCTGTTCGAGTAGCCGACATAAACGCTGCCGGTGTTGCCGATCAAGTTCGGCAGGTAAATCATCAATCAGATAGATGCAACTGCGTTCTGTCAATTGATGTAACAGGTAGCCCTGAGCCACCTTCAGGGCACTGACAACCAGTTTCTGCTGGCCGCGGGATAAAATATCCGCCGCCAGCATGCCGCGCAGTTTGACCTTCAGATCCGCCCGTTGCGGTCCCTGCTGGGTAAACCCAAGACGGTGATCACGCTCCAAACCCTGCTCAAGCACCCTGTCCAGTCCGCGCTTTTTATCCCAGCCGCACTGATAATGCAGGCTCAGATCATCAAGCTCTAGCAGCTGCCGTAGCAATCGCTCAAAACAGGGGATTAACAGATCCAGATAGGCCTGCCGGTAGCTATCGAGTTCCAAGGCACGTTCGATAAACTCGTGGTCCCAGGTCGCTCGAAGCGAAGCCTGCATTCTACCATGTTTAAGCAGACTATTGCGCTGCTGCAACGCCCTTCTGACCCCTTTCCAGGCGGCCAGGAACCGCGGTTCCAGATGGAAGCCACCCCAGTCTATAAATTGGCGCCGGACCGCCGGACTGCCCTCCAATAACAGGAAGGTATCGGCGTTGATGAGTTGTATCGGGAGCAGCTCTGCCAGGGTCGCGAGCGAATCGATCGACTCGCCGCAGATGCGGATTTTCAACCCCCCATCCTGCTGGCGCTGAAAGCCGATCGGCAGCTCGCCCTGGTGACCGGCAAGGACACGACTGAACAGCAGCGTGTCGGGCTGCTCATGCTGGATATAGTGCCGATGTTTGCTGGTGCGAAAAGAACGCCCCAAACTTAGCAGGTGAACCGCTTCGAGAACCGAGGTCTTGCCGCTGCCATTCGCGCCGTGGAACAGATTGATCCGTGGCGACAGCTTCAACTCGAGCGAGGCAATATTGCGCAGATGGGTGATCGAAAGCTGGCTAATCGACATTCAGAGTACGCAAAGGGCCCTGGAGGGAGAGCATAAAGAGAGGGCAAGGCCCCATTAACGAATTAATGGGGCCTTTGCAGCCTGGCGGACGCCTGAAAGCCTAGAGGGGTCACATTCGCATCGGCATGATGACATACACATTGTCACTGGAATCGACCGCCTCAACCAGGGCGCTGCTGTTGGGATCCTTCATCGTTATTTTTACCATCTGATCCGGCAGGATCGATAACGCATCCAGCAGATAATTGACGTTAAAGCCAATCTCCATGGCGGTGTTCTTGTAGTCCACCGCCAGGGTTTCTTCTGCCTCTTCCTGCTCAGGGTTATTGGCCAGGATCTGTAGAGAGTCATCGGTAAGCACTAAACGTACTCCCCGATACTTTTCGTTGGACAGGATCGCAATGCGGTTCAGAACCTGACGTAACTCCTGGCGATCGGCGATGATCAGCTTGTCGCCACCCTTGGGGATCACACGTTCATAGTCAGGAAATTTACCGTCGACCAGCTTGGAGGTGAAGGTATATTCACCGGTGCTGACCCGAATATGGCTGCTGCCAATCAAGAGTTCGGCGCTGTTATCCGAGTCTTCGAGTAGGCGTGCCAGCTCCAGAATCCCCTTACGCGGGACGATCACCTGAACTCTATCGACGATATCAGTATCGACCTTATAGATAGAGGTCGCCAGCCGGTGGCCGTCGGTGGCCACGGTGCGCAACTGAGTGCCCGTAAGCTCCAACAGCATGCCATTAAGATAGTAACGCACATCCTGCTGAGCCATCGCAAAACCGGTACGCTCAATGAGGCGTTTCAGCGCGCCCTGAGAGATACGGATATCGAGACTCTCGGGTGCATCCTCGACACTGGGGAACTCGGAGGCAGGCAGGGTCGTGAGGGTAAAACGGCTACGCCCTCCCTTGATCATCACCTTTTGTCCGGTCAGGGTCAGCTCGATATCCACACCGTCAGTCAATGACTTACAGATATCCATCAATTTCTTCGCCGGTACGGTGATCGAACCGGCTTCAGCCGGGTGCTCCAGCTCGATCCGGGCGATCATCTCAACTTCCAGATCGGTGCCGGTCATCGACAGTTGATTGCCCTCGACAACCAGGAGGATATTGGACAGCACCGGCATGGTCTGACGGCGCTCAACTACACCAGCAACCAGCTGCAGGGGTTTTAATAGTGCTTCTCTGGATAAGGTAAATTTCATAACCGGCCCTTAGCTTCAGGTTCCTTTTAGAGATCCGCGTTTCATTACGAAGACAGCGTTCTCAACAGGTTTTTGTAATCTTCTCGAATATCACTATCGATTTCGCGCAATTCTGCCACCTTCCTGCACGCATGCAAGACGGTTGTGTGGTCTCGTCCACCATAGGCATTGCCGATCTCTGGCAAACTATGGTTGGTCAACTCCTTTGAGAGCGCCATCGCGACCTGCCGCGGCCGCGCGACCGAGCGGCTACGACGCTTAGAGTGGAGGTCTGCCACCTTAATCTTGTAGTACTCGGAAACCACGCGCTGAATGTTATCGATGCTCACCAGCTTATCCTGCAGCGCCAACAGATCCTTGAGTGATTCTCGAATAAAATCGGTGGTGATCTTGCTGCCCGTGAAGTGAGCGTTCGCTATCACCCTCTTAAGCGCACCCTCGAGCTCGCGGACATTAGAACGAATTTTCTGGGCGATAAAAAAAGCGGCGTCGTGAGGTAGCCTGACCCGCGCTTCATCGGCCTTTTGCATCAGGATCGCCACTCGAGTCTCTAACTCAGGAGGCTCGACCGCCACCGTCAATCCCCAGCCAAAACGCGACTTGAGACGATCCTCCAGGCCATTAATCTCCTTGGGATAACGATCACAGGTCAGAATCATCTGCTGACCGCCTTCGAGCAAGGCATTAAAGGTATGGAAAAATTCTTCCTGAGAGCGGTCTTTATTAGCAAAGAACTGAATATCATCAATCAGTAGGGCATCGACGGTACGATAATAGCGTTTGAATTCATTGATGGCGTTCAGCTGCAGCGCCTTGACCATATCGGCCACAAAGCGCTCTGAATGCAGATACACGATCTTGGCGTTAGGGTTACGCTTGAGCATTCCCGCACCCACAGCGTGCATGAGGTGAGTCTTTCCCAGCCCCACACCACCATAGATAAACAGCGGATTATAGGAACTGCCGGGGTTTTCCGCGACCTGCTGAGCCGCAGCCAGGGCCAGCTGGTTTGACTTGCCCTGAACGAAGGTATCAAAGGTAAATAACTTATTGAGATGGGTCTGGTGGCGAATACCGCCCTCGACCTCAACCCTACGGGGTCCAGGCCCTGATTGCTGCTGGATCGGGGGAGACGGCCGTGTAGCAGGGTTGACGCTAGGGAAGATGGTCTGGGCCGGGGGTTGAGCCGGAGGCTGAACCGAGGGCGGAACCGGAGAACGAGCAGGGGCGGCGTCACTGCTGCTATTTAAAGGATGAACGGTCGGAGTGTAGGCCCTGATGGAAGAACCTGCGACCTCAAATATCACTTCCCGAATCTGCTCTTCACTGTGTTCGCTGAGCAACTCTTTAATACGGCTAAGGTACTTATCCGATACCCAGTCCATCACGAAGCGGTTAGGCGCCAGCAGACGTAACTGAGCATCGCCCCCCTGCTCTACCTTGAGTGGACGTATCCAGGTATTGAACTGCTGAGATGGGAACTCCTGTTCCAAACACCCCAGGCACGTTTGCCACAATCGAACAACCATCCAGCTCCCACCACATCTCAGAATTTGAACCATTCTAGCGACTACAACTGCAGTTATCCACAGATCCGGGCCTGGAGCACAGATTTATTTTTGATCAGCTCCTGACCGGCGCACAAGAACAACTCGAAACGCTTTAAATCCGCTAGATTTAAAGCTTTTTATGCTCTGTGCTGCTGGCTTTTTATCCACAGGCTCAGGCAAGATATACCGTTCTTTTACAGCGGTTAAGGCTGATAAAATCTATTGTTTTGATTAATAAAGTTAGTGTTATTCACAATAACTTTCCACCTGCCCAGGAAACGGCTATCCCGGACCCATAAACCGCCCCTAATACTCGATAGCTGGTTAATTAGTAGCTCTCAGGGCCTAATAAGATTTGCAGAGTAGGGAGGTTTTCAATAAACTCCCGCTTTTGATTTTCGAGACAAGGGTTCAGGCCCTTTAATTAAGTAGGATAGAGTCATGAGCAAGAGAACATTCCAACCTAGTTTGCTAAAACGTGCCCGCAACCACGGTTTCCGTGCTCGTATGGCTACCAAAAACGGCTGTCAGGTTATTACCCGTCGTCGTGCTAAAGGTCGTAAGTCTCTGAGCGCTTAAGTTCATACCAGAGATACCGATGATGACAGGTTTCGAATTTCCCCGGAGTTCGCGTTTACTGAACGCTGGGGATTATCGAACTGTTTTTAACGGTGCGCAGCTTAAAGTCTCGGATCGCAATCTGCTGATCCTTGCTACGCCCAACCAGCTTTCATATCCCCGTGTCGGCCTGGTCATCGCCAAAAAGAACGTCCGCCTGGCCGTGCAAAGAAACCGTGTAAAACGTATTATGCGCGAATCCTTTCGGCTCCAGAATTCGGAATTACCTAATTTGGATATCGTGGTGCTGGCTCGAAAAGGGTTGGGAGATCTGGATAATCCAGCGTTGCAGCGGTTGATCGAGCACAGTTGGCAGCGTTTAAGTAGATATGCGCTGAAACAGCTCAAACTCCAGCCCGCAGGCAAAGACTGAGCAACCTTTAAGCGACGCAGTACAGGCGTTGGGGTGTACCATCAACGGCCTCAGTCCTGTAACTAACACAACTATAATGGCATCGGCAGACTACTCGCATGGATATCAAACGTATCGGCTTGATCGCCGCCCTGGCAGTTATCTCCTACATTCTGGTCCTCACGTGGCAAGAAGATTATGGCCAAAATGGCCAAACAGTAGCGAGCACACCTGTATCCTCCTATTCCAGCGCCCCTACTCTTTCCTCTACCTCTACGGGTGGAGTGCCTCTCGCCGAGTCGGTGACCTCTGGTACCAGCGACGTTCCTGGATCTGAACAGCCAGAGCAACAGTCCACGGTTACGGCAGTAGCGGCCAAGTCGGAGCCTGCAGGACTGGTTAAGGTATCCACCGATACCCTGGATCTGGTGATAGATACCTACGGCGGCGATATTATTCATACCGCCCTGGATGATTATCTGGCGCAACTGGGCAGCCCTCAAGCATTCGTACTGCTGGAGCAGAATGCGAACCGTACCTATACGGCGCAATCTGGACTCATAGGCCCTAATGGCCCCGATGCTAAACAGGAACGCCCCCGCTACCAGGCGAGTCAACCTAGCTACCAACTGGCCGAAGGCCAGGAAAGTATCAGCGTCGATCTGACGCTCCAGCAAGAAAACAACGTCACCATCACCAAACGCTTCACCTTCACCCGTGGCCAGTATCTGGTTAAGGTCAAATATCTGATCGATAACCGGGGTGATCAGGTCTGGCAGGGCAATCTGTTCGGCCAGATCAAACGTGATCTGAGTGCCGATCCCTCCTCGCAAACCAGCATGGGTATGCAGTCCTACCTGGGGCCTGCGTTCTCGAGCAGCGAAGTCAACTTCGAGAAATACGACTTCGATGATATCGATGAGAAGCCGTACAAAGGCAAGTCTCAAGCCGGTTGGGTAGCGATGCTGCAGCATTACTTTGTCAGTGCCTGGATTCCTGATCCGGAGCAGACGCATAACTACTTCGCCCGTGAGTATAAGGGTAACTATCTGGCTGGCTTCAAGTCGCCCTCGATCACCGTGGTTCCCGGGCAACAGGGTTCTACGTCGGCCAACTTCTACGCCGGTCCTAAGATTCAGGGCACGCTGGAGCAGGTCGCACCGCACCTCAAACTGGCCGTCGACTACGGCATACTCTGGTGGATTGCCCAACCGATCTTCTGGTTGCTGGGGATGATTCAGGGTGTGGTGATCAACTGGGGACTGGCGATCATTCTGGTCACCGTCGCGATCAAGGCACTGTTCTTCCCGCTATCCGCCAAGGCCTACAAGTCGATGGCCAAGATGCGTGCCGTGGGTCCTGAACTGGCTCGCTTGAAAGAGCTCTATGGCGAAGATCGTCAGAAGATGTCGACGTCGATGATGGAGCTGTACAAGAAGGAGAAGATCAATCCCCTTGGCGGCTGTCTGCCCATCCTGATCCAGATGCCGGTATTTATCTCCCTGTACTGGGTGCTGTTGGAAAGTGTTGAATTGCGTCATGCGCCGTTTATGCTCTGGATTCAGGACATGTCGGTGATGGACCCCTACTTCGTACTGCCAATCCTGATGGGTGCCACCATGTTCGTGCAGCAGACGTTGAACCCCACGCCTCCCGATCCCATGCAGGCCAAGGTGATGAAGATGCTGCCGTTTATGTTCACCTTCTTCTTCCTCTGGTTCCCGGCCGGTCTGGTACTGTACTGGGTGGTCAACAACGTGTTGTCGATCGCGCAACAGTGGGCCATTACCCGCAATATCGAAGCCGAGGTCGCAGCCAGAAAAACCTGATCACAGGTTGATTGTAGGCTGATTAAACTAAGGCTCCCTGTCACCAGGGGGCCTTTTTTGTTACTAACTGGACTTAACCTATGCAGATCGATACCGCCACCATCGCCGCTGTCGCCACGCCACCCGGTCGTGGTGGCGTGGGTATCATCCGTGTCTCTGGAAAGAAGACTCACTTGATTGCACAGGCGATTCTAGGCCTGGAACCCAGACCCCGCTACGCACACTACGGCGCATTTTATGATCAGCAGGGACTGGAGATTGATCAGGGTATCGCGCTGTTTTTCCCCAATCCGCACTCCTTCACCGGAGAGGATGTGCTCGAGCTTCAGGCGCATGGTGGACCGGTCATTCTTGATATGCTGCTGCAAGAAGTACTGGCACTCGGCGCCCGTTCGGCCAGACCCGGTGAGTTCTCCGAGCGCGCCTTTCTCAACGATAAACTCGACCTGACTCAGGCCGAAGCGATCGCCGATCTTATCGACAGCTCTTCCGAACAGGCCGCCCGCTCCGCTCAGCGCTCACTGCAGGGCGCCTTTTCCAAGCGTGTTCACGCGCTGGTTGAGGCCCTGATAAGACTGCGTATCTATGTGGAGGCTGCGATCGATTTCCCGGAGGAGGAGATCGACTTTCTCGCCGACGGCAAGGTAGCGGCGGACCTCAGTAGCATCAGCCTGGATCTGAAGACCCTGCTCGCAGAAGCAGGGCAAGGGGCACTATTGCGCGAGGGGATGAATGTGGTGATCGCGGGTCGACCCAACGCCGGAAAATCGAGCCTCCTCAACGCCCTGGCAGGAAAACAAACGGCCATCGTCACCGAAATAGCCGGCACCACTCGCGATGTGCTGCGCGAGCATATCCATATCGATGGTATGCCCCTGCATATCATCGATACCGCAGGCCTGAGAGACAGCGACGACATCGTCGAGCAGATAGGCATCGACCGCGCCTGGGAGGAGATCCAGAACGCCGATCGGGTACTGCTGATGGTGGATGCCAGCAGCACCGCAGAAACAGCGCCGGAAAAGCTCTGGCCCGACTTTATCGCCCGGCTGCCCAGCCTCGACAAGGTCACGGTCATTCGTAATAAGGTCGACTTGAGTCACGAGGAGCCCGGGATAGACTCCCGGCAGGATACTCACCTGATCCGCCTCAGTGCCAAACAGGACCAGGGCATGGATCTGCTGCGATTGCACCTTAAGCAGTGCATGGGCTACGACAGCAGCTGCGAGGGAGGTTTTATGGCGCGCCGTCGCCATATAGAGGCCCTGCTTAAGGCTCAGCATTTCTTGAGCGAAGGCTGCGCACAGCTGACAAATTTCGGGGCCGGTGAGCTCCTGGCAGAAGATCTCAAGGAGACTCAGAACGCCCTGTCGGGTATCACCGGCGCCTTCAGCTCCGATGACCTGCTGGGAGAGATTTTCAGTAGTTTCTGTATAGGAAAGTAATAAATTAGAATTACATGTCGATAAAATCGAATTTAATCGACATGTTTGAGGTAAGTGTCGATCTGAACGACATATCAGAAATACGGCTATCTTGATGCTGGGATTACATCCCAGCCTAGGGTCCTTCGTCAGGCTGAAGCCCGAGCTACAGGGACGTAGCTAGGCAGTTGAAGGCTCCTGCAAGCAGCAACCCCTTACAGGGTAAGAATAAACATATAAAAGTAAATACTCACTTCGCCCCTGTCCATTCCAACACAGGGGCCTGTGCTCTATTAACCCTGTGTGATTAAGCCTCTAGGTCGACTACCACCCGTCCCTGTACTTCACCCTTGATAATCGCTTCTGCCTGCTGCGGCACCTGCTCGAGCGTCACGATATTATTAATCGAATTAAGCATCTCTTTGGGGAGCTCGCGGGCCAGTCGATCCCAGGCCTGAATACGACGTGGAAGCGGGCACATCACCGAATCCACCCCCTGCAGGCGGACATTTCTGAGAATAAAGGGCATCACCGTGGTCGGCAGTTTGTAATCGGCAGCCAGTCCACAGGCCGCAACGGTGGCGCCATAGTTGGCTTCGGCCAGCAGCCGATTGAGCATCTCACCACCGACCGTATCTATGGCACCGGCCCAGCGAGATTTTTCCAGGGGCCGCGACTTCGCAGCCATCTCTGCACGACTCAATATCTGGCTGGCTCCGAGTTGTCTGAGATAAGCATGGGTCGACTCACGGCCGGTAATCGCGGTAACCTGGTAACCCAGACTCGCCAGCAAGGCCACCGCAACACTGCCCACGCCACCCGCTGCGCCCGAAACAACGACGGTTCCCGAGTCAGGAGTCACCCCTCCCTCCTCCAGAGCCATCACACAGAGCATGGCGGTCAGGCCGGCGGTGCCTATGGCCATCGATTGCAGCGGCGACAGCTCAGCGGCCAGCGGCACCAGCCATTCGGGCCGCACCCGTTGCATCTGGGAGTAGCCACCCCAGTATTTTTCCCCGACACTCCACCCGGTAAGCACCACCTTGTCACCCGGCTGATAATCACTGGCTCCGCCATCAACCACCGTGCCTACCAGATCGATACCGGGCACCATCGGCCAGTTCAATACAATTTTCCCGATGCCGGTTACCGCCAAACCGTCCTTATAGTTAAGGCTGGAATACGCCACCCGGATCAGCACCTGCTCATCAGGAAGATCGGCAACCGTTAGTTGTTCGATAGCCGCACAGGTCTTGCCGGCAGCATCTTGGCGCAAGAGCAGCGCCTTAAAGGAAGAATCGGTCATAGCTTGTCCTTGTTTATCCTGTCGAATCGACAGTTTTTTGAGTTAACGAAGACGAATATCAGAGTCGCTTGGAGCTAGCCTAAAAGCCAATTGTCTATTTGTCAAACAAATTAACAATTGGCTTTTATGTGCTATAATGCCCCTCAATTCTACCTATCCTAGGAGCCACTTGATGGCGATCAAGTACGAGAGTCTGGTGACACTAAGCTTGGCCAAACAGATTGCAGAGAATCTGCGTGCCGCGATTCTCGATGGCCGGCTCCAGATTGATGAACGCTTACCGACCGAGGAGGAGCTAGCGGCCCGCTTTTCAGTCTCGCGCCCCACTATCCGTGAGGCTCTCAAACGCCTGGCAGCCCAGAATCTGGTGCGTTCGCGGCGCGGGCCGACCGGTGGCACCTTTATCACCCGTCCTACCGAAGAGGAACTGCGAACCACGCTGACCAACGCTACGACACTGATGGTCACTCTGGGCGAATTCAATATAGATGCTATTACCGAAGCACGCCGTGAATTGGAAAAACTCTGTCTGAAATTGGCGATAGGACGTCGTACCGAGGAACACCTTGAGCTGTTGGCCCGGGAGCTGGATCTGCAGCAGCAACCCATCAGCGATGAACAGTTTTGCGCCTCCGATATCCGCTTTCATCGCGCCATCGTCGATGCTACCGCCAACCCGGTATTGAAATTCAATATGGTTACCGTGATCGAAGCCCTGCAACCCCTGATGAATATGATCGCCAACCGGTCGCGTGATCGCCAGGTCATCATCGGACACCACCGCCGGTTACTACAGACGCTGATTGATCAGGACCTGTCAGGGGCTGAGGACGGTCTAGACCAGTTATTGGACTACTTGCAACAGCAGTATCTGGAAGCCCAGGTTGCCACTGGCTAAAAATTAATCTTAGCCGTCATCAAACCGACACATTTACGCCCTATCTTTAGGTTCACACACTCTAAACACTGGGAATCACACTAATGACAACTGAACAAAATATACGCCTGATCCGCCACGGCGGACATCCCACAGCACCCTGGAGCCTGCAGCAACGCCTGGTCGATACCGGGAGCCATAGACGCGCTATCTGGGTCCCGATACAAACACGATTAAGCCAGGAACAGATCGATAGCTGGCTAACGACCCAGGCAGCGCCGCGTTCGCTGCCAGCAAATCACTGACCGGTTATGCTGATCCCTATTCAAACAACTCTTAAGTCAAGAAGCCAGGAACAGATCGATGGCTGGCTAACGACCCAGGCAGCGCCGCGTTCGCTGCCAGCGAATCACTGACCGGTTATGCTGATCCCGGTTCAAACAACTCTTAAGTCAAGAAGCCAAGAACAGATCGATGGCTGACTCACGATCCAGGCAACGCCGACCACCTGTAGGTTGAGCTTCAGCCCGGCATAGCCAGCCCCCTCGCAACATGGTCGGACTACCTTTAACCCACCACACGCCGACCCACAAGAACCACCCGAAGATTGGGCTTCAGCCCGACATAATCAGCGCCTCGCAACATTTCCGAACGGCCTTCAATCCACAAAACGCCGACCGACAAGGGCCACCTGTAGGTTAGGCTTCAGCCTCATATCGCCAACTCGCCAATTTTTATCCACAACTTTCGCCTCTCAACGCCAGCAAAACCCTAAAAACAGCGCCTCAATGACAAATACTTATCCACATTTGCCTGTTGATAATATGTATAAGGACGGGGGTATAAGTCTGTGGACAAATAAGGTGCAAATTCACCTGTGCATAAGTCACTTAGTTATCCACACCTCATCCACACCTCATTTGCAGCCTGCTAACCTCTTTTAAGGGCTGTTAGTAAGTTTTTATCTGTTTGTTTAATAGATTTTTTTTATACTTATCAACGAAGATTGCTCTCCTTAGTAATAGTAGTAATAATAATCTTCTAAATACATATATATATATAAATTCATAACAATCAGAGCTCATAAAAAATAGCGTCCAGGCGAATGTCTAAACAATCAGCAAGTCGATATACTGAGCGTCCGTTGAAATCAGGGCTTGTTGAAAGCGCTGTGCTGGATTCTTAGAAGAGGTGATATTTTGGATTTCCCGAACCGTTACGATGTCATAGTGATCGGAGGTGGCCATGCAGGCACGGAAGCCGCATTGGCTGCAGCGCGCATGGGATCCAGGACCTTGTTACTGACTCAGAACATTGAGACCCTGGGGCAGATGTCCTGCAATCCGGCGATAGGTGGAATCGGAAAGAGCCATCTGGTCAAAGAGATCGATGCCCTGGGCGGTGCTATGGCACAGGCTACCGATCGTGCCGGTATCCAGTTTCGAGTGCTTAATTCACGTAAGGGTCCGGCGGTCAGAGCCACCCGCGCTCAGGCAGACCGCCAGTTGTACAAAGCGGCCATCCGCTCGA
>JBLHND010000041.1:0-23292 GCA_047622605.1 Motiliproteus sp. | reverse complement strand
CCAGAAAGAGGGCGTCACCACGGTAATCGAGATCATGTGTACTCGCGAGTTGGGCGACCCCTTCCGTCGTGATGCGCTGTCCAAACCGATTCGTCATCTGGAAAAGTACAAAGACTTCCAGTAAGTCAGCAGGAGCCACTTATCGGTGGCTATTTGGCCGCCGGGTCCTGGGACCGGGTGGCCTTTTTTGACCCTTTTCAAAAGATCGCCTGCTGGCAAGCTCCAACAAGGGCCCTATTCCCACAAGGGACCTGCAGCCGTTTTGGGTCAGTGCGCTGCTCAGCGCTCGGACCCAAGACGTCATGGCTCTGAATAGCGTAATTCTTGCGAGAGAAGACCCCTGAGAAACTGATCATGAAGCATCAACTTTTCCAGCCTCTCATCAACCACAACGGCCAATTACAGGTACAGATTCGCGAGCAGCTCGTCGCCGCCATTCTCGATGGCTGCCTGGATGCCTCAACGCCCCTGCCCCCTTCCCGTAAACTGGCCCAGCAGCTCCATGTAGGACGCAACACGGTGGTCAACGTTTACGAACGGTTACTCAGCGAAGGCTACCTGGTCTCCAGAGAACGCAGTGGCTATTTTGTCAATCCGACGCTAAAACTGGAGACTGCCGCACTGGCTGAAACCCTGGTCAACGCCGAAACGACCGGGCCGTTAACGTCACCAGGCCCCGATTGGGGAAAACGCCTGCACACCGACAACCTACCCCAGAACCGGTCCGCTCAGGCCGGCAATTGGAAACGCTTCGACTATCCCTTTATCTACAACCAGCTGGATCCCAAGTTATTCCCTGTCAACGAATGGCGTGAGTGTTGTCGCGATTCGGTTCGTGTACGCGATATCCAGGACTGGAGCTCTGACCACGATGACGGTGATGACAGACTACTGATCGAACAGATCCGCAAACGCATCCTCCCCCGTCGAGGCATCATCGCCAAGGAAGGCGAAGTACTGATTACGCTGGGCTCTCAGCATGGCCTCTATCTACTGTCTCAACTGCTGCTGGATGGCGATACTACGCTGGGCATCGAAGATCCCGGCTATCCCCAGGTCGCCAATATCGCCCGACTCCAGAGTGCCCGCATCAAACCCTTAGAGGTCGATGACGAGGGCCTGGTGGTCAGCGACGAGATGAATGACTGCCAACTGCTCTACACCACACCGAGTCATCAGTGCCCCACGACAGTCACGCTGTCCCTGGAACGACGCCATCAACTCCTGAAAAAAGCGCGCGATGAGGATCTGATTCTGATCGAGGACGACTACGAGAGTGAAATTAACTTTGACTCCGCACCCACCCCAGCCCTCAAATGCCTAGACTCTGACGGTCGGGTTATCTATCTCGGCAGCCTGTCTAAGACGCTCGCACCAGGACTTCGCATCGGCATCCTGGTGGGACCCGCTGCGCTGATCACACGCGCCAGACAACTGCGTCACCTGATGCTCAAACATCCTCCGGTGAACAATCAGCGGGCGGTTGCACTGTTTATCAAGCGCGGCTTTCATGACTCGCTGACGCGCAAGCTGGCGACAGAATTTAAGACGCGCTGCCAGAACATGAGCGCGGCCCTGGAGACCCATTTCAGCGGCGTCTATGCCATACCCGAAGGCGGCTCGTCGATCTGGATACGGCTGCCAAACTATGTCGATAGCCGCCGCCTCAAAGAGATGGCCCGGGAACAGGGTATCTTGCTGCAATCCGGTGACTTCTACTTCCAACGGCAAGACGCACCTAAAAATTTCATTAAGCTCGGATTTTCGGCCATATCAGCTGACAGGATCGAACCAGGTATCGCCAAACTTGCCGAACTGCTTCGCACCCTGCAGTCATCCCAGCAGTAATCCCTGCATCTGAGGCGAAGTCCAGCGGCTTCGATCAGGAGGGTTAGGCGGGCCTAAGGCAGAACCAACAAAACCCCTTTGCTCCGACCTGAAACCACCATAAACTACACGCCTTAATACTCGCGGTTCCATTTTTTGCCGCAATGATCAATAAAGGCTTACTCAATGGTTGATTCACCCGATTCCAAGGACAAATCCTCCGCCGCACTTCGCGCCCTCCTGGTTCTGGAAACCGTCGCCTCCGCCGTCGATCCCATCACCGCCACCGAGATTAATCAAAAACTCAAACTGCCCAAGCCCACCATGCACCGGCTTTGCCAGATGCTGGAATTGGAGGGCTACCTGCAGCCGAGCCTGGATGGCCGCGGTTATCGTCCCGGCAACCGGCTATCGAAGATGGCGATGGGTGTCCTCAGCAACAACGATCACCTGCGCACCGAGCGCCACGCCATACTGCAGCGGCTCTCCGAAGAGGTCGGCGAAACCTGTAACATATCGATCCCAGATGGCGTAGAGATGGTCTACTTTGACCGGGTTGAAACCCACTGGCCACTGCGGGTGCAACTACAGGTCAATGACCGGGTGCCGGTTTATTGCACCGCCAGCGGCAAGCTGTTTTTGAGCAACCTACCCAGCGCCAAGCGCGGCAGGTTGATCGATAAACTACATTTTATACGCCGCACACCGAACACCATCAACGACAAGGAACAGCTCAAGGCCGAGCTAAAACGGATTCATCGCGACGATATCGGCATCGATAACGAGGAGTTTATACAGGGCATGGTGGCCGTAGCGGTCCCCTTACGAAACAAGGAGGGGCAGTTTTATGGCGCGCTGGCAATCCACGCGCCCAGTGCACGCATGAGGCTCGAAACGGCCCTTGAGCAGGTCCCCATGATGCAAGCTGCCGCCAGCGAGCTTGTCGAGCTGTTTGAAGCCTAACCTGGCTACGTTTGTTCCACCCTTAAACAGGTGATGACCAATTAGTTGTTGCGAGGACTGTAGGCTGGGATGCAATCCCAGCAACACTCCAGCAACTCCTCTCCAGGTGCCGGGCATCTGTGCAGGTTCGCATAGACCCATGAAAGCTGGGATTGCATCCCAGCCTACTTCACCAGCCAGAGCGGTGGCGTAAACAACTGATCAGCCAACGGCTAACCCGTCTTCTGGTTCTGCCTCGCAGCATCTGCCTTAATCATATCCGCGGCTTTCTCGGCGATCATAATAGCCGGGGCATTGGTATTACCCGACACGATCTCGGGCATAACCGAGCAATCCACCACCCTCAGGCCTTCCAATCCGTGTACCCGCAGGCGATCGTCGACAACATTGCGAGGGTCGTCGCTCAATCCCATCTTACAGGTGCCGGTAGGGTGATAGATGGTCGTCGCCCGGTCGCGCGCATACTGCAGCAACTCTTCGTCGGTCTGATACTGAACACCAGGCTCATGCTCCTCCTGGATCAAGGATTTGAGCGCAGGGGCCGCGACGATACGCCGGGTGAGCTTGATCGACTCGATGGCGACTTTCTGGTCCTCTTCGGTCGCCAGGTAATTGGGATGAATCGCAGGATAATCTGCTGGATTGGCCGATTTGAGTTCGACATGGCCGGTACTGGTCGGCCGCAGCTGGCACACCGAGGCGGTAAAGGCGGAAAACTTATGGGTACCATCGGCAGGCTTATCGGCACTCAACGGTTGCAGGTGATACTGAATATCGGGACGGTCCATCGAGGGATCCGTCTTGGTAAAAATAGCCACCTGGCTTGCCGCCATCGTCAAAGGGCCGGTACGGAACATCGCATACTCGAGCCCCATCATCGCCTTACGCAGCGGGTTCTTCAGCTCGTCGTTCAGCGTCATCGGCTTATTGACCTTATAGATGGTGCGAATCTGCAGATGATCCTGCAGGTTCTGACCCACGCCTGGCAGCTGCTGAACCGACTCTATGCCATGCTTTGCCAATGCCTCTTTATCCCCGACGCCAGACAACATCAGGATGTGCGGCGACCCCAGCGCACCCGCCGAGAGTATGATCTCACCCTGACAGGATACGGTCTGCTCGAAACCGCCGGCCGAGTAAGTGATACTGCTGGCACGCTTACCGGTAAAGTTGACCCGATGCACCAATGCGTTGGTCACCACATCCAGGTTTTCCCGGTCTCTGATAGGCTTGAGAAAGCCCACGGCGGTGCTGCAGCGGGTGCCATTCTGGTTAATGGTTAGTTGGAAATAACCGACCCCTTCCTGATCCCCGCCATTAAAGTCATCGTTGCGAGGAATTCCGGTCTGCTCAGCCGCGTCAATAAATAGTTCACAGATCTTACGTTTAACACGAATATTGGAGACATTCAGCGGACCACCCGCACCATGGAAAGCATCAGCACCGCGCTCATTATTTTCAGACTTTTTAAAATAAGGCAGCACATCCCGGTAAGACCAACCCTGATTACCCAAGGCCGCCCAGTTGTCATAATCCTCTGCCTGACCCCGTATATAGAGCAGACCGTTGAGGGAGCTGGACCCCCCCAGCACCTTACCTCTGGGCCACTGCAGGCTGCGGTTATTCAATCCGGGGTCCTTTTCAGTGTTGAAACACCAGTCGGTCTTGGGATTATGCATGATCTTGAAATAACCGATGGGAACATGTATCCAGGGATTAGTATCCTTCCCCCCTGCTTCAAGCAATAAGACCCGCTTGCCGGGATCTTCTGAAAGACGATTGGCCATCACACACCCAGAAGATCCGGCCCCTACCACGATGTAGTCGTAAACCTTTGTAGACATAGAAACACCATCTAACTTTTATTATTGGTTAATCCGAACTGTCTCTCTAGATTAGCAACCTCAACAACCAAAAAGCAACCATAAAAAGCCTCTTTCGATTATACTGGTATCAAAATGTGATATTACGACTTAGCAGGAGACTAGAAGTCTGCGATGAGGTTAAAGAATACCGCCACAACAACGCCGCAAGACCCTGAACGGACGCTAAAGAAGCGGCGGTACCGGAGTGAATATTAAGATTGCCGCCAGCATTTCCATAAGCATGCTGACTAACAGCAGGAAGGTGATACTCATCACCCCGATCAGATAAACATTCTGGGTCACGTCAAGCATCGATGCCGCGATCGCATCCGGGATCTGATTCTCAACCAGAATCCGCCCGAACTACCGTGGCGGAATAGGCTATGTCTTAGTAAACGTTGTAACCCATACGCCTTCACTCTGGGTAGCAAGGTAGACTGGGACGCAATCCCAGCTTTCATGGGTCTATGCGAACCTGCACAGATAGAGGGGTTGCTGGGGTGTTGGATTGCATCCCAGCCTACGGTCCTAGTATTGTCGGACTGCTTTCGACCTACAGGGACGTAGGAAGTGCGCTAAGCCCCTGGAGAACGGGCAGCGCCTGACTACAAGATGCCGCCCTACAAGGATGTAGGAAGTGCTGCTGTTGCAGGAGCCTTCAGCAGCCAACCCACAGAGGTCTAGCTGGCCCAATTCAGTCGACGAAACTGGCTCTAACTTAAAGCCACAGTGGCGCTATACTATTTTCCTAATTATCAGTGACACTGCCGTTCGTCTCCGCCTGCTTATAACTACAATAAATTCATATCCCAGGATCCGCTACGCCAGCCATGCTGTCGTCTGGCGCCTATTGCCACTGCAGAGCCGTCCACGATGACGCGCCGAGGGCAACGAGCGATGCCAACGCATACAGAATTTATTCATATTATTGAGAAGGTAATACCGATGTCTGACTACCCAGCCTTAGAAGAGATGGGAATCCACTCGCTCGATGAGGTGAGCGAATTTAACGTTCGCCAGGAACAAAACGCCGATGTCTTGAAGGTGTATTACCGCCGCAGCAAGGGATCGCTCCTGCCGCGGAGCAAGAAGTTCACCTTCGTACGGCCACGCACCGCCGTTCCGCTGCGATACCTCAATCAAGACTGCTGGGAGCAATTTAAGGGCAGCAGCCCAAGGCTATCCCGAGCGATCGAAGAACTGACTCGACTGACCCAGCCCGCGCCCTCTACACCGGAGGACCGGAAGGCCCAATTTCTTAACGATGTAGACCATCTGGAGAAGGTAATGGCCACCAAATTAGATGAGATTCGGCAGCAGATCAGGGCGCTTGACTGAGCAGCTCAGCGCGACCTAAGCCTGACTGACTGGCTGACTGATTTACCGAAAACGCCGCAAACGCCGAAAAGCCCCCTGGCCATGCCAGGGGGTTCGGTCAAGACTAAACGAGGGAATGCTTCAGCTCGCAGCCTGGTCTTGTTGCTTGAGCACCGCCGCGGCCATATTTCGACCAAAAATCTCCATCACCGCATCACTATCGTCACCCGCTTCATGCAGCGCATCAACCAGAGCCTGCAGGGTCGGCAGTGTCTTGCTGACCAGCGTCTCTATATAGGTTTCCGGGCTCTCGCCGGTAAAGTCTTTATAGGCGGAGAACAGCGCCTGCGCTTCGTCACTAAGGCGTATCTGTACTGTTTGCTGATCACTCATGGCGGCGCTCCAACGTGGGTAACTAATAAAAAATCGGGGGTTACTGTCTGTAGCTTCGACAGGGTCCCACTATAAAAACCTCGACCGCCTTAGATCTAGAACCAAGTCAAACCGCCACATGGAGCCAACCCCTGGCACTGGTGTAATCAGTGCCTCACAACTGGCTCTATGGCCTAAGCGCTACGTTAATTAGTCTTAGACTCTGCCAATGTATCCATTCAAGAGGCCAAGCCATGTCCCTTTTTCCGACCCTGACCGCCATGGGTGTCAGCAGTTTCGAGCAGATCAGCCGCTACAGTCTGCACACCGAGGGTGGTGAAGAGATCCTCAAGATCTATTACCAGCGCCCGAATGACAGCGCACTGCCAAGAACCAAAAAATTCCAACAGCCGGTACCTGAAAGCAACGGCCAAACGACCCGGCCATCGAGACTGTTCGATGCGGCCAGCGAGCTGAACGCGTTGACCAAAAACCGCAACACTCCCCAGCAACAGCGCCAGCAATTGGCTCAGGAGTTGGAGCAACTAGAACAGGTGATGCAGTCGAAGCTGAGCGAACTACGCCGTCGGCTGGAGCACTGGGACCTCTAAGAAAGCCTCCCTGACGAACCCCTTTGCGGGGTGCCGTCATCGTCACAAAGGGGACCTTACCCTTATTCCAATGAAAGCTGGGATTGCATCCCAGCCTACCTCGCTCCGCAACAACTACCGGGATACCAACAGCCAGACAGCCACCCCGACCGCCAGAAACAGGGTATTGGCAACCATCAGTACCATCGGCCGCCAACCCATCTCGGCCAGCTCTTTGAAGGATGCCTTCATCCCCAGACCGACCATGGCAACGATCAGACACCAGCGTGACAGGTCGATCATCGATTCGGACACCAGCAGGGGCAAATGGCCGCTGCTGTTGATCAGCACGATCAGCACGAAGGCGATCAGAAAACCGGGCAGCGGCGATGTTTTCTTGCCTGCCTTGGAGAGGTTCTTACGCGCCACGATCACCGAGATCAGCACCACCACCGGCACCAGCATCGCGACCCGCAACAGCTTGGTGAAGGTCGCAACATCGCCGACATTATCGGACATCATATAACCGGCGCCGACCACCTGGGCAACGTCATGAATGGTAGCGCCCAGGAAGATGCCGCTTTCGGTTTCACCGAATCCCAGTCCGGCAATGATCAGCGGGTAGGAGATCATGGCCACCGTACTCAGAGCGGTGACACTGATAATGGTGAAGATTAGATTTTTTTCGGACTCCTTACTCTGCGGCAGTACCGCCGAGATCGCCAGCGCCGCCGAGGCACCGCAGATGCCTACCGAGCCACCACAGAGAATGCTCTGACTACTACCGAGTTTTAACCACTTGCCACACAGGTAACTGAACAGGAAGGTCGCCGGAATACCGACCAGCACGATGGCGATGGGGGTCACACCCAGCCCCAGAATCTGCTCGAGGGTAATGCGGGCACCGAGTAAGGCGATGCCGAAACGCAACACCGATTTGGCGGCAAACTGAATTCCGGGTACGCAACGCCCCTCCAGCGAGAGGTAGTTCAGCGCCATACCCATCAGCAGGGCATAGAGAATCGTCGGGCCGCCGTAATGCTCGGAGACAAACGTAGCGGCCATACCCACGACCAGACAAAGCACAAAACCCGGTGCCGTCTCAGAGAGGCGACGCCCCCAGGGGATGTTTTGCAGTTCTGAAATTTTATGTGCGATTGATGACATCTGAGTGTCCTGTCAGGGGTAACTGTGACGAGAAGCGATAAAACATTAGCGTCTACCGTCGGCGAGTAGCGCAACCACTTCATCAAATAAGGCATTATCCAACGACTGGCTGATATCCAGTGCTAGGCTGCGCCGGTAGTAACGGCTCAGATCCAGGCCTACACCCAGAGCCATCAGCTCAATCTCGCCACGGCGCTCGATCGACTCACTGACTTGCTGCAGGTGTTTATCCAGGTAGTCGGGAGCGTTGTGCAGGTGGGTCATACTTTCCATCGGGCAGCCATCGGAGATGACGATCAGGATCTTGCGTGCTGCCTGACTTGCCTGTAGTCGACCGCTGGCCCAGAGCAAGGCCTCGCCATCGATACTTTCACGAAACAGCGTGGACTTGAGCAGCCCGGCAATCTCGGGGCGTGCCCGGCGCCAGGGCTTGTCGGCGTCTTTATACACGATATGACAGAGTTCGTTGAGGCGCCCCGGGTCAGCAGGACTACCGCGTCCGCGCCATTCCTTAAAGGGCTTGCCACCGTTCCAGGAACCGGTCGTAAACCCGAGGACCTCAGAACGGGCACCGGCTTGCTCAAAGGCGCGGCTGAATACATCGACCAACAGGGTGATCGATTCGATGTGCTCCTTCATGGAACCGGAGTTGTCGACCAGAAAGGTGACCTGGCAGTCGCTATGAGGCTGGTACTCCTCCTGCCGGAACAGGCGGCGTTCTGTCGGGCTGGTGACCAACTGCGACAGCCGGCGGCCGTCCAGATGGCCCTCCTCTTCGCCGAAGCGCCAACCGTTGCGGCGCGGGGCCGCGAGGATCCGCGACAACTTCCTCGCCAGGCGCGGCGTATTGATGCCCTGGCGGCGGATGCGGTGGTCAAGCTGCTCGCGCAGCTCGCGCAGTTGCTCCAGGCGTATCAACGTGCCAGCGCGAACCTCGCGGTCGTGGCGGCTGTTGAACACTCGGTAATCGCTCAGCGCATCGCTGAGCTGTTTCTCCGAGTGCTGCGACGTCGATCCCGGGGTGTCCAGCTCGTCGAGGTCTTCGTCCGCCTCAAGCAGCAGGTCAAAAGCGGCGGCCTTGGCGACTTTTTGGCGTTTGCGTTTATCCTCATCGTCGTCGCCCGGCTGGCCCGCATCAATAATACTGCTGAGCTCACGACAGATCGCCAGGGCGTGCTCGGCGAAGCGGGCCTGATTAGTGCGGTTGCGCCTGAGTGCCAGCACATCCGTCCCTATATGCGGTGCCAGCACCGCACGCTGGGGCTCAATCAGGTCTTCGATCTCTTCCAACGGTGGGTGGCTGCCCAGTCGTGACCAGACCGTCTGGATGATACAAAACAGCAGCAACCCTACCTGATTCTCGGTCATACCCGAATGATGGTACTGCAGGCACCAATGGCTAAACCGGTGTTTAAGGTTACGGCGGATACCGGAGTGATCGTCGGACACCTGAGATTCGACCCGCAGCTGCTCGAGAATTTCGAACAGCGTTTGCTCCAACGGATCTTCGGGCATCAGCGAGGCATGCAACGCCGCATCGCTGTGGAGCAACCGCAGCGCCAGGCCGTCGGCAGCGCCGCGGAACGAGTTAAAGTCATCGCCGGTGACGTCAGTATTGAGATGGGGGGCGCGGATCGGCAGCCGCCGCCCATCTTGCTCCAGGCGGTGGCCTCGAAAGCGCAACCGGCCATTACCGGTCAGCGCTCGAATGGTCGCCGCGCAGAGTTCCTCCAGCTGTTGCTGGCGCTTCTCCTTACGCGGCTGTTGGTTGAGCGTGGGGGTCAGTCCGGTGGTCTGCTCCGGCTGCCAGGCGACCAGCGGGCTGGCCATCTATGCGACCTCGTGCATCGGTTTAGATTCATCCAGCTCGGTGTCGAAACAACGCTGGAAGTACTCGGCGACTAATGAACGTTCTGCTTCATCGCATTTGTTGAGGTAGCTGAGCCGAAACGCCAACCCTGTGTCGTGGAAAATCTGGGTGTTTTCAGCCCAGGAGATCACGGTACGTGGCGACATCAGGGTCGACAGATCGCCCGCGGTAAAGCCCTGGCGGGTCAGGTCGGCGACCGCCACCATCTTGTTAATCAGCGCATAGCCGGGTTCATCGGCATACGCCGGGACTCGACCCTGAACGATGGCCACCTCATCCGCCCGAGGCAGATAGTTAAGGCTGGCGACGATATTCCAGCGATCGATCTGCGCCTGGTTGAGAACCTGAGTACCGTGATAAAGGCCGTTAAGGTTACCCAGGCCGACGGTGTTGGCGGTGGCGAACAGCCGGAAATAGGGATGCGGATGGATCACCTCATTCTGATCCAGCAGGGTGAACTTACCATCGCGCTCCAGGATGCGCTGGATCACGAACATCACCTCGGGGCGACCGGCGTCGAACTCGTCAAAGATCAGCGCCACCGGGCGACGCAATGACCAGGGCACAATGCCTTCCTGGAACTCGGTCACCTGCTTGCCGTCGCGCAGGCTGATAGTGTCCTTGCCGACCAGATCCAGACGGCTGATATGACCATCCAGATTAACCCGCACGCAAGGCCAGTTCAGGCGTGCCGCGACCTGCTCGATATGGGTCGATTTACCGGTGCCGTGCAGCCCCTGGATCATCACGCGACGATCCTGGGTAAATCCGGCAAGGATCGCCAGGGTGACATCTTTATTGAAGCGGTAAGCCGAATCGATCTCAGGCACATGGTCATCGCGCTCGCTGAAGGCGGGTACCTGTAAGTCGGAATCGATACCGAACAGTTCGCGGGCCGAAACCAATCGATCGGGTTGCTGGATCTGGATAGTGCTCATCTGTGGGCTCTCCCGGAGGTATGGCGTCTTTAGCCACATTCTAAGTAGCCGGACCAGGAAATGGAGGAGCCAATTGCGCCTGCTGAGTATGGCCAGGATCCAAAACCGAATACGGCCGGTGATAGGCCCTTGCTTGAGGCCCTGTTTGAGGCCCTGTTTGAGGCCCTGTTTGAGGCCCTGTTTGAGGGTTCGGTGGGGGCGCACCTTAACGGAGTGGAAATAGCGCCGCAAGCCTCGTAGCACGAGAGATTAATGGGGACAGATTTATTTAAGAAAATAAATCTGTCCCCATTTAGGGGGCTGGACGGCTAGGTAGCCGCGAGTTTTTCCTCAACACTGCTCACCTTATCCGCCATCGTCTGCGCTTTATCGACGCGAGTTCCGAGCTTGATATGACTGGTGATGCGCACGGCGCCTGCCTCGTGCAGATCCTCGTGACAACGCTTAACCGCAGCCATTACCTCATCCCACTCCCCCTCTACGTTAGTGCCGTAACCGTGCATGGTATAAATCAGCCCGGCTTGTTCAAATATCTTTTGGCACATCGCCACATAAGGGGATACAGAGGTTCCAACCCCGCCGGGTGAAACCATGATATCCATCAGTACGTACATAGGGTCTTCCTCAGTAAAAAAATTGATTAATAGATTAATCAGGGTGAACGCCCTGGCATAGGGCCAAAAGTATGTCCGTGAATACGCCAGCCTACACAGAGGCTGAGACCCACAGTTAAACGTTCCCTTTTACCCCCCCTCCATGCTGGAGTAACGGGCCATTTATTGCTCGCTATCCGCCCTTGTCTTTATTGATGATCAGCGGTGACCCATACCCTGACACAGAGCCTCCCCCACCAACAAGCGGTAGTTGCATATGATCTAATATAGTGAGATTCTGCAGTACGACACAAAACCCTGAATTAATATCGTTTTACGCTGATAAAACCGGAGATTTGCCGTGGCTAATACGCAAGCAACGCCGACCGCCCCTCAGGTCAGGGCCTTCTTTGACGCGTCCACTCATACCTTTAGCTATGTGATCCGTGACCCGCAATCGGCTTGCTGTGCCATCATCGACTCGGTGCTAGATTTTGACTATGCCAGTGGCCGTACCGAGGTCCGTTCGGCTAACCGGATCATCGAGTACATTCGGACCGAGCAGCTCTCGGTCGAGTGGATTCTGGAAACCCATGTGCATGCCGACCATCTCTCGGCGGCATCCTATCTGCAGGCACAACTGGGGGGTAAGACCGGCATAGGCGCACAGATAGTGGTTATCCAGGCCACCTTCGGGGCTACGTTTAACGCCGGGAGTGAGTTTGCGCGTGACGGCAGCCAGTTTGACCGGCTCTTCGCCGAAGGTGACCGTTTCAGTATCGGTGAGCTCCAGGGCTCGGTACTACACACCCCCGGACATACGCCCGCCTGTCTTACCTATATGATCGCCGATACCGCCTTTGTCGGTGACACCCTGTTTATGCCGGATTACGGCACCGCGCGCTGCGATTTTCCGGGCGGTGATGCCACGACCCTGTATCGGTCCATTCAAAAGGTGCTCAGCCTCCCGGATACGACACGCCTGTTCCTCTGTCATGATTACAAGGCCCCCGGCCGGGAAAGTGTCAGCCATCAAACCTCGGTCAGCGAACAGCGCCGACTGAATATCCATATACACGAAGGCATCAGCGAAGACGCCTTCGTGCGCATGCGCACGGAACGCGATGCGACCCTGAGCATGCCCGCGTTGATGCTACCAGCGGTTCAAATCAACATGCGCGGCGGCCACATGCCCGCGCCTGAAGATAACGGCCAGAGCTACCTGAAAGTACCTGTTAATCTACTTTAATCCCTGAGGTGTCCTATCCATGAGGTGTCCTATCCATGAGGTTTATATGCAAATCAAAGAACTAGAACCAGGATTTAGTATCTGTCATGCCATCCACCCTGCTGATATGGCCGACATCAAGGCGCGAGGCTTTCAGGCGATTATCTGCAACCGCATGCCAGGGGAAGCCGAGGACCACGATGATGATGCATTACTGCGCCAAGCCGCTGCCGCCTCAGGCTTAGCATGGCGGGAGATCCCCGTAGTTCCAGGCGACTATACAGCCGAGGCTATCGAGGCCTTCGGACAAGCGCTGGAAACATTGCCCACGCCTATTCTGGCCTTCTGCCGCACCGGACGCCGTGCAGCCTCTCTGTGGGTGCATAGTCAGGCACAAAAAACGGGCTGTGATATCGGCGCGCTACTGCAGGCCGCGCATACGGCCGGACATGATGTCTCCGATCAACATGGCCGCGTGACGGGAGGCTAACATAGAGCGCTGACGAGCGGTCCGAGTGAAGAGTTGTGACCAATACGCCTTCACTCTGGCCAGCGATAAAAAACAACTGCGGCACCCCTGTGCCGTGCAATTTATCCCCGGTTACGCCTGTCCGCGATGATGGTCAGCTTCTTTCGATAGGTACTGATGGAATGATCGGCTAACAAGTTCGTCCAGGGCGATTGCTTAAGAATCAGCTGTTTGATTCGAAAGAAAAAGCTTACAGAGGGCAGCAACCGAACTTGGCTGTACTCGCCACTTTTACAATTGCTCAGATAACGCATGTCACCGCCATGCAGGTAGCCATCATATCGCTGTTTCATCCAGGTCTTGATCGCGGATCCTACACCTGGAATCCATCCCAGGCTCCATGCGGACGCGGAAAGCAGGCTACCACCCGGAGGCAACATCGTGACGCAATCGGCGGCATTGACGACCCGGTACACGGGCGTTTTAAGAGTCGAAATCCATTCTTCATCACCCACTCTGGGCGAACCAAAGGTATAGCAGGCAGCCATCTGACCCTTGTGTGTCAACCGTTTTGCCGCAATAGTAGCCAGCGCCCCACCTAAGCTGTGGCCGGTGATGATCAACGGCTTATCGGCATACTGCGCTTGATCCAGTTTTTGCTGAATATCCATCAGTACGGTATTGAATGCCCTGTTAAAACCAGCGTGCACTCGGCCTCCTGATGCACAATTGACCCCCTTGGCATCGAGATCCGCCTTAATATCTTTGATGCTGTTCGACTCGGTACCTCGAAAAGCCAGCGCGATAAACGCATCGCAAGACACCAGAATCGCCTGGGTACCCTCTACATCGAAGGAGCCGCCCTCTTCAAGTTTGATATTGAGTCCACCGAGCTCTCGAATCAGTTTCTCGCGCTCCTCTTCGTGGTCGTAAGCCAGCATATCGATTAATTTCAATAGCCCGGTCTTTTTGCCACTTCCGGCCAGCTCAGTCACCTTATCGAGAATAAAGCCTTTTACATCATCCTTCTTGAACAGAGGATTAAAGCGCACATAGGCGAGTTCGGATAAACAGGCCATCACCCAGGCAGTACGATCACTGTAGGCTTGCCGGTAGCTGGGGAGGTTCTTAGAGAGAAGGAGATCAACGACCACCTTTTCCTCCGGCGTCGAAGTAATGATGAGACCCATGGCCTACCTATCCTTTATTTTGAATATCATTCTTAACACATCAACACGAAATTGCGCTTTAACCTGTTAAAAAGCAAGCTAGTCAATGGAGTATGAAAAGGCTGCCGCCAGAATATTGGAAAACAGCAGGGGCATTCAAAAGGCTATGTCCCCGTTGCGGCTAGACGCTGGCCTAATCATTGGCTGCACTCTGTCCTGAAAATGAGCATTAGACATTGCAATAGCGATATGTTGCGGTGCAAAATGAAAGCTAACGATTAGCGGCGGTGCTCTACTGCTAATTCTGCTGTTAAACCTGCTGACTGCCGGCGCTACGCCATCGGTCACCTGAGGCCCTCGCTCGCGGGGCACGCCAGGTAACTAAGACTCCAGCAGACTCCGGATCCATAAAGGAAGATAAACCACGATGCCTATTGAATTTAGCTTGCTCCCCGTCACCTTAGATTCGCTGCACCTGATGTTGCTCGTCCTCGCGCTGGCGCTGCTTGTGGCGCTGATCAAGAAACCTGCTGTTTCTTCTCTGGGGACCACAGAGACACCTGTGCAGCCAGCAGAACCCGCACCTGCCCCTAAGATCGCGGCCTCCGTACTAAAAAACGCCATCCCCGACTCGGCCCTGCAGCTGCTGTCGCTGTTGCAGCAGGAAGCGCGCTTTCTGGACTTCGTCCACGAAGACCTTAGTAGCTACTCGGACGCCGATATAGGGGCCGCCGCTCGAGTGGTGCATACGGGCAGCGCCAAGACGATCGCGAGCTACTTCTCCCTGTCACCGATACGTCCTGAGCCCGAGGAATCCGAGCTGACCCTGGAGCCTGGTTTCGATGCTTCCGGCGTGCGCCTGACCGGCAATGTCGTGGGTACGGCACCTTTCACCGGCACCCTGGTGCATCGCGGCTGGAAAGTCACCGAAGTGCGTTTGCCCCAACTGGCAAAAGGCCATGACGTTCACATCTTGGCACCGGCAGAGGTCGAGCTATGAGTACCCCACAACAACCCGCGCGCTATGCGGTAGGTATTGATCTGGGCACCACCCACTGTGTGCTCTGTTACGTCGAACTCGGCGCTGAATCCGGTACCCCCCCCGAGATTGTTGCCATCCCCCAGCTGACCCAACCTGGGGCGATAGAAGCGCTGAGTCAACTACCCTCCTTTATCTATCAGCCCCACGCTCAGGAGCTCAACGCCGCTGACCTGGCGCTGCCCTGGTCCGAGAAGCCGGCCTCCCTGGTGGGTGCGCTGGCCCGCAACCTGGGCAGCAAGACGCCGCTGCGGCTGATCTCCAGCGCGAAGAGCTGGCTCTGTAATGCCGGTATCGATCGCCATGATGCCTTCCTGCCACTCAACAGCCCGGAGGAGGTCGAAAAGCTCTCGCCGCTGGCCGCCTCGACCGCGTTTCTGGAGCACTTACGAGACAGCTGGGATCATAGTTTTCCCGAGACCCCCCTCGCCGATCAGGAGGTGATACTAACGGTACCGGCCTCTTTCGATCCGGGGGCGCGCGAGTTAACGGCAGACGCGGCGCGGGCCGCAGGCATCCAACACCTGACCCTGCTCGAAGAGCCACAGGCGGCGGTCTATAGCTGGCTGCAAACCTGCGGTGACGGCTGGCGGGAGCAGGTGAGCGTCGGCGATATCATCCTGGTGGTGGATGTGGGCGGCGGCACCACGGATCTGTCGCTGATCGCGGTCAGCGAGAGTGACGGCAATCTGGTGCTGGATCGCATCGCCGTCGGTGAGCATATACTGCTCGGTGGCGACAATATGGACCTGGCCCTGGCGTATCGACTCAAAGCCAAGCTGGCCCAGGAGGGCAAGCGTCTCCAGCCCTGGCAGATACTGGGGATCACCCATGGCTGCCGTGAAGCCAAGGAGCGATTGCTGGCCGATCCAACCCTGGAGGCGGTGCCGGTCGTGGTGCCCAGCCGAGGATCCAAGCTGATCGGCGGCACCCTGAGCACCGAGCTGACCCGCGATGAGGTGACCCAGACGCTGATCGAGGGATTCTTCCCCCTGGTTGCCGTCTCTGATCACCCGGCACAACAGACCCGCGGCGCGCTCAATCAACTGGGCCTGCCCTACGCTAAGGATCCTGCCGTCTCTCGTCATCTGGCGGCCTTCCTGAGCCGTCAGCAGGGTGCTGCCGACGAACTCCTGGGAGAGTCCCAGGGGGACTTTATCCAGCCCTCCGCCATCCTGTTGAACGGCGGGGTGTTTAAGGCACCGCAACTGACCGAGCGGACCCTGACGCTGATCAACCAGTGGCTGAGCGCTGCCGAAGGCACTGACGCCCGCCTGCTGGAGGGGCTGGATCTCGATCTGGCCGTCGCCCGCGGCGCCGCTTACTACGGTCAGGTGCGCCAGGGCCAGGGCGTACGTATTCGCGGCGGCACCGCCAGTGCGTATTACATCGGCATCGAGAGTTCCATGCCGGCGATTCCGGGCATAGAAGCCCCGCTCGAAGCGCTCTGCATCGCCCCCTTCGGCATGGAGGAAGGCTCCGAGATCACCCTCCAGGATCGTGAGTTTGGGCTGGTGGTCGGCGAACCGGTGCGCTTTAATTTCTTCGGTTCGACCACCCGCCGCGATGACGAGGCTGGCCTGCAACTGGATTATTGGGAGCCGGAGGAGCTTGAAGCACTGCCGGTGATCCAGGCCAACCTGACCCCCGAAGGCCGCAAATCCGGAGATCTGGTGCCGGTTCGCCTGGTCAGCCGCATCACGGAGATCGGCACCCTGTGTCTGGAAGCCGTAACCCTGGATGGCAACCAGCGCTGGCAGGTGGAGTTTGATGTCCGTAAGGCGTAGTCGCTGTCATTGTCATTGTCATTGTCATTGTCATTGTCATTGTCATTGTCATTGTCAGGCTAAAGCCTAACCTACAAAAAACACACCCTGTGGGTCGGCACTTTGTGGACAAAAAGCCGACCCACAAAAGAACTCTGCGGTAGAATGCCCCCATGATACCTTCCATGATAGTTCCCAACCCCCAGCTTATAGTCGGCATCGACCTAGGCACCACCCATACCGTGGTCGCCTACACCGCTCTAGACCCGCAGGGTCAGCCGATCAGCGCCCCTCAGGTCTATGCCATTCCCCAACTGGTCGCCGCCGGTGAGGTCGCGCGCCTGCCGCTGCTGCCCTCTTGCCGCTATCACCCGGCCGCCGAGGAGTTCCCCCCCGGGGATCTGCAGCTGCCCTGGGCCGGCGCCACGCTAGAGGCCGAGCTACCCCAGGTGATCATCGGTGAGTGGGCCCGTGCCCTGAGCGCTAAGGTAGAAGGTCGCTCGGTGGTCAGCGCCAAGAGCTGGCTGTCTCACGATCAGGCCGACCCCTGCGCGGCGATTCTGCCTTGGGCCGGCGCCGAAGGGGTCGACAAAGTATCCCCCCTGCTGGCGACTGCCTCTTATCTGGCCCATATTCGAGCGGCCTGGAATAGCGACCACCCCGAGCAGCCCCTGGAACAGCAGGAGCTGATCCTGACCGTGCCCGCCTCCTTTGGCGATCTGGCCCGCACCCTGACGGTCGAGGCGGCCAGACTCGCAGGCCTCCCCGGAGTCCTGCTGCTCGAAGAACCGACCGCCGCCTGTTATGACTGGATTTCGCTCCAGGGCGAGCAGGCCACAGAGATTCTGCGCAGCCATCGGCTGTTGCTGATCTGCGATGTCGGCGGTGGCACCTCGGACTTCAGCCTGGTACGCCTGGGCCTGAGCGATGATGGCCAGCCGCAGCTCGATCGTATCGGGGTCGGTGACCATCTGATGCTGGGCGGCGACAACCTCGACCTGGCCCTGGCACATCAGGTCGAGCAGGGGTTGCTTGAATCGGGCAAGCGGTTACGTGCCGCAGGCCTGTCGCAGCTGATTCAGCAGACCCGTGCCGCCAAGGAGACCCTGCTGGCGCACGACGCACCCGAGACCGCCAAGGTCACCCTGCTCGGCTCGGGCGCTCGGCTGATTGGTGGTGCACGCAGCTACAGCCTCAAGCGTGAGCAGACCCAGGCACTGGCCTTAGAAGGCTTTATTCCGCTCACCGCCCTGACCGAGATGCCGCAGCAACCCCCGCGGGCGCTCAAGGCCATTGGCCTGCCCTATGCGGCAGATCCCGCCATCAGCCGGCAGCTGGCAGCCTTCCTCGAGCAACACCAACGGGTCAGCCGGGACGCCTTCGCGGATCAACCCGACAGCCCCTCCTGGGTGCCGGACGCCCTGCTGCTCAACGGCGGTTTCTTTAAAGGCCAGGTACTGGAACAACGCCTCTGCGAACTGCTCTCCAGCTGGCGAGGTCAACCCGTAACCGCGCTGGCCAACAGCCGCCCGGATCTGGCGGTGGCCTGCGGTGCGGTGGCCTATGGCCTGGCCCGACGCGGCACCGGCGTGCGCATCGGCGGCGGCTCGGCACGCAGTTACTTCCTGGAAATTCCGAATAAACAGGCGAATAAACAGGCGAATAAACAGGCGCATAAACAGGCGGATGAGCTGACGAGTGAACATGCCGTTACTAACGACAGCGCGACTCAAGGGATCTGCCTGCTGCCTAGGGGCACCGAACCCGGGATCGAGATCGCCCTGCCCGAGCGCCGCTTTGTCCTCAGCCTCGGGCAACCGGTGCAGTTTCAGCTGCTCTCTTCGGCCGCCGATGACAGCCCCACGCCTGGCGCGCTGCTGTCTCTGGACGGCCCGCACATCCAGGCGCTGCCGCCGCTGATGGCCGCCATACCTGCGGCTGCGCAGGGCACGTCCACCGTCGAGGTCGGCCTGGTAGCCACCCTGACCGAAGTCGGCACCCTGGGCCTGGAATGCGTCGCCTTGGAAGATACGGCGCGGCGCTGGCAACTCGAGTTCCCGGTGCGCAGCAACCCGAATGCCGAACCCCGGGCCAACGCCAAAAGCACGGCGGCAGACGGCTTGCCCGCCGCCTTCGCCAGCGCCCGCCAACAGGTGGAAGAGGCCTACGGCAAGTCGCAGCAGGGCGCAGATGCTAAGTCGGTGAAGCAGCTGAGGGTCAGCCTCGAGCGCCTGCTGGGACCGAGAGATAGCTGGGAGGTGCCCCTGCTGCGCGCCCTGGCGGACGTCTTTATCGAACACCGGAGCCGCCGGCGTCGCTCGCAGCAGCATGAACAGGTCTGGTTTAACCTGACCGGATTCTGCCTGCGTCCCGGACTGGGCTATCCCTTAGATGACTGGCGCCTGGAGCAGATCTGGCCGTTGTTTCAACAAGGCCTGCAGTTCGATAAGAGCAATCCGGACTGGAACCAATGGTGGGCGTTCTGGCGCCGAGTGGCCGGGGGCCTGAAACCGGATCAGCAGTTGCTGCTGTACAACCAGGTGGCCAAATTCATCAACCCCAGCGCACAGCGCAACCGCGGCCTCCAGGCCGAACTCAAATACAGGGCGTACGAGGGGATGGTGCTGCTCGCCGCGGCCCTGGAAGGCCTGCCCACGGCGAACAAACAGCAACTGGGCACCTGGCTGTTAAAGCGTCTGGACAAGCCCGGCGAAAACCAGAACAGCTGGGTGGCGCTGGGCCGCATCGGCAGCCGCATCCCCCTGCATGGCAGCAGCCATAACAGTATCGACCCGGACGACCTCGCCCCCTGGATCGCCCAGTTGCTCAAAAAAGACTGGCACAAGCACCCCCTGGCCGCCTTTGCGACGGTGGTGATGGCGCGCGTGTGTGGTGATCGCAGCCGCGACCTGGAACCCGAGCTGCGGCAGCGCATCGCCGCCGCCCTAGACGCCATCAAGGCACCCCCCCGCTGGATCGCGATGGTCACCGAGCTCACCGAACTGGATGCTTCCGACAGCCGTAAGATCTACGGCGAAAGCCTGCCACCTGGGCTGAGGTTAGTTCTGTAGCCTGTTTCTTTTGTAGCGCCGGCTTCAGCCTGACATAGGCTGCCAGCCCAGCGTTGAGAGAGCCTTTTGACATAGCGTACGTATTTACGTACGCATGTTTTTTGGAGATCACTGATGACAACCCTCAATGCCACCGAAGCGCGCTCAAAGCTATACACACTGATTGATGAAACCTATCAAACGCATCAACCTATCCTTATTACAGGAAAAAGAGTTAATGCAGTGCTTCTTGCCGAGGAGGACTGGAACGCCATTAACGAAACCCTCCATCTGCTGTCCATTCCGGGCATGCGTGAATCTATTCGCGAGGGAATAGCGACCGATCTCGGCAACTGTGACCAGGATCTTGATTGGTAATGTGGGATATTTACTACAGCAAGCAAGCACAAAAGGACGCCAGGAATCTTGCCTCTGCAGGCCTCAAAGGCAAGGCACAGATACTGTTAGCCATTATCCAAGAAGATCCCTATCGAAACCCACCACCCTTTGAAAAGCTTATCGGTGACCTTGATGGCGCCTATTCCAGACGTATCAACATTCAGCATCGTCTGGTATACCAGATCCTCAAAGAGGAACAGGCCGTTAAAGTATTGCGGCTTTGGACACACGACCAATAAGCACCCTGGCTAGCCTTGTCGGACGGCAGTCAGCCCACAGGGGGCTGTGTTTCTTTTGTGGGTCAGGCTTTAGCGGTTTCAAACTCAATGGCACTCTCAACACTCTCAACACTCTCAACACGCTCTGAAGCATCGCCACTGAGTTCTAAGTTGGCCCGCTCGACCAGCTCGGCGGGGAGTTCCTTCTGTACGGCCACCCCCAACTCCTTAAACTCCGAAGCCTGTTTGATCAGGTTGCCTTTGCCGCTGTACAGCTGACCGAAGGCCTTGTCGTAACTCAGGCGCGCCTTATCCAGCTGGTTGCCTATGCCCTGCATGCTGATCAGGAAGCCATTGAGTTTGCTGTAAAACCTCTCTGCCCGGTTGGCGAGTTCGGCGGTGTGCTTGTTCTGATCTTCGAACCGCCACAGCTGGCGGACGATATTCAGGCTGGTCAGCAGGGTGGTGGGCGTGGCGACCAGCACATTGCGCTCGATGGCGCGCTGGAACAGGGTCTCGTCGTATTTAAGCGCCTCAACATAGGCGGATTCTATCGGGATAAACATGATCACCACCTCGGGTGAGTTCAGGCCCGGCAGCTTAAAATAGTCCCGGTCGGACAACTCATTGACCCTGTCACTCACCGCCCTGGCATGATCTGCCAAGGCCTGGTCGCGCACTAGGTCATTGTCGGCGTTGACGTAGCGGGTGTAGGCGACAAGCGAGGTCTTGGCATCGATAATCAGGTGCTGTTTTTGTGGCAGGTAGACGATCGCATCGGGACGCTGGCGCCCGTCTTCGGTGGTAAAGCTGACTTCTCGTTTGTAATCGATCCCCAGGCGCAGGCCAGAATTATCCAGCACGTTCTCGAGCATCAGCTCACCCCAGTTGCCCTGCACCTTCTTCTGTCCCTGCAGGGCGGTGGTCAGCCTATCGGCCTGATCGGTGATCTCCTTGTTGAGGGTCTGCATATTCTTGAGTTCGGTCCGAAGCTCGACACGCTGCTCGGCATCCTTGGCATGGATATCCTCCACCTTCGCCTTAAAACCTCGCATCTCAGAATGCAGGGGGCTTAGCAGGTTGGTGATGCTTTCGTGGTTCAACGCCTTAAAGGCCTTGCCTTTGCGCTCCAGCACCTCGTTGGCGAGACGTTCGAACTCTTTGGTGAGTCCTTCTCGGCTCTCCTGCAGCAGCGCCAGCTGGGCATCGAAGTGCTGCTGCTTGGCATCCAGGGAGGTCTGGAGCTGACCATGGGCGTTGTCCAGTGCCGCATAGCGACCCTGGCTGGTCTTCAGTTCGGCCTTGGACTGCTCCCACCAGTCTTTGTAGTTGTCGAGCGCAGCCTGTTTATCTTCCAGCTGGGTTTGGGCCTGTTTGAGGGCCTCGCGACTCTCGGACAACAGCGTCGCGGTGTGGGTCTGCAACCCCTCGGCGTTGACCTGCTTATGCTCCAACCCCGCGATACGCCGATCTTTCTCGTCGATGCGTTCCTTGAAGGTCTCGCCGTTGGCCACCAACTGCTCACTTAACCTGGCGGCGGCTTCCTGTGCCTTAGAGCTCGCCTCTCTGGCCGCTTGTACAGACTGGCGCACGCTGGCCAGCTCCGTATTAAGCGCCAGGCCAGCAGCCTCGAGCCGATCGATCTGGATCTTGCCGCTATCGCGCTCTGTTTCCAACCGGCCCTGAGCGATATCCAGGGTCGCCTTCTCTCCAGACAGGGTCCCTACCCTGACCTGTAGCGCCGACAACTCGGCCTGCATACGCGTCAGCTCAGCCTGAGTCAGGTGCAGGTCGGTCTGCAGCTGCTGGTTGTGGCGCTGGGCACGCCAGCTGGCGATCGCCCAGGCCGCCACAAAGGCCGTCACAAAAGTCACCAGAGGCAATACGATCAGCATCACTACCGTTTCCATCTCTTTTCCCCAACTCAATATTATCGTTCGCTAATGTCTACTCTATTCCCTGACTCGAGCACCTAGCTCGACTCCCTGCCTCGAACCTCTGCCTCGAACCTCTGCCTCGACTCTCTGCCTCGACTCCCTAGCTCGACTCCCTGCCTCAAACCTCTGCCTCGACTTCCTGTCTCGACTCCCTGCCTCAAAAGCCGTCATCCACCAGGGGGCAAGCGCCTGCAACTCATCGGCGTGGCCATAACTATCACCGTTAAGATCGCACCCTTGGCTCGCTGTCATCTCCGCAGCCATGTTGTGCTTGCGTACCGATTAAGTAGGAGACAATCAGAATATTACTAATCTGTACTCAGCAAATGAGCCTTTAAAGGAGACCTTCGCATCGTCCTTAACCCGTGAAACTCTCGATACCAGACCAAGGATTGATTCATCGGTTAGTCCATCAACATCAGCGCTGTTAAAGACCACCGTTTCCCCTCGCTTGCCTCTCCATAACCAGGTCTCATAAAGGATGTCGACATCCTCTATCGTCAGCTCTTCGCTGA
>JBLHND010000040.1:0-23379 GCA_047622605.1 Motiliproteus sp. | reverse complement strand
CGGCGCCATAGGCGAAAGCATAACGCATATTTTTGAGGGTGCCGGCTGGCGACAATAATTCTGGAATAAACATCAAACGTCTCGATTTATAATCTATGGCTGTTCTTTACAATAAAGAGCTTAAGATAAAGAGCTTAAGATAAAGAGCTTAAAAAAAAGAGCATAACATTAACGGCGAGCCCTTCAGGGCTGACGCATACCTACAGGCTCAACAACGGAGTCAGGCCTATAACGGCCTTCGGCTGACAGGGCGATATCGAACAGCGGGGTATAAACAGACCCTGTCGCCCCGGATCGGCTCTGATATAGCACCACCGAATCGACCAGCGATGCCTGATCCAGCTGCGGCCAGGATTGGGGACTCTGCGCAGCAGGCCCCACAGGCAGCCGCCCTAGGGTGACATGCGGCTGATAATAGCTCTGATCCAACGGCAATCGCAGCTTAGCGGCGATCTCCGCGATCTGCTGCTGCAAGATTAGCAATTGAGGGGACCGGGCAGACAGGGCCGCCAGCATCGCTAATTCTGGATTAACCTGCAGATAACCGACCCTATCCAGATGGAGCTGAAACGAGCACAGGGACTCCAGACTCAGACGCGCCTGTGACTCTAAGCGCGCGACCTGATCCAGCGTTATCTCACCTAGGAAACAGAGCGTCAGATGATAACTGTTCGAATCCGACCAGCGTACCTGACCCTGGGTATCCAAACCGCAGAGCGTATCTGCATAATTGGCCAGACGCCGCACTGCCGCATTCTTGAGCGGCACCGCCAGAAAAGAGCGGATAGTCATGCTGGCACGAAAAAAAGGGTGTTACGAACATCGTTACTGAAAATCAAAAACATCACTATTTAACCGATTTAAAACACTATCAAGCCTGTAGCTTTACACTAAATACCAAGCAGCCTGTCGAACCTGTCACCGTGTCTTTGCCTGCAGCAGCTCAATCTGAAGACCCAGGCGCTGGAACTCTGAATTGACCTGCTGCCGGAAGCTGTTAATCGCCGCTATAGCACTCTCATGGTCTTTGACCGTCAGCGCCAAAGCCTGAGGGACTTGCGGATCTTGCTCCAGCGTTTGCAAGCGTCGTTCAACCCGTTGCAGCTGGGTATCCTGCATCAAATCCAGCTCCTGGTTAGCCTGGTCGCGTAACTGCAAACGGCCACTAAGATCGGTCAAGCCTGCCTGCAATGCCGTTTCCAGCCCGGTCAACTTAGCCTGCAACGCCTGTTTCTGCAGGTCAAACTGCTGTAAATCGGTCGTCGTCTTGCCCAGATCGGCCTGGGTCTGCGTTAACTCTACGCCTAAGCCTGCTGTCAGCTTCCTCAGTTCAACCGACTGTTTATCCAGGCTAGCAAGGGCCTGATCCAGTTCGGCAATCTTGGGTTTATTACGCTGGTAGGCAACGGTCCAGAGCTTGGCAAGCTCGGAGTCGACGTGTTTAAGACGCTTCTCACCATCGATAAGAAACGTCTTCAGCTGTGCCTGCAAGGCCGCACCCGAGCGGTTAGCATGCTCATCGGTGGCATTGATCAACCCTTCCAGAGAGGTTAAGCGCCTGTTGGATTCGAGCAACTGCTGCTGGAGCAGTTTGGTATGTTCCAAGCCCCAATACCCGCCGGCTCCCATAATCAGCATCAACAGCAGCAGCAACCAGGGCATCAGCCCACTCCCGCTATTCGACGTCTTAGCCACAGGCACGGCAGAGGCCAGGCCAGCAGTTTCAGAGGCTCTCCTTAAAGAAGCAGGAATTACCGGCTGGTCAAGCGAATCTCGAGCCGGGCCCAGCTCGGGAATATGAGAAAAATCGTCGTCGCGGGTCACAGGCGAGGCAACTCCAGAATGTATCCAGGGTAGATCGGGCAAATAGGCATTACAGCGTTACTCGATCGTGTTCAGTACGCGCTGCAATGATTCTGCCGCTTCATGCCCCCGATCGGTCAGATAACCCCCATCAAACTGGCTAATCAAGCCTTTATCAAACAGGCGCTGAGCGGCGGCGGCGACCGTCACCGGGGCCTCCTGGTGAATTTTCAGGCCGGCCTGTAATGAATCAAGATCAAAGCGCGCCAACAGTTCCAACTCAGCGACGGTATTCGCTGCGAATTGTCCGTTCATCAGATTACTCTCCTTTAAATTAGAGCGTTCAGCATAAACATCTGGATGCAAATGCTCAACTGCTATTCTGCACGACACCGAGGCCCTGCACTATGTACTAAAACAAAAAAACCCCGGACAGGCCGGGGTTTAGAAACTAACGACTTAGAAGCTTATGTCGGGTAAGGAGCAGCCATTACTGGCTACCCCTCCCCTAAGAACCGTACGTGCGAGTTTCCCCGCATACGGCTCAAGCCTTTACAAGCCCAGCGTACCGCTGAGCCAGCAGCTATCACTGTGTTACAACCTATCTTGCGCTATGCCGATACCCTTCCTTAACGACTGGATAGTTCGACATAAACCGCTCCTTTAATAATGCTAAACATCCTATAGGGGAGCGGCACGGTTGTGCAACTGCCGATGGCAATTTGGATGCATCAACACCAAGTTCTCCAGCTTATCACTACCGCCTTTGTGCCGCTCGATAACGTAGTGCATGTTCCACCCCGTCTCGAACGTTATCAACTGCTTGCACAAGGGACAACGTTTCGACTGACGATTCCAACGCTGGTGTGTTTTCCGTTTCCCCTGATCTGAATTTCTCCAAGCCTGTTCTAAGCGCTGTTCGAAATACGTCTCCCAGATCGGATCATACGGATTGGCTTGCGCCTTGATTTTAGTATGCCGTTTGATCGGCGTATCGTTAGCGTACAGCAATGAAAGCAGCTGTCCGCTAGGGGCGATACCTTGGAAAACCCAGTTGCGCGTTTGCACTGTCTTACAGTACTTTCCTCTAATCCAGCGTTTGCGGCGTTTTTGATGACGTCGCTTGCACCACTGCCAAAGCATCTTCCAGATGCGGTAATCCACGTAGTTGAACGCCTCCTTAGCCATAACAGAGCGATGGTAGTTAGCCCAACCCCGAATCATCGGATTGAGCTTTTCTATGACCCACCACGCTGGCTTGGTCTTGTTGCCATTCAACACGCTCCTCACATTGGCCAAGGATGTCTTTACGTTCTTATGAGAAGGCTTAATCAGGCACTTCCCACGGTACTTGCGAACATTCTGGCCGAGGAAATCAAACCCCGACTCAATATGCGTAATGACGGTTTTCTCCGGAGAGAGTGATAGCCCTCGTTGAGCCATAAAGGCCTCGACGAAGGGTTTAACCTCATCCTCCAGCAGCTCCTTAGAGATTCCGGTAATGATGAAGTCATCCGCATAACGCACATAGTTGACCTTCGTCTTGTAGCTGGCTTTGGTGTTTTTGCGCCCAAACTGGGCTTCCAACTCCTTGTCCAGACCATCAAGTGCCAGGTTGGCCAGCACCGGGGAAATTATGCCCCCCTGTGGTGTTCCGGCCTCTGTTGAGTGAAGGCGATTGGATTCCATGTATCCCGCCTTTAACCACTTCCGAAGGATCGTCCTGTCCATAGGGACATTAGCGATCAACCAGTCGTGACTGATGTTATCAAAGCAGCCTTTGATATCGCCCTCCAGCACCCACTTCGCAGAGTGAGCACGACTGAGATTAACAAAGCATTGCTCGATGGCGTCTGCCGTGCATCTCATCGGACGGAAACCGTACGAGTTGCGATCAGCCGTTGTCTCCGACACTGGCTCTAAAGCGAGCAAATATAATGCCTGCATTGCTCTATCCAACATTGTCGGTATCCCCAGCGGACGTAACTTACCGTTCGCTTTTGGAATGTAGACTCGACGTAACGGTTTTGGCTTATAGCCTCGCCGTGTCAGTCGCGCTATCGCTCCCCATTTAGTTATTGGTGCATCCCATAGCTCACCATCAACTCCGGCAGTGTTCTTGCCTCGGTTTTCAGTGACTCGTTTTACCGCAATGGCTTTTGCCGAAAACGAGCGAACTAATAAGCGTTGCAGCGATTTAAGCCTGCGCCACTGTTCATTCATTGCCGCCTTTGCGATTCTGACCTGTAGCTCTCTCACCCGCCGGTGACTGGTTTCCCAATCGATGGCATGCCACTGTGTAGCAGAGTGGGAGAATGCAGGTGTCGTTAAATCAACACGCATCTTGCTATCCTCCAGATTGCGTTCTAAAACGCCGCCTAGCGAAATGAAGACACACTCCGCCCGTAACGGGAGAAGAGTATTCACCCGTTAGGGACATTCAGATCGTGAAGGCTCGAGAAAAGCCTCTCGCCTTCGATTCTAGTGAGCTTTACACGCGTTCACGCAAGTAAAGACCGAGTGGAAGTGAGCACGCTTTCGCGTTAGGGCAAAGCCTGAACCCCTATCCCAACCATTACAGCTGGGCATTCGCTTTTTCCACATTCCTTTACCCGCACCCCCAACAGCTCGTCTTACGAGTTGCTTGCCCTTAAAACATCTAAGGGCAGAGATACGGGCTTACCGAGTTCCATTCTAGAGACACGGAGTGGGTTAGATTTCGCCTATCCA
Source organism: Motiliproteus sp. (assembly GCA_047622605.1). Taxonomy (GTDB): domain Bacteria; phylum Pseudomonadota; class Gammaproteobacteria; order Pseudomonadales; family Balneatricaceae; genus Motiliproteus. Next base: position 18,846 of record JBLHND010000040.1, on the reverse strand, counting down.
CCGATAGCTGTACGTAGGCGTATCCCCAGATGTAAGAGGAATAACCAGCTATGTACCTTTTGGTTGGAGCCTGTCAGTGACGTTGGCTCGTCGCGGTTGACGGTGTTTATCAGCGATTCACATCTGTTAATCGTACCACCCAGCCTAGCACCTCAACCGCCTTGTCACTGGCAGCATCTCCCTGCCCCCTTACAGGGAACAGAGACCGATCAAATCGGGGTTACATTGTCAGGAAGCTTCGCACGGTTCCGTTACCAGATCCGCACTATCCCTAGGCTACTGCTGGCCTAACAACAGGCCCTCTCCTAGCCGAAGCTAGCTGGGCAATCCCTAGAACAGCTTAGGTCGCTGCGAGGTTGTGACCGACAGGGGGGGGACGTCATTACGATCCCACCATTGGCCTTACGTGACTGTTTCTGGCGAAACGAAATCACGAGTCGTTGGAGTCTTGGACACAAGGTATCCAGAAGTTAGGGAGTACGCACGGGCAAGTACACAGGGAAAGCCGATAGACGGTTCCAGGCGTTGCTAACGCGCGAGATATTGACAGTATGCAGAGTACTACAGGGAATGACCCAGTTAGCAAAGCGTACGAAGGTAGAGTCTGATCACCCAGGCAAAGCTAGGTATTGATCGAGTAGAGTAAGGACTGATCACCGCAGTGATTTCCCCCATTTCGCAGTCCGGGAGGGGGATGAAAGGTCAGGGGTAAATTTGCCCTGACCTATCGGGCGACTCTAACTGGAAGGCCCAGCTAGAGTCATAACACTCTGAAATTAAACCTGTAAAGGCAGTTTCAGAGCGCCTCGCAACGCGACTCTCGTCGCACTACATCATACCGCCCATGCCGCCCATACCACCCATACCACCCATGCCGCCCATATCAGGCATGCCACCGGCAGCGCCGGCGTCTTCAGGATGGTCAGCGATCATCGCTTCGGTGGTGATCATCAGACCGGCAATCGATGCCGCGGCCTGAAGTGCAGAACGGGTCACCTTGGCAGGATCCAGGATACCCATCTCCAACATATCGCCGTACTCGCCGGTCGATGCATTGTAGCCAAAGCTGCCAGTACCGGCCTTAACCTTAGCCAATACGACAGAATCTTCCTCACCGGCGTTTTTAACGATCTGACGCAGAGGGGCTTCCATGGCGCGCAGAGCCAGCTTGATGCCGACAGTCTGATCATGGTTAGCACCTTCCAGGCCTTCGACGCTCTGGAGCGCGCGAACCAGGGCGACGCCGCCACCGGCAACCACACCTTCTTCGACGGCAGCACGAGTAGAGTGCAACGCGTCTTCAACGCGGTGCTTCTTCTCTTTCATCTCGACTTCAGAACCGGCTCCAACCTTGATAACCGCAACACCGCCGGCCAACTTGGCCACGCGTTCCTGCAATTTCTCTTTATCGTAATCAGAGGAGGTCTCGGCGATCTGAGAGCGGATCTGAGCCACACGGGCTTCGATCGCAGTATGCTCACCAATACCATCAACAATAACGGTAACTTCCTTGGTAACCTGAACTTTCTTGGCTTGGCCCAGATGTTCCAGAGTCGTTTTTTCCAGGCTCAGACCGACTTCTTCAGAGATCACAGTCGCGCCGGTCAGGATAGCAAGGTCTTCGAGCATCGCCTTACGACGGTCGCCGAAGCCGGGTGCCTTAACCGCAGCAACCTTAACGATGCCACGCATGTTGTTAACAACCAGAGTCGCTAGCGCTTCGCCTTCGACGTCTTCAGCAACGATCAGCAACGGACGTGAGGACTTGGCCACTTCTTCGAGAGTGGGCAGCAGTTCACGAATATTAGAGATTTTCTTATCGACCAGCAGGATGTAGGGAGTCTCCAGCTCGACAGACATATTTTCGGGCTTGTTCACGAAGTAGGGAGAGAGGTAGCCGCGATCGAACTGCATCCCTTCAACCACTTCCAGCTCGTTTTCCAGACCTGTACCTTCTTCGACGGTGATAACACCCTCTTTACCTACTTTGCCCATCGCCTCGGCGATGATATCGCCGACAGCGGTGTCGCTGTTTGCGGAGATAGTCGCTACCTGGGCAATCGCCTTAGCATCGGTGCAGGGGGTAGCCAGCTTTTCGATCTCTTTAACGACGGCTGCAGCCGCCTTATCGATGCCGCGCTTAAGATCCATAGGATTCATGCCGGCAGCAACAGACTTAAGACCTTCGCTAACGATCGCCTGAGCCAGAACGGTGGCCGTTGTAGTACCGTCGCCAGCCACATCGTTGGCCTGGGAAGCAACTTCCTTGACCATCTGTGCGCCCATGTTCTCAAACTTGTCTTTCAGTTCGATCTCTTTGGCAACTGACACACCATCTTTGGTGATGGTCGGTGCGCCGAAAGACTTATCCAGAACCACGTTACGGCCCTTAGGTCCCAGCGTCGTCTTAACAGCGTCAGCCAGAATATTTACGCCTGCCAGCATCTTGGTGCGGGCAGAATTTCCAAATAGTACGTCTTTAGAAGCCATTCTTATAAATTCCTATCTCTAAATCGTTTCAGTGTTAGCGGATCGAATCTAGGTTGCCTATGCAAGCACACCCATGATGTCGCTCTCGCTCATGATCAGCAGCTCTTCACCGTCAATTTTAACGGTGTTACCGGCGTACTGACCAAACAAAATCTGATCACCGACCTTAACATCCATCGGCTGAACGTCACCGCTTTGGAGGATACGGCCCTTACCAACAGCAACAATTTCACCCTGAGTCGGTTTCTCGGCCGCAGAACCTGGAAGGACGATACCACCTGCTGATGTGGTCTCTTCTTCTTTGCGACGAACTACTACGCGATCGTGAAGTGGACGAATGCTCATTTGCGCTAGTCTCCTGATTTAAAAATAAAAAAGTCGATATCGACTTGGACGGCGTATAAGAGGGCGAACCCTCACTAACGATGAAGAGATAAATGGGGCCTTAAAAAACGAATTCAACTGTTGGCGAGAAAATTGTTACAGCGCTCGGCGATGCGTTGACGAGACCGCAGCGCGGTTGGAACCCTTAGTCATCCTGTCGGTATTCACCGTCAATGACCTGCCCGCTCTTGGGCCTATCGGTACGACCCAACCGATCAGACTTAAGCGCGCTCTCTGCCTGACCAGGCCCAACGTCAAAGGGATCCTTCGTAGACGAGGAATGCTGGGTAAAGGTAGCACCCGCCTGACGGGTCGCAGAAACGGCAAACCGGCGTAACAACGGCTTTACCATCGCCTGCCGGGTCAGCGGAACCAGACAGCAGAAACCCAGAACATCGGTCACAAACCCTGGGGTTATCAGCAAGGCACCACCGACAGCCAGGACCAGACCTTCGACCATCTCCTGCGCTGGCAGCTCACCGCTGGCCATGCGTGATCGTGCCCGCGTCAGGGTGGCCACCCCCTGCTGGCGCAGCATATTGACGCCAATAAAGGCAGACAACACCACCAGAGCGATGGTGTACCAGACACCTATTGCCTGGCCGACATTAATCAACAGGGTGATTTCAACGATTGGAATAATTATAAAAAGTAGCAACAAAAAACGCATCTACGACCTCAGGGCAAGAGAAATAACCTTAAATAGTATCTAAAAAATAGACACCAGACCTTAACATTCAGAAAAACAGTACCAGAGTCCGATGACGCAGCGCAGCAACCCGTAGTTGAATCCGCCACTAAATAATCATATCATGCTGCTGCGCTGCAGCATTTATCCATTGTGCGACCCCTATGAGTAGTGCTTTCAGTTTGCAACCCGCAGACTCAACGCTTGGGGATAAACCTAATGTCCGTTATCCACCGGACGCCTGTTGAGGTCATAGTATGAACCTGCAAGACAAAGTCATTGTTATTACTGGAGGCGGACAAGGCCTAGGCCGCGCCATGGCACTCTACCTAGCCGACAAGGGCGCCATCCCTGCACTGATCGACATGAACCCCCAGGCACTGGAAGAGACTGTCGGCTTGTGTCTGGACAAAGGAATTAAAGCGCGCGCTTATGTCGCCAACGTCGCCAATGAAGACGAAGTCGAGACTGTCTTTACGAAAATCGTCGAAGAGTGCGGCTCCATTGATGGCCTGATCAACAACGCCGGCATTACCCGCGATGGCATGTTTATCAAAGCCAAAGATGGCGAAATCGTTAAACGGATGTCACTGAGCAGCTGGCAGCAGGTTATCGATGTCAATCTGACGGGTGTCTTCCTGTGCGGTCGAGAAGCGGCTACCAAGATGATTGAAGCGGGCAAGCCCGGCGTCATTATCAACATCTCCAGCATCTCCCGCGCCGGCAACATAGGCCAGACCAACTACAGCGCCGCCAAGGCCGCCGTCGTGGCACTGACAACCACCTGGGCCAAAGAACTGGCACGTTTCGGCATCCGTACCGGCGCCATCGCTCCCGGATTTATCGGCACCGAAATGGTACTGAGCATGAAGCCGGAAGCCCTGGACAAGCTGGCCAATATGATCCCGGCCAAGCGTTTGGGCACTCCCGATGAGATCGCGGCAACCGCGGCCTTTATCCTCGAAAACGAATATTTCAGTGGCCGGGTCATCGAAGTAGACGGTGCCTTGCGTCTGTAATTTTTGATACCAAGTGCCTGACACCGGGTACCTGCTGCCCTGCCAGACCTGAAAAAGCCGATGCCAATGCATCGGCTTTTTTTGGCTCCGCCTCCCGGCGGCTTCATTTATTTTGTGGGTTAGGCTTCAGCCTAACCCACAGAGAACACCCCCTTGTTAACCGACGATATGCAGATTGGAAAAGGCCAACAGGATAAGGTTTGCTGCTTTAAAGCATGGGTACGCTCTGAATTCTGAGCTAAACACATCAACCCAGATTTCCAGAATTTTTAGCATTATTTTTTTATAGTAGCGTTATAAATATGCACATTATTACGGCCACTATTCTTTGCTGCATACATGGCTGTATCCGCATTTTTAAGAAGAAGCTCTTCGTTATCACCATGCTCCGGGTAGATAGCAACACCTATGCTCGAGGATACATTCAGGCGATGCTCAGCCAATTCTAAAAGCATATTAATAACATGACTTATTTTTTTAGCGACTGCAGCAACATAGTACTCTGCTTCGACTGTGGGCAATAAGACCACAAACTCATCGCCACCAAAACGCGACACCGTATCAGACTCACGCAGGCAATCTTTAATACGCTCAGCAACCTCGATTAACACCTGATCACCTACATCATGCCCCAAGGTATCATTGATAAGTTTGAATTCATCTAAGTCAATAAAGATTACCGCCAGATTTTTATTATCTCGTGATGCAATCAATAGTGACTGATGCAAGCGATCTGATAGCAGCACCCTGTTGGGTAGATCTGTCAGAGGATCATGCTCTGATTTATGCAATAGTTTTATCTCAGCCTTCTTCTGATTACTGATGTCCTGATGGGTTCCAAACATCAACAACGGCCTACCCTCAGGCGTCCATAAAGCCACCTTCCCCCGGTCCAACACCCACACCCAGGCTCCATTTTTATGTCGCATACGAATTTCGAATTCGTAATAAGGCAGTAGCCCTAAAAAATGCTTCTCCAATATTTCATTTGACCTGTTTACGTCATCGGGATGCGTGTTTTTTATCCAGGTATCGGCTGACGTCGGCTCAATCTCGCCAAGGGTATAACCAATAATCTGTGCCCAGTAGTCGTTGTAAACCGTTTTTCCGCTCTGGATGTTCCATTCCCAGGTCCCGACATGAGTTCCTTCAATAATGCTACTCAAACGTATTTTTTGGTCAGCCAGTGCTGTATTAGAGCGTTTTTCAATGATCAAACTGCGCTCTCGCAGGAAAAAAATCAATGCAAGAATAAGACTGGAAACAATACCAATCACCGCAACAAGTAAGGGTTTATCACTATAGGTGCGTAATTTAAGCGAGGCCAATGGGCGAACAATCACTGTCCAGACTTGATCTACGGCGGTTATAGCGTTAACCGTTACACTTTCAGATACCAACAGCTCTTTCAACGGCAACGATTTATCAGAATCGAACATTAGTGTCTCGTATGAAAGAACATCTCCATCGAAGATGACGACCTGCAGGTCACCAGAATGCTCACCATATAAGCCGCTCATAAAGTCATTCATTCTAAAAACCGAATACACCCAGCCGATTAAATTATCCCGACGTTCTGAAAGTAACGTATAGGGTTTGTCGTTCTGGTAAATGGGGTAGTACATCAAAAACCCAGCCTGCTCATCACCACCAGATTCCTGAACCAGCCTGACCTTTCCAGACACTGAGATCTGATCATTATCAACAGCCTTTTGCATGGCGGCATGACGAACTGAATCAGAGAACATATCGTAGCCGAACGCCCGTAAATTTCGACCCGAGAAAGGTTCAAGATAGATAATAGAGGAGTATGCCTCACGCTCACCCTCAGGGTAAATTGAATAAGCAGAAAGACCTTCGCTGCGTATCATTCTTATATGATTATCTTTCTCTGCCGATGGAATGAAAACAGAAAAGCCGACCCCCTGTATACCGGAATAATGATCTGCCAGACGAAGAGAAGAGATGTAACGTTTGAATTCATCTCGTGTGACACCCTCTGATGCCTTGAACAGACCTCCCGCGCCGCGCAGTACGGTTTCATAAGCGGCTATCCGATTTTGAATCAGCTGAACGGCCTCTATCACTCTAGAATCTAAATAATCCTGGTTGTTTTTATCAGCAGAAGCCTGAGTAAAATAAAATGATGCTGAAGTAACCATCAAACTGATAGCCAGCACCAACAGGGGAACAAGCAATAACCTTGCCTGTATTAAAAACTTTCCAGCCATCATAAAACTCCGCCACCAGGCTCTTAATTCTATAAAAGCAGAGGCTTACAAGTTGCATACCCCGCATCACAGACTAGCAGGTTAAGACGCGAGGCTAGAGTAAACCCCCGCCTCATCTGTATAAACTTTACATAGAAAAAATTAGAAAAACAAAACAGAGTCAGGCTTATCAATGTACTGCCTTAGTAGCAACCAGGCCAAGTGAATTATTCTAATACGAGTCCAGCAATAGACGTTCGCCCTGCCCAAACAAGGCACCAGCTGCTAGAGTCGACGCATGCCTATCCCAGTCTCAGCCCCACCTTCAACCCCACCTTCAACCCCAGAGACTGTCTCCAACGCACAGCAGATCTGGCAGGTGCTGGGCCTGATCCCCTCTGGCAAGGTCGTGAGCTACGGTCAACTGGCAGAATTTGCAGGCCTACCCGGCTATGCCCGCTTTGTCGGCACGACCCTGAGAAAACTGCCTGGGGGCAGCACCCTGCCCTGGCATCGGGTGGTAAATGCGGCGGGAAAGCTGAGCTTTCCAAAGGACAGTCAGAAATACCGCGAACAGCAACAGCGCTTGCTGTTCGAGGGGGTCGTGTTTAACAACCAACGCATCCCCATGAAGATCTATCGCTGGCAGCCCTAACGCCTCAGCTAAAGGCTAGGGTTGCGCGGTAAGGGCTGTACGGTATGAGCGCACAAACAATTCTTTAACGGTCTCGTGCAGCCGCGCTTCGCTACCCTGCAGGTCTTCCAGACAGAGTTCGCCGCTGGCAAACAGCGCCCGAAGTTGCTCGCTGCTCCACTCCATCACCAGCCCCCCGGTACGGCGATCATTGACTTTAAGCCAGGGTTGGTCGCGCTCCAGCCATGCATTAACGACATAGGTCATAACATTCTCCTGTAGTTGGCTTTCAACGGTTGAATTCGATCAACACAGGATAGGCCAGCTTCATCTCAAATGCAACTGGTTATCATTTACACATGATAACCTATCTCGGCTTCTACTCCTGCTCCGGCTTCGGTTTGGGGGCGCCCCCGTTCCAGGGCGCGACCCAATACAGCATCAGCATCCCCGGCAGCGCGATCAGTGCGCAGAGCAGGAAGAACTGGGTATAGCCGACCGACTCGATCAGAAAACCGGTACTGGCATTGGCAAAGGTGCGCGGAATGCTCGCCAGACTGGTAAAGAGTGCCAACTGGGTCGCGGTGAAACGCTTATCCGATAGTCGCGCCATAAAGGCGACAAAGGCCGCCGTTCCAAGACCCACACCGAAATATTCGAACGCCACGACGATAAACAACGCTGTCCGGTCATGCCCGATCTCGGCCAGGGCCGCGAAGCCGAGAATAGAGACCACCTGCACCACACCAAAGATCCACAGCGAGCGATTGATGCCCAGCTTGAACATCGCCACCCCGCCGACCAGGCCACCCACGATAGAGGCACCGAGCGAGGCCGTCTTAGCGATCGTCCCTATCTCGGTCATGCTAAAGCCCAGGTCGAGATAGAAGGGCGTCGAGAGCGCAGTCGCCATGCTGTCGCCGAGCTTGTACAGCAGAATAAATACCAGCGCCGCGACCGCCGTGCGCACGGAACTGCGGGAGAAAAACTCGTGAAAGGGTTCGACGACCGCCTCGCGCAACGTCAGGGGCGCAACGCAGCCCTCGGGCTCCGCCACACACAGGCTGGTAATCAGCCCTACCAGCATAAAGCCGGCGACGACCAGATGAACGGTTTCCCAGGGCAGCTGATCGGCCAGGATCAGCGCCAGCGAGCCGGGCACCAGGCTTGAGAATCGGTAGGCGTTGACGAACAGCGAGTTGCCCAGCCCCAGCTCTTCATCCGAGAGGATCTCACGGCGGTAAGCATCGAGCACGATATCCTGGGTCGCGCTGAAGAACGCCACCGCAAACACCACGTAGGCGATAGAGGTGATCGAATCGATCGGATTAAACAGTGAAAATGCCGCTATCGATAGCAGGAGTGCGAACTGGGTCAGCAGCATCCAGCCCCGGCGGCGGCCCAGTAACGGCGGGACATAACGGTCCAGCGCCGGCGACCAGAGGAACTTCCAGGTGTAGGGAAAAGCGACCAGCGAGAACAGGCCGATCGTTTCCAGACTGACCCCCTGCTCACGCAACCAGGCAGGGATCAGCTGATAGAGGATATACAGCGGCAGACCCGAGGAGAAACCAATAAAGATGCAGACCAGCATCCTGCGATTAAGGATTGTGCGCCACAGCGTATCAGGCAAGGGAGTCGCTTCCGGTCAAAGAGAGGGTAAGAGGGTGAGTCAGCAATGCCCGACTATCAATCATTTGTCGCGAAAATTATCGAACTGCAGCGGCACATCAAGTTCCTCGGCACACCTAACCCCCATCGCCTGCTGCAGATCATCGCGCTTCTTGCTCGAGGGTGAGTCAGCAATGCCCGACTATCAATTAGTCGCGAAAGTTATCGAACTGCAGCGGCACATCAAGCTCCTCGGCACGCATCACCGCCATCGCCTGTTGCAGATCATCGCGCTTCTTGCCCGTCACCCGTACTTTTTCGCCCTGAATGGCGGCCTGAACTTTCAGCTTCTTATCTTTGATCAGCTTGACGATCTTCTTGGCGGTCGGCTGATCCAGCCCCTGGCGCAACAGTGCCTGCTGCTTGACCTTCATGCCACTCTTTTCCGAAGGCTGAAAATCCAGAGATTTAGCATCGAGCTTACGGGCGATCATTGCGGCGAGTAAAATATCGCGCATCTGCTGCAACTGGAAATCGCCCTCGGCGATCAGGGTGATCTCGGTATCGGTCAATTCAAAAGTCGCCTCCACCCCTTTAAAATCATAACGGCCGGTGGTCACTTTATTGGCTTTATCGACCGCATTGGTGACTTCGTGCATGTCCAGTTCAGATACCACATCAAATGTCGGCATGAATACTCCTAGAGTTGTTGGTGTAGGTGGGCAGTGATGGCACAATACCCAGGCTTCTAACTGCCGCACACAATCGGATGATTTTATACCACTCACTCATGCATTACACCCAAGCAGCGCAATGATCACGCCCCCACCCGAGCCGTGGCATATCCTCGGTGCCGGTGCCATCGGCAGCCTCTGGGCCTGTTATCTGCGCCTCGCCGGCCAGCAGCCACGGCTGATCCTGCGCAGCGCCGAGTCGCTACGGCGCTTCGATGGCTCCCTCCTGCTCAGCCATTCAGCAACCCGGCAGAAAGTCTCACTAACCGCCGAACTGGCGGACAGTAGCCAGCCCATCCAACGCCTGCTGCTGACAACGAAGAGCTACGATGCGCGCGCCGCCGTCGAGTCGGTCCGGCATCGACTAAATCACACCAGCCTGGTGGTGGTACTCCAGAATGGCATGGGCCAACAGCAGCAACTGGCCGAGCGGTTTCCCGACATCGCCTTCTATGCCGGCACGACCACCGAAGGTGCTTACCTAAAGAGCACGGAACCACAGCCGCTGGCCGAGCGGCTTCCCAACATCGGCCTAGATGATGCCGGCACGACCGCCGAAGACGTCTATCGATCCGACACGGGACCAGCGCAGCAGCTGGTGCACGCCGGTCGCGGCGCAAGCTGGCTAGGCCCGATCAATGCCCGCGCCTGTGACCGGGGGAGCGCGGTGCTCGACAGCCTGCTGCAACTGCCGCTAACAACCGGCTATGACGCACAGATTCAGGATAGACTCTGGCATAAGCTCGCCATCAACGCGGCCATCAATGGCCTCACCGCGATCCATGACTGCCAGAATGGCCAGCTGGCCCTCAATCCAGACTACCGCGAGCAGATGCGCCAGCTCTGCGACGAAGTCGAGCAGCTTGCTAGGGCCCTGCAGCAGCCGCTCTTTGACCGCCCGCTGCTGGAGATTGCCCTAGAGGTCGCCACCGCCACCGCCAGTAACTACTCATCGATGCTTCAGGATGTGCGCAAGCGACGCCACACCGAAATCAGATTTATCAACGGCTATATCTGCCGTCAGGCTGACCGACTGGGTATCGACACACCCCACAACCAGGCGCTGGTCGACCACATCAGCAGCCTTTATCCGCACTCCGCTATCAATAACCTATAGGGAACGCAGCATGGGCAACCGTCTCTCCAAGATTTACACCCGTACCGGCGACACCGGCACCACCGGCCTCGGCGATGGCTCGCGTATCGACAAAGACGCAGCCCGGATCGAAGCGATCGGCGATATCGACGAACTCAACAGCTGCATCGGCCTGCTCTGCTGTGAGCTGGCGACCAGCGATCCCCTGCAGGCCGATCTCTACGAGGTGCAGCAAAATCTGTTCAATCTCGGTGGCGAGCTGGCCGTGCCGGGTTACGCGCTGATAACCCAGGACCATATCCTCGGGCTCGAGCAACTCCTCGACCGCCTTAACGCGGATCTGCCGCCGTTAACAGACTTTATCCTGCCCGGCGGCAACAGCGCCGCATCCTTCTGCCATCTGGCCCGCAGCGTCTGTCGCCGTGCCGAGCGCCGTCTGGTGACCCTGGCCCGCGACAGTGAGATCAGGGCGCCGGGACAGCGCTATCTGAACCGGTTATCCGATCTGCTGTTTGTCGCCGCACGAGTGCTGGCACGGCGTGATGGCGGCCAGGAGGTACTCTGGCGCCATCGGGCCGAGAAAGAAGCGAGTGCCGAGAAAGGGGAGAGCGCTGAGAAAGGCGAGAGCGCTGAGAAAGGAGAGCGCGCTAGTTGAAACCGTCCTCGCCACCCTTTCCGTCCGGTATCGACCCCCTCTGTTGGGATTCCGAGGGACGCCCGCTGTCGGGCCGTTTTCAGGACTTCTATTTTTCCCACAGCGATGGCCTCGGTGAGACCGAGTATGTGTATCTGCAACACAATCAGCTACCGCAGCGCTGGCAGGCGCTGCGGCCGGGACAGGCGTTCAGCATCGGCGAGACCGGCTTCGGCACCGGGCTCAATTTCCTCAGCTGCTGGCACCATTGGCGCCAGCATGCCCCAGCCGATGCGCGGCTGCATTTCGTCTCGGCCGAACTTCATCCGTTAAGCCGAAAGGATCTGCGCCTGGCCCTAGCACTCTGGCCACAGCTGGCTGAACTATCGAAGGCCCTGATCGCCCAATACCCACCGGCGTGTGCTGGTTTCCACCGGCTGCAGTTTGACGAGGGACGGGTCCAGCTGACTCTGATCTTCGATGATGCCTGCCGCGCCTTCGAACAGCTCGACGCCTGCGATCAGGGCATCGATGCCTGGTTTCTGGACGGCTTCTCGCCCGCCAAAAATCCGCAGATGTGGCGTCCCGAGCTCTTTAATGCGTTAGCGCGCCGCAGCCATCCACAGACCAGTTTCAGCACCTTCACCGCCGCGGCCAAGGTTCGCCGCGGACTCGAGGCCGCAGGCTTTGCGGTCCTCATCGCCCCGGGCTTCGGCAAGAAGCGTGAACTGCTCTACGGCCAGTATCAGGGCGCGGCGGCTCCCCTCTCGGCTCAGCCCTGGTTCGACCGCCCCACTCCCCAGCCCACTCCCCAGCCCACTCCCCAGACCAGACAACAGACCCGGCAACCGAACAGTGCGGGCATTCCGATCAGCATTATCGGCGCGGGCCTGGCGGGTGCCTGCAGCGCCTTTGCGCTGGCCGAACGCGGCTGCCGGGTCGAGCTCTTCGAGCGTGGCGCCCAGCCCGGCTGCGGTGCCTCTGGCGCTCCACAGGGGGCGCTCTATGCCAAGCTCCCCGCCACGCCCACCCTCAGCAGCCGGATTCATCTCAACGGCTACCTCTATAGCCTGCGTCTGCTGCAACGGCAACTGCCGCAAGGGGAGCACTGGTCCCCCTGCGGGGTGATCCAGCTGGCATTAAGCGACCAAGAAGCCGTCAAACAGCAAAAATTACTCAGCTCAGGCCATTACCCGCCGGCGCTGGTGCAGCCGCTGACAAAGGCTCAGGCCAGCACCCTGGCCGGAGTCCCTCTGACTGCCGGGGGGCTGCTGTTTCCACAGGCCGGCTGGGTCAGTCCCGCCGCACTGTGCAGTCAACTGCTCAGCCACCCCAATATTCGCTGCCACTTTAACCAGGAGATCGAGGCGATCCATTTCGATGCTGAGCGACAACAGTGGCAGCTACGAGATCCTGCCGGTGCGCTGATCAATCAGGCCACCACCCTGATCGTCGCCACTGCCCACGAGGCCAAACGCTTCCCGGCGCTGGCAGAGCTCCCGCTGAAACCCATCCGCGGACAGACCAGCTCCGTCAAGACCGCGTCGGCCCCACTAAAGACCGTACTCTGCGGCAACGGTTATATCTCGCCCGCCAAACAGCAGCAATACTGCTTCGGGTCTAGCTTTGATATCAATGATCTGGATACCCGGGTCAGGGACAGCGATCATCTGCACAACCTGCGGCTTATCGAGGAGTTAAGCCCGACACTGGCGCAACACCTCGAGCCGCAACTGGGCACCGCACAGGGACGGGTCGGCTTTCGCTGCGCGGCCCCTGACTACCTCCCCATCGTCGGCGCGGCCCCCGACCCCGGCGCCTTTACCCGCGACTACGCTCCGCTTAGCCACAACGCCAAAGCCAAGATTGAGATCCCGCCCACCCATCTGCCCGGGCTGTTCGTCTCCCTGGGGCATGGCTCTAAGGGGCTGATCACCGCACCGCTGGCGGGCGCGCTGCTGGCCGATATCATTCTCGATGAACCTGCTGCGATAGAGCGCGAACTGCTTCAGGCCCTCAACCCCGCGCGCTTTATGATCAAGAAGATCATCAAGCAGACGGTTTGAATCTGGAGGTGTTCCTGGAGGTGTTCCTTGAGGTGTTCCTTGAGGTGTAAGAGCTACGCCCCACTTAGCGGCCCGAGCGCTAACCAAAAGATCGCCTGCAGGTAGGCACCCAATACGAGGTAGGCTGGGATTGCTGGGATTGCTGGGATTGCTGGGATTGCATCCCAGCCTACGGTCCTGGATCAGGCGCGCAAAAGTGCTGCGCAAAGACCTGACCCCGAAGGTGTTACCTATTCAACCTCAACCTCAACCTCAACCCATTCGATGAAGAGCACAGATTTTGTTACCGGCAGGGTCCAGCAAATAAGCGAGATAGAGAGCGCCCATCGGGCTCTCACGTACGCCGGGAGCCTCTTCGCAGGCTGTGCCGCCATTCGCGAGTCCGGCAGCATGCCAGGCATCAGCCGCTGCAGGGGTCGATGCTGAGAATCCGATCGTACCGCCATTGCCATGGCCAGCGGGTTGCGCATCAATGGGTTTGGTGATCGCAAAGACGTTGCTGTCGTTAACGTAAAAGCAACGACCCTTGGGGTCGATGACGCCTGCCCCGTAACCCAAAGTACCTAAAATTGCATCGTAAAAAGCCTTCGACTCTTGAACGTCGTTTGCACCAACCATGATATGACTAAACATCCTTAACTTCCTCGTTGTTCGTTGCTAAGTAGGAGCCCTAAGGTACAGATCAATGGCTGCAGACACCACCGAGACCACCTCCCTATGACTTAAAGATACTCTGAGGGCCGGACCCCGGCACTCAGGTTCTCGATGACCCGCGCGTTAACCACATTGTTCAGAGCGGTACCCTAGCGGGAAATCTGAACGGGATAATACCGGCCACGACGCCCAGTGGCTGGAACTCGCGCCAGGAATCGATCGCCGGATCCAGGTTCTTACTGTGCTCGCCTTTACAGGCCCTACCGTGGCAGTTGGCTCGTGTTAATCCAACTCGTTGATCGATTCACTCAGCGCATTGATCACATTATCGATCTCGAAAGGCTCGGTGATAAAGGGCAGTCCCAGCTGGAGAGTGTCGCCGCCATAGCGCACGTAGTAACCCTTGTCCCAGCACTTCATGGCAATCTCGTAAGGGCGTCGTCCAGGTTCACCGGGGTAGGCGTCGATCTGCAGCGCACCGGCTAAACCATAATTACGGATGTCACTGATGTATTGGCTGCCTTTGAGGCTATGCAGGGCATCCTCAAACAGTGGGCTGATCTCGTTAACCCGCGCCACTAGATTGTCTTGCTTAAGGATATCCAGCGATGCCAGCGCCGCGGCGCAGGCCACCGGATGACCGGAATAGGTATAGCCGTGAGGCAGTTCCATCATATAGTCAGGGCCGCCGTTATCCATAAAGGTCTGATAGATCTCGGTACTGGTAATAACGGCTCCCATAGGTACCGCGCCATTAGTCAGCTGCTTAGCCACGTTAATGATGTCAGGCACGACCCCAAACTCTTCGGCACCGGTATAAGATCCCATGCGACCGAAGCCGGTGATGACCTCATCGAAGATCAGCAGAATATTATGCTGATCGCAGATCTCCCGCAGACGCTTGAGATAGCCCTTGGGTGGCGGCAACACACCGGCGGATCCGGCCATCGGCTCGACGATGACTGCAGCAATATTGGACGCGTCATGCAGCGCGATCAATTCAAGCAGATCTTCGGCGCGCTCGACGCCCAGCGGAGGCATCCCTCGGCTGAAGGCATTTTCGAGTAACAGGGTGTGTGGCAGGTGATCGGCGTCAACGCCCAGGCCATAGAGCGCACGGTTGGCACCTATACCCCCCACACTGAAGCCGCCAAAGTTAACCCCGTGATAGCCCTTGGAGCGACCGATCAACTTCGTCTTGCTGGACATGCCCTTCTTACGCCAATAAGCCCGGGCCATTTTCAGTGAAGTATCGGCACTCTCGGAACCTGAACCGGTGTAAAACACATAATCAAGCCCGGCCGGAGTCAGCTCTTTAATCCGGTTGGCCAGCTCAAACGCCTTGGGGTGGCCGTATTGGAAGGCCGGCGCGTAATCGAGCTGCTTCAACTGCCTGGCGACCGCTTCGGCAATTTCTGGCCGACAGTGCCCCTCACCACAGGTCCAAAGTCCGGACAGGCCATCAAACACCTGACGCCCCTGAGCATCGGTTAGATAGGCACCCTTTGCGGCGACGATGATTCGAGGATCCTCCTTGAACTGCCGGTTAGCGGTATAGGGCATCCAGTAAGCCTCAAGCTCAGCACGGGACATTCCGGCGGACTTGCGAGTATCGAATTCGAACATAGCGGTCACCTTTTTGTTATTTAAATAAGAAGATGAAGATGAAGATGAGAGGTCATTAAAGCCCCAGCCCGCATCGAGCCGGTCAAAGGCCTCTTGTGGACTCACTCTGCGTCCTGCGCACACCTTGTTAAATCTCATTGTATTTACCTGCTGGTAAGCAAATGTTTACCAAAAGGTAAAAAAATGCTCTTATCATCCGGTCCATTAATTTTCGAATGCCTCCATCCCTTAGTCCTCTCGTATCCGCTTTGGATACCCGTAAGGAGCCAAGCCAAATGAAGAACAACAAGCCCGTCCTCACCGGAAACATCGCCGGTTCAGACATTCGCCAGCTGCGGATTTTCAAAGCGGTGGTGGAGTGCGGTGGTTTTTCCGCTGCCGAGGCAGACCTGAATATCACCAGGGCTGCGATCAGCATCGCCATGACCGATCTGGAACAACGATTATCCCTGAGGCTTTGCGAGCGAGGCCGCAGTGGTTTCTCTTTGACCCACGAGGGCCAGCAGATCTACGGCTATTCGCTGCAGCTACTCAGTGCGATGGAGGACTTTCGCACCCAGGTCAACAGCACCCATGCCAACCTCAAGGGTGAACTCAATATAGGGATCACCGACAACCTGGTGACGATGCCCAGGATGCTGATCACCCATGCCATTAAGGCGCTGAAACAACAGGGGCCGGAAGTACAGATCAATATCCTCATGACCCCACCCAGCGATATAGAGGCTGGCGTCCAGGAAGGTCGCCTGCATACCGGTGTCGTACCCCTGATCAAGCACCTGACGGGGCTGGATTACATTCCCCTTTATGAGGAGGAATCCAATCTGTATTGCAGCACCAGCCATCCGCTTTTTCGGCGTAGCGACCGGGAACTCTCCCGGGCCGACATCGAATCCTTCGATGCGGTGCTGCCCGCGTACTCTCAGGCAGCAGAAACCAAGGCGATCTACCCGTCCATGCAGGGTAATGCCACCGCTACCGATCGTGAAGGGATCGCCTTTTTGGTACTCACCGGTCAGTACATCGGTTACTTGCCGGTTCATTTCGCCGAACGCTGGGTACGGGAAGGCAGCCTCCGAGCCCTGCAGCCCAAGCAGCTGCGCTATACCACCGAATATGCCGCTATAACTCGCAAGGGGGCTCGCTTTAACCTGGTATTAACGAGCTATCTCCAGCAGTTAAAATCTAGAATTTAGCTAGCGGTCAGATAGAAAAACCCTCATACCCTCTGAATGCTCCCTTATAGAACAGTGCATAAATATATATTTTTTGTTACTTATCATTAAGATAGTAACTAAAAAACCATATTATCCGGGTTAATGTTTTACCTATTGGAAAAAATACTTGTCAATGCTTTTCCCCCAGCATAGTATTTACCAAAAGGTAAAAACAAGAATCCCACGCATGGGATCCAACCAACCCCCCAGCTCGGCTAGTTTCAATAAAACTGCCGAGGTGCCAGCGATCCCGATACGAGGGGTGTGGCGAACAGCTAGCCCGGGCAAGCACCGACGAGTGCTTGGCGGATAGCAACAGGGGCTTAACGGAGGCTATGAAGATGAATGTCATGCACCCCAGATACATCCGGACATTGCACTCCGCCGTTCCATCGACAACCGCCCTGCACCCTCTTCAGCACCCTCTTCAGCACCTACTTTCAAGCCGGCTCTCAAGCCATCTCTCATGCCATTACTCGCAGCGATTACCGACCTGTTTAACCCCGAATGTCAGCAAATCCGGTCTGAAATTTTCGTCCATTCAACGGCCGGTTCGGCCTGCCGAACACCGGTAATCCGCTGCACATACCGAGCAATTTCTCTAATCAACGTCATCAAGGATGATGGCCATGAAAAAGCAGCAAAGCAGACTTCGCTCTTCGTGATTCTGCCCACGCTAGCCGATAAGCGTCACCCACTCTCAAAGCCCAATAAAATAAAAAATGAGGATCAACAATGCGCACTAACACTCCCAGCACCTCAACCGCCGTCCAGGTGGGTGAGTTCTACGAGCTGCAGACTGGCGACGATGTCAGAGACAGCCGACACTATAATGAGGATATCGCCCCGACCCAGATGAAGGAGCGAACCTGGACCACCTGGAATGTCGCGGCCCTGTGGGTCGGCATGGCGATCTGTGTACCCACCTATACCCTGGGCGGGGTGCTGACCGCCTACTTTGGTTTATCCGTGGCCGAAGCGCTGATCACCATTCTGGTCGCCAACATTATCGTCCTGATCCCGCTGACCCTGAACGCCTTTCCCGGTACCAAATACGGCATTCCTTTCCCGGTATTGCTACGCTCGTCATTTGGCGTCCTGGGATCCAACATCCCCTGCCTGATTCGAGCACTGGTGGCCTGCGGCTGGTTTGGCATCCAAACGATGTTTGGCGGTGTGGCTATCCATATCCTGTTCTCGGCATTGATACCCGGTTGGGAAAATATGGGCAGCAGCGGCGAGGTGGTCGGCTTCTTTATGTTTTTGGCCATGAACCTGATGATCGTGATCAAGGGTGCCGAATCGATCAAGATCCTGGAAACGCTCTCGGCCCCGCTGTTGCTGGCCGTCAGTATCGGGCTGATGATGTGGGCCACACCGCAGATCTCCATCACCGAACTGCTGGCTACCCCGGCAAACCGTCCGGAAGGTGCCTCTGTCTGGGGCTATTTCTTCGCCGGTTTGACCGCGATGGTCGGCTTCTGGGCGACCCTGTCGCTGAACATTCCAGATTTCAGCCGCTATGCAAAATCACAAAAGGACCAGATCACCGGTCAGGTCATCGGCCTGCCGCTGACCATGTTCTTCTTCGCGTCCCTTGGGGTCATACTAACGGCCGCATCGAGTTCGCTCGTCGGTGAAACCATCTCCGATCCGGTCAACCTGATCGGTAAGATCGACAGCCCGTTCTGGGTCGTCATCGCGATGGTGATGATCATTATCGCCACCCTGTCCACCAACACGGCGGCCAACATTGTCTCCCCGACCAACGACTTCCAGAACA
>JBLHND010000039.1:0-23784 GCA_047622605.1 Motiliproteus sp. | reverse complement strand
ACGGCTATTGCTCTGCCTGCTAGCGGCAGCTCCCTGGGTTCAGGCCGAGGAGCAGTTTCTCGACCGTGTCGTCGCCATCGTCGGCAACGACATCATCGTGCAGACTGAATTGATGCGCCGCAGTGATAGCATTCGCCAGCAACTGCTTGAGCGCAACACCCAACTTCCCGATACCAACACCTTTAACCTCCAGGTACTGGACAAGCTGATTATCGATCGAATCCAATTACACCTGGCCGTCGTTAACGGCATCGAGGTCTCCGACGCCGAGCTTAACAGCACCCTCGATCGGATTGCACAAAGCAATAAACTGTCACTGGCTCAGTTCAAACAGCAACTCGAAGCCGAAGGCCAAAACTATCTTGAGGCGCGCGAGCAGATCCGCAGCGAGATCCTGGTGACCCGGACCCAGGAACGCCTTGTTAACCAGCGTATCCATATCTCAGAGCTGGAGATCACCAACCTGCTGACCTCCGAGCAAGGGCGTATAAACGCAGAGCCCCGGCTGCATATCGGACATATTATGATCCCCCTGGCGAATACCGCCGACCTTGAGCAGATCAATAAAATCCAACGACAGGCCGAACAGATCCACCAACAGCTCCTCGATGGCGCTGATTTTGCGGCGACTGCACTGGCGGTATCCAAAGGCGCCGAGGCGCTTAATGGCGGTGACATCGGCTGGCGCAAGCCCTCCGAACTGCCCGCAGCAGTCTCCAGCGCCGTCCAGGATCTTGAAACAGGACAGCTAACCGAGCCCTTTCGAATCGGCGGCGGCTTTCACATCCTCAAAGTGATCGAGCGGCGCGGCGGCGGCGGCGAGCAATTTGTTGACCAAGCCAAAGTACGACACATCCTGATCACTCCAAGCGAGATTCGCACCCTCGGCGAGGCTAAAATCATCAGCCATGATCTCTACCGCCGTTTCCATGACGGTGAAGACTTTGCCATCCTCGCCAAGAAGTACAGCGATGATCCCGTCAGTGGCAGCAATGGCGGCGACCTGGGCTGGACCATGGATGGACAGATGGTTCCTGAGTTTGAACAGGTCATGCACTCCACCGCTATCGGCGAGATCAGCGCGCCCTTTAAGACTCAGTTTGGCTGGCACCTGCTGCAAGTAACCGAGCGCCGCTCGCAAGATTTTGGCGAAGAGATCTTACGTAAACAAGCCAGCGATACGATTCGCAAACGCAAGTTCGCCGAGAGCCTCGCAACCTGGTTGCGCGAGATTCGTGCCGAAACCTATATCGAGATCAAGCTGTAAAGCTCTGATTTCAGATGATTGATTTCAGCTGACCGATTGCAGCGGCGCCATTCTCTTAAGCCTGAGGGGCGAACAATCTACCTTCCAGAAGGCAGAGTGTTCGCCCCTCAGCCCTCATCCCATCGATCCGTTATTATTGAGACATGATCCTAGACTCTGATTCAACACCAGGCGCGCAGCCCGACAACCTGCGTACCGAAACATCGAGCTGTTACCGCCTCGCACTCACGCCGGGAGAACCTGCCGGCATAGGTCCTGACCTGTGTATTCAGCTGGCGCAGCAGCCTCTGCCACACCAGCTGGTGGTGTTCGCCGACCCGCAACTGCTAAGGCAACGTGCCGAGCAGCTTGGCTTGCCTATCAGCCTGCGCCCGTTTGACCCCGAGAGCCCCCCGCAGCCAAGCCTGGCAGGCGAGCTAAGTATCGTCGATGTATCGCTGGCAGAACCGGCCATCGCCGGGGTGCTTAATGCGGCCAACGCGGAGTACGTCCTCGATACCCTGCAGCGAGCGACCCAGGGCTGCTTAACGGGACAGTTCGAGGCACTGGTGACCGGGCCGGTCCATAAGGGCATCATCAATGATGCCGGTATCCCGTTCAGTGGCCATACCGAATTTCTGATGCAGCAGACCGCGAGCGAGCAGGTGGTCATGATGCTGGCCACTGAAGGACTCCGAGTCGCGCTGGTCACGACCCACCTGCCCCTGTCACAGGTCTCCGCCGCGATCACTCCGGAGCGCCTGAGCCAGATCTGCCGGATTCTCGACACTGACCTCCGCCGACGCTTTGGCCTGCCTCAGCCGCGCATCCTGGTCTGCGGTCTCAACCCGCATGCCGGGGAAGGCGGCCACCTGGGCACCGAGGAGCAGCTGATTATAGAACCGACACTCGCCGCATTGCGTGCCGAGGGGCTAACCCTGATCGGCCCGCTACCCGCCGACACCCTGTTCACCCCCCACCAACTCGAACGCGGTGATGTGGTGCTGGCGATGTATCACGACCAGGGACTCCCCGTCCTCAAATACCAGGGCTTTGGTCAGGCAGTCAACATCACCCTGGGGCTACCGATCATCCGTACCTCGGTCGATCATGGCACCGCCCTCGATCTGGCCGGTAGCGGTAAAGCCAATCTCGGCAGCCTGATCACTGCGATCGACTATGCGACACTGATGGTCGACGCCTCAATCCACTCCACGCGCGATGCCAGAGAGACTTAAGTCATGAAGAAAGCACCTCAGGGACATCAGGCGCGCAAGCGTTTTGGCCAGAATTTCCTCCAAGACCAGGGCGTTATTCGCAGCATCATCCGTACTATCAATCCCAAACCGGGGCAACACCTGGTCGAAATAGGGCCGGGTCTGGGTGCCCTCACCGAAGAGATCCTCAGCGGCTGCGGGGAGCTGGATGTCGTCGAGCTGGACCGTGACCTGATCCCGATCCTGCGCACCAAGTTTTTCAGCTACGGCGACAGCTTCCGGATTCATCAGGCCGACGCCCTAAAATTTGATTTCCAGTCGCTGGCCGAGGATCAACGTCCGCTGCGGGTGATCGGCAATCTGCCCTACAATATCTCTACCCCACTGATTTTTCACCTTCTTAGTTACAACCACCTGATCGAAGATATGTACTTCATGCTGCAGAAGGAAGTCGTCGACCGGCTGGCCGCAAAGCCCGGTGACAGTGCCTATGGACGCCTGGGAATCATGGCTCAGTATTATTGTGAGGTCTCCTCGCTGTTTCCGGTCGGCCCCGAATCTTTCCACCCCCAACCTAAAGTCGACTCGGCGATCGTCAAACTCCGCCCCTACACCGAGCCACCGATCCCGGCCGACTGCGTTGCCGATTTTAAGGACCTGGTGCGAACCGCCTTCGGCCAGCGCCGCAAGACCTTGCGCAACAACCTCAAGAAATTACTGCCGGGAGAGGAGATTGAACGCCTGGGGATAGATCCAGGGCTACGTCCTGAAAATCTATCCCTGGCCGATTTCGTCAGCCTAGCGAACCACTATACCGGCTACAAAGCACAGCAACCCGTTGCCAGCGACCTGGCGGAGAGCCCTTTATGAGCGACCAACCTTTGCCAATCGATCCTATCAGCATCAAAGTCGAGACTCGCTACGTTGATAACCAGTCCGATCCTGATAATCAGCGCTATGTATTTTCCTACCATATCACCATCAGCAACCAGGGTGACGTCCCCATCAAGCTGCTCAGCCGCTACTGGCGGATTACCGACGGCGACCAGCATGAACAGGAAGTCCAGGGCCAGGGCGTGATTGGCGAGCAACCGGAAATAGCCCCCGGACAAAGCTTCAGCTACACCAGCGGGACCGTCCTACCCTCGGAAGTGGGCATGATGGAAGGCCATTACGTGATGCAAAGACCCTCTGGCGAGCAATTCCAGACGCCCATCAGCGCCTTTACGCTCGCACTGCCGCACGCGCTTCACTAGTTGGCGACTTACGCGGTAGGTGACCTCCAGGGCTGCCTGGACGAACTTAAAGCCTTGTTGGCTAAGGTCAACTTCGGCGCCGAGGATCAACTCTGGCTGGCCGGAGATCTGGTCAATCGTGGCCCACAATCCCTGGCGACACTCCGCTTCGTCAAAGATCTGGGACACCAGGCCAGAGCGGTACTGGGTAACCATGATCTGCACCTGCTGGCCGTGGCTTTCGGGGTCAAGAAAGCCGGACGTAAGGATACCTTCGACGCTATCCTCCAGGCACCCGACCGTGACGAACTGCTGCACTGGTTGCGACACTTGCCGCTGCTGCACCAGGATACCGCCAGGGGCTACCTGATGGTCCATGCCGGCATCCCGCCGATCTGGAGCCGGGAGCAAGCCACAGGTTACGCCCGGGAGGTCGAGGCTGTCCTTCAGAGTCCGCTGGCCTGCGAATTTTTCAGCCATATGTACGGCAATGAGCCCAGTCGCTGGAAAGACACCCTCGAAGGCTGGCCGCGGCTCCGCCTGATCACCAATTATTTCACTCGAATGCGCTTCTGCAATGCCAAAGGCAAGCTGGAGCTCGACACCAAGACCGGGCTGCAAAACACCCCAGCAGGCTATGCGCCCTGGTTCAGCTTCGGCGACCGCCTCAGTGCCGAGCAACGCATACTCTTCGGGCACTGGGCCGCACTTGAGGGCCGAGCCGACGCCCCCAACGTCTATCCGCTCGATACCGGCTGCGTATGGGGGGGACGGCTCACCGCGCTACGACTCGAGGATGAGACCTATTTCAGCGTCCCCAGTGCTGGAAAGACCTGAATCTACCCCCCCCTCGTTGACAATGATTTAACCAGGAGTACCCATGACAGAATTTCAACAGATCGATGTGACCCAGGCCCAGCTGCTGATTGAAAAGGGCGCGACCCTGGCCGATGTTCGCGATGAAGGCAGTTTCGAGAGCGCGCATATTCGTGGCGCCGTTCATCTGCATAATCAAAACCTGCAGGAGTTTATCGATGCCGCCGATCTCGACCTGCCGCTGCTGGTCTATTGCTACCACGGCCATAGCAGCCAGTCGGCGGCGCAGTTTCTGCTTGAACGCGGCTTCGATGAAGCCTATAGCCTGGTCGGTGGCTTTGAAGCCTGGCAGCAAGCCTTTCCCGACCATTGCGTCCAAGGTTGAGGATAGAGACCAGAATGGAGAGCTGAGAATGAAGATCTATCAGGTTGGCGGCGCAGTACGGGATCGATTACTCGGCCTGCCTGTCCATGATCACGACTGGGTGGTGGTCGGTGCCAGCGTTGCTCAGATGCTCTCGCAGGGCTACCTGCCAGTCGGCAAAGATTTCCCGGTGTTCCTGCACCCCAAGACGCATGAAGAATATGCCCTGGCACGCACCGAGCGCAAAAGCGGTCATGGCTACGGGGGCTTCGAGTTCCACACCGACCCCGATGTGACCCTACCGCAGGACTTGCTACGCCGGGATCTGAGCATCAACGCCATCGCAGCAGATGACCTAGGTAACCTGACCGACCCCTATGGCGGCCAACGTGATCTGCAAGACCGCCTGCTCCGCCATGTGTCGCCCGCCTTTGCCGAAGATCCGCTGCGCGTGCTGCGGGTCGCCCGGTTTCTGGCCCGCTTCTATCCGTTAGGCTTTAGCATCGATCCCGCGACCCTGGCACTGATGAGCCAACTCAGCCAGAGCGGCGAACTGCAGGCACTCTCTGCCGAACGGGTCTGGAAAGAGACCGAACGGGCGCTGACCGAAGCCAATCCCGAGCAGTATTTCATGACTCTGGAGCAGTGCGGCGCACTCGAGCAACTGATGCCGGAGCTGGCGGCGGCACTGCCAGATGCCAGCCATTCAGACTCTGGATTAGCAGCCTTAATCGCGGCCACGGCCATCAGCACTCAGGCCCAGGTGCGCTGGTCGGTCCTGTGCCACCACATCAAGGACGAGACCTCCCTGCAAGCACTGCAGCAACGTCTTAAAACACCCCGCCACTATCAGGATACGGCGCTACTGCTGTGGCGCCACCAACCGCTGTTTGCCGAGCCGCTGAGCGCGGCATCGGTGATGGCCCTATACCAAGGCCTCGATCTGCAGCGTCGACCCGAGCGACTGGCGCCCTTTATCGAGGGCTGCCAGGCACTGAGTGGCCTGAGCGGACTGAGTGCCGAGCCGTTCCTGGCCACGACTGCACAGCTACAACAGCTGCTCGACGCGCTCCGGCAGATCCAGCCCCGCACGCTGGTCGACGAGGGCTTTAAGGGGGCCGAACTGGGCCAGGAGCTGCAGCGCCGCCAGCTCGCGACCTTAGAGCAGCGGTTGCTGCATCCTTCACCTTGATTCGAAACACCCCTGAGGATTGCTGATGTCCGCTAGCCCGCCAGACCTTCCGCAAGACAACCAACAACCGGTCGCCCTGATTACCGGCGCGGCGCGGCGTATCGGTGCCTGTATCGCCCTGCGACTACACCAGGCTGGCTACAGAGTCGTGATTCACTATCAACACTCACACCAGGAGGCGCAGCAGCTGGCCGCCGATCTCAACCTGCTGCGGCCCGATTCTGCGGTCAGCCTGCAGGCCGATCTCTGCGACAGCCCCGCCATCGAGCAGCTGGCGCTTCGGGTTCAGCAGCAGTGGCAGCGGTTGGATCTGCTGGTCAACAACGCCTCCAGCTTCTACCCGACCCCGATCGAGACGTTCACTGAGGGCGACTGGGATGCGTTGATCGGCTCTAACCTCAAGGCCCCCCTGTGGCTCTCCAGGGCTCTGCTGCCCGCACTACGTCAACACCAGGGCAGCATCGTCAACATCGTCGATGTGCATGCGCAGCGTCCCCTGCAAGATTATCCGCTGTACTCGGTCGCCAAGGCCGGTCTGGCGATGCTGACCCAAAGCTTGGCTAAAGAGCTGGCCCCGCTGATTCGAGTCAACGGCGTGGCCCCCGGACCGATCCTGCCCCCCGAAGGCGCCGCGCAACGTGATCCGGTCGCCGAGCAACAGACCCTCGACAAGACCCTGCTACGCCGCTACGGCACCCCGAATGACATCGCCGACACCGTACTTTTTCTGGCGCAACAAGCCTTTATCACCGGCCAGATCATCGCCGTCGATGGCGGGAAATCGATCCATAGTTAACTGAAAATGGGGACAGATTTATTTTTATAAAATAAATCTGTCCCCATTAATTACACCAAATTTCAGGCAACAAAAAGGGCAGCCTAGGCTGCCCTTTTGAGGTTCGCAGAGCCTTGCTTAGCGCTTAGCCAACTTTTCCTTGATACGTGCAGACTTACCAGACAGATCACGCAGGTAGTACAGCTTAGCCTGACGCACGTCGCCGCGACGCTTGAGCTCAATGCTGTCAACACCCTTGCTGAATGTCTGAAAAGTACGCTCAACGCCCACACCGTGTGAGGTCTTACGCAGTGTGAAGGCAGAGTTCAGGCCGCGGTTACGCTTACCGATAACCACACCTTCGAACGCCTGCAGACGCTCACGTGTACCTTCAATTACTTTAACCTGAATGACCAGGGTATCACCGGGGCCGAAATCAGGGATCTCTTTACCCATCTGCTCAGCTTCAAGCTGCTGAATAATCAAATTCTTGCTGCTCATTTTTCGCTCCTAAAATATCAATCCTGCCACGGCTCAGCGACTGCTGTTGTCCGTCTCTCGGATAAATTCTTCGAGCAACCGCTGTTGCTCTATGTTCAATTGCTGACCGTCCAGTAAGTCGGGTCGCCGTTTCCAGGTTCGCCCTAGCTGCTGTTTAAGCCGCCAGCGCCGGATCTCCTCGTGATTGCCGCTAAGCAATACCTTGGGTACCTCTTGTTCGTTGACCAGTTCCGGGCGGGTATAGTGAGGACAGTCCAGCAGACCATCTTCAAACGAGTCCTCGGTTGCCGAGTCCTCGTGCCCCAATACCCCGGGCACCCATCGTGAAATCGCATCGATCAGGGTCATCGCCGGTAACTCACCGCCGCTAACCACGAAGTCCCCAAGGGACCACTCTTCATCGATTTCGGTCTCCAGCAGCCGTTCATCGATACCTTCGTACCGTCCGGCTACTAACACCAGCCTGTCGCGCGAAGCCAGTTCCCTGACCCCCGCCTGATCCAGCTTTCGCCCCTGGGGTGACAGGTAGATGACTCTTGCCTGTTCCCCCGCAACGGCCTTAGCCGCTTGAATCGCATCCCGTAATGGCTGAACTTTCATCAGCATTCCAGGGCCGCCCCCATAGGGCCGGTCATCGACAGTCCGATGCTTATCCTGGGTAAAGTCGCGCGGATTCCAGTAATCGAGACTGACCAAGCCGTTTTTGACGGCTCGTCCGGTGACACCATAATCGGTGATCGCCTGGAACATCTCGGGGAACAGCGTTACGACTCCTACCCACACGAACTAAAACTCCGGATCCCAATCGACCCGAATAGTACCTAGATCTAGGTTAATCTCTTTGATCACTTGATCCGGCAGGTACGGAATCATCCGCTCCCGGTCGTCAACGCTCTGGGACGTGCTCTTAATTACCAGCACATCATTAGAACCCGTTGCTATCAAATGATCGACCTGTCCCAGCTCAACGCCGGATTCAGTCGCTACATGCAAGCCTTCCAGCTGGTGCCAGTAATAATCACCCTGCTCGAGGGCTGGCAGCCTGTTACGATCGCCGTAGATCTCACCACCACAGAGTTCGCTGGCGCTATCACGATCATCACAACCGACTAGTTTGGCGACCAAACTTTTGCTGTGGCGCTTACCCTGATCCACTTCCACTGTTAGCCAACGGCCATTGAGCTTCACTTTCCAGGGAGCATAGTCGAGGATGTTTTCCATCGGTTCCGTATGGGAGTAGACCTTGACCCACCCACGCACACCGTAAAGCGATGTTATTTTGCCCAGAACCACCAGATCTTCGGTGCTTGATTGGGACTTAGCCTCAATTGCCATCAGCAGACTCGATTGCCAGCGTTAATCAATTAGACGGCTGCCTTGGCAGCATCTTTCAGCAGCATGGCAACACGATCACTCGGTTGCGCGCCACGGCCGATCCAGTGTGCAACCCGCTCTAGGTCAACACGCAGACGCTCTTCCTGGCCACGAGCAACCGGGTTAAAGAAACCCAGACGCTCAATAAAGCGACCGTCACGAGCGTTGCGCTGATCTGCAACTGAGATATGATAAAAGGGACGCTTCTTGGAGCCCCCACGAGCTAGACGAATAACGACCATTCGCTTCGATCCTCTATTGAGTGGGTTTTAACATAGCCCACAGTTTGTATTGCTCTGAAACAAGCTACCCGGTATTTAAGCTGTTGGCAGAGCCAATAGCCTGAATAACGACAGGTACCTGTAACAAAGCCTGATTTAGTGCCATAGCGAATAACATCCGTTACAGCACCAAGATATGAAGGGCCGGAATCTTACGTTAAAACGCCGCCCTTGCAAAGCTAATTTCTACCTATTAGGATTCGACCTACACGAACTCGAACCTGAATGTCTTAGCGCTTGCGAAAACCGGGGGGTAATCCACGGGGCGCTCCGGGCATACCACCACCCATTCCTCCACCCGCTCCTCCACCCATGCCGGCAGGCATCATGCCTTTCATGCCGTTCATCATCTTGCTCATACCGCCTTTGCCGCCCATTTTCTTCATCATCAGCTGCATCTGCTTATGCTGCTTAAGCAGGCGATTGACGTCTTGGATCTTGGTACCCGAACCCAGGGCGATACGCTTCTTGCGCGAGCCACTGATCACATCAGGAAAATGGCGCTCTTTGGCGGTCATGGAGCAGATGATCGATTCCATCTGCATCAAGCCTTTTTCGGCGCCGGCATTCTGAGCCGCGTCGGCCATCTTGCCCATGCCCGGCAACTTGGACATCATCGAAGCCATGCCGCCCATATTCTTCATTTGCAGCAACTGATCGCGAAAGTCCTCGAGATCGAAGCCTTTACCTTTCTTGAGCTTGGCAGCAAGCTTCTCGGCTTTTTTCTGATCAACCTTATGCTCGACCTCGTCGATCAGCGACAGGATGTCGCCCATCCCCAGGATTCGACCCGCTACCCGATCGGGATAGAAAGGCTCCAGCGCATCGGTCTTTTCACCTATCCCTAAGAACTTGATCGGCTTGCCGGTGATATGGCGCACCGACAGCGCCGCGCCACCGCGCGCATCACCGTCGGTCTTGGTCAGGATCACACCCGTCAGCGGCAGTACGTCATTAAAGGCCTTAGCCGTATTCGCGGCATCCTGGCCGGTCATCGCATCGACGGTAAACAGCGTTTCGACCGGATCGATAGCGCCGTGCAGCCGCCGAATCTCGTCCATCATATCGATATCGACATGCAAACGACCGGCCGTATCGACAATCACTACGTCTATATGCTTTTGCTTGGCATGCTGAATCGCACCCTGAGCGATAGCAACAGGATCCTGGTCGGTACTGGAAGGGAAGAAGCTCACATCCACTTCGGCAGCCAGGGTTTCCAGCTGTTTGATCGCCGCCGGACGGTAAATATCGGTAGAAACCACCAGCACCGATTTCTTTTTCCGTTCTTTAAGCCAGCGAGCAAGCTTGGCGACCGAGGTCGTCTTACCCGCACCCTGCAAACCGGCCATCATAATAACGGCGGGCGGCTGAGCAGCCAGATTCAACTCGGCGTTAGCCGAACCCATCACCCTGATTAGCTCTTCGTTAACGATTTTAACGAACGCCTGGCCCGGACTCAGACTCTTGCTGACCTCCTGCCCTACCGCACGATTCCTGATGCCATCAACAAAGTCTTTAACCACCGGCAAGGCGACATCCGCCTCCAGCAGCGCCATCCGTACTTCCCGCAGCGTGCCTTTAATATTATCTTCGGTCAGCTTGGCCTGGCCGGTAACCGATCTGAGTGTATTCGTCAGACGATCCGTCAGATTATCGAACATAGTGTGCCTCTAGCCGTTAAACGCGTTTAACTTCTGTTAAACAAGGGTAAATTGTCCCGCCATGCTCCGCATCACTCGGAGCAGCTGACTTCTGTTAAATGACGCAAACCCAAGATTATACCCCAACCCGGCACCTTGCTCTATGCCCGCTCGCCAATCCTCACGACAACCGGGCACTGATCTATTCAAACGCTAAAATATTTGTGACACACTTAGCGCCTTCCTTTTAACTCTCGACGATAGCTACAACCATGATTCTGATTTTAGCCAGCCTGTTCAGCGCCATCCTCTATCTCATCGCCGGGCTTATCCAGGCGATCAGCTTGCGCGGCAGAGTCCCCGCCAGGCGCTCTCTGGTTATCATGCTGGGCTCCGGTGCGGTCGTGCTGCATACTCTGGCGGTCTATCTGATCCTGCATCCAGGCAACGGCATTCAACTGGGCTTTTTTCCCGTATCTTCGCTGATCGCCTGGCTGGTAGCCGGACTAGTGCTGGTCAGCTGCCAACGCAAGCCCCTGGAAAGCCTCTTTGTCGGCGTCTTCCCGATGGCCGCCATCGCCGTACTGCTAGCCTTACTGGGTCTGGAGACAGCCGCCCCACAGAAATACACGGGCGGAGAGATCGCCCATATCCTGACCTCGATCCTGGCCTACAGCATCTTTGCCATCGCCGCGCTGCAGGCACTGGTACTGGCCAGACAGGACCACGAACTCAAGCATCATCACACGCGCGGCATTATCCGCGCCCTGCCGCCACTGCAGCTGATGGAGCACCTGCTGTTCAAGATGGTCTGGCTGGGGATGATTCTACTGAGCGCCTCCCTGCTGACAGGATTCCTGTTTCTTGAAGATATTTTTGCGCAACGGCTGGTTCACAAGACCGTTTTATCCATTATCGCCTGGTGCATTTACGCGACCCTGCTGTGGGGACGCCGGCAGCGCGGCTGGCGTGGCACTACGGCTATTCGCGGCGTGCTGGGCGGATTTGTCTTTCTGATGCTGGCTTATTACGGCAGCAAAATAGCATTGGAACTGATCATAGCGGCGTCTTAACGACAGCCCCATGCAACACGATTGGCCGCTTGACTCCGTATACAAGACGCCACACAATCAACGTCCTTTTCGCAACCACAGGTCTACCTCGTCTTGGACGATGCATCACTTAGCCTCCTGGGAGGCATTCTATTCATCCTGATCATCTGTTCAGCATTCTTTTCCAGCGCCGAAACCGGGATGATGTCCCTGAATCGCTATCGGCTACGCCACCTGGTCAAGAAACAGCATCGCGGCGCGATACGCGCAAGCAATCTGCTAGCGCGACCTGAGCGACTGATCGGCGTCATCCTGATCGGTAACAACCTGGTCAATATCAGCGCGGCAGCCATAGCCACGGTAATGGCCGTCCGGCTCTGGGGAGATGCAGGCATCGCGATCGCCACCTTCGGCCTGACGCTGGTCATCCTGATTTTTTCCGAAGTCACCCCCAAGACCCTAGCGGCCCTGCACCCGGAAAAAATAGCCTTCCCTGCCGCTCTGCTATTGCGCCCTTTGCTGACACTACTCTCGCCTGCCGTATGGCTGGTGAATGGCATCACCAATATACTGCTCAAGATACTGGGCGTTAACGCCGAAGGATCTGATCAGCACCATCTCAGCACCGAAGAACTGCGCACCCTCGTCAACGAAGCAGGCGCCTTGCTGCCTCAGCATAATCAATCGATGTTGATCGGTATTCTGGAGCTTGAATCGGTGCGCGTTCAGGACGTCATGATCCCGCGCAATGAGGTGATCGGCATAGATCTGGAAGCCAGCGACGAGCAGATACTTGCCGTTATTATCGCCAGCGAACATTCCCGCCTGCCCGTCTACAAAAACGAGATCAATCAGGTGGTCGGCATCCTCCACCTGCGCAACATGGCCAAGGTATTCAACCAGACAGGGTTCAGCAGGGCGGCGTTACTCCAGGTGATTCGCGAACCCTATTTCATCCCTGAAAGCACCCAACTGCAGACCCAGCTACTCAACTTCCAAAAAGAGGGACGGCGAATCGGCCTGGTGGTCGACGAATACGGCGACATTCAGGGCATCTGCACCCTGGAGGACATCCTGGAAGAGATCGTCGGCGAACTGACCGACGATCGTCGGCCTGAAAACCAGGACATCCATCCCCAGGATGATGGCAGCTTCTTTATCGACGGCTCCGCGACGATTCGTGATATCAATAAGGCGATGGATTGGCAGCTGCCCATCGATGGCCCTAAGACCCTCAATGGCCTGATCACCGAGCAACTGGAATTCATTCCCGAAACCAACGTCTGCCTGACCATTGGCCAGCATCGGGTCGAAACCATCCAGACGCAGGACAATCTGGTCAAGATGGCTCGTGTTTCAGCCCCTCTCCTAGAGCAAGATTAGCCCCTGCCTAGCGACACCCCTGACGGCTGTGATCAGCCGATCTGGACCAACGTGTCTCGGTAGCGGCGCATATTATGGATATAATGCTCGGCGCTGGCACGCAACCCCTCAATCTCAGTAACACTGAGACTGCGCTTAACCTTACCCGGGCTGCCGACTACCAGCGACCCCTCGGGCACCTGCATCCCTTCGGGGATCAAGGTATTGGCACCAATCAGACAGTTGCGGCCGATGTTCGCGCCATTCAACACTACTGCATTGATTCCGATCAGCGAATTTTCTCCGACCGTACAGCCATGCAGCATCGCCTTATGACCCACCGTCACATGGCCCTCAAGCGTTAGCGGATAGCCTGGATCGGTGTGCAGCACTGCACCGTCCTGCACGTTACTGCCCTCACCCAGGATTATCTGCTCGTCATCCGCCCGCACTACGGCGTTAAACCAGACGCTGACCTTATCTCCGACATAAACTGACCCTATCACCGTGGCGTTGCTGGCGATAAAATGACATCCGGATACGCACTCCACCCAGCGATTATCGACGTGGTAAATCATAGTAGGTCTCTCTTAGAGTATGTCGGGTCGCAACTGTAGCGGCAATTCCGCTCCCAGCGCTTGATTTAGCAATTCCACCAGCACATAAGCAGTCAATCCCCAGATCACGTAGCCCTGGTAGTCATAGCGAGGCATCTGCACAACACGCCCCTCGAAACTTAACCGTTCAAGCTGCAATTGCCGAGGGTCAAGCAAAAACCGCAACGGCACCCTGAACAAACTTTCCAATTCATCAGGGTTGGGCACCAGCTTAATGTCGGCTGCAATCACCCCCAGAAAGGGGGTGACGAGAAAACCATGCTTGGAGACCACCTGACTCAAAGACCCTATAACCCTTACCGCATCAGGGGGCAAGCCGATCTCTTCATGGGATTCGCGTAACGCCGTTGCCAAGATACTCATATCACCAGGATCTCGCTTGCCACCTGGAAATGCGACCTCCCCGGCATGGCTCGATAACCTGCTGGCACGTCGAGTGAGGATCACCTCGGGGCCATCAGGATGATCGGTCACAGCGACCAGTACCCCGGCTTCGGGAAGACACTGCCGTACCTGGCGCATCCTCTGACCGAGCATGCCCCGCTCCAACAGACCCAGAAGATCTGCATCCTGACCACCACAGCGCGTGAAATTAACCATAAATGGGTGGGCGATAGCCCTTGCTCAGATTGTTAGTGTTCAGCCATCATAACGCGACCCGGCAACCAGTTAGAACCCTATAATTGAATCCTTTCCACTACTAGCCTCACCATCAGGAGATGTCAGCCATGAAATACTGCAGCCAGTGCGGCTCTGCCGTCAACCACAAGATCCCAGAAGGTGACAACCGCCACCGTTACGTCTGTAACCAATGCGATACCATACACTATCAAAACCCAAGAATTATCGCCGGCTGCCTGCCCGTCTATCAGGACAGGGTGCTGCTGTGCAAACGTGCAATCGAGCCTGGCTACGGGCTCTGGACTCTGCCCGCAGGCTTTATGGAGAATGGCGAAACCACCCGGGAAGGCGCGCTGCGTGAAACCCTCGAAGAGGCCTGTGCGCACGTAGAGCTAAAAACACTGTACACCCTCACCAGCATTACCCCGATCAACCAGGTACAGATGTTTTATCTCGCCGAACTGACCCAGCCCGACTTTGCCGCTGGCGACGAGACCTTAGAAACGCAACTGTTTCTCGAACATGAGGTACCCTGGGACCAGATCGCCTTCAGAACGGTGGTCAACGCCTTAAAACTCTATTTCGAAGATAGAAAGTTGGGCCAGTTTCCGCTTCGCCATTTTGACATTCACGGCGATAAAGCCCGCTTTCAAGCAGAAAAAGACTGACCGGTCGCACCCACGCCATCACCCATGCCATCACCCACAGGCGTGGCCCTGCTCGAGATCAGACCCTTTGAACCTCTATACGCGAGGAAAAATAAACAGCAAACCGACGCTGACCAGCACTTACCCACGATGGACAGTGCTCGGATGCTATACATCCCGTCATTAGCGGGTTAGAAACTAAACAACTTCATATATTTATTTAATCTTAAAAAAATATTTTTAATTCCTTAAGACACTGCTTGTAAGTGACCGCTTACCTGCCCTGACGATGGTTCATCGACGCTGAACAAAAATAAAACAGCTTGCGGTCAAATTTCTGACGCCACCAGGCTCTTCCCGATAAAACACTACATGTTGTGCCCAAGTCACCGACAGACATACAATATGTACCAACAGCACCGTTCCATAGCGCAAATATAATGGTTCGGGGTCTTGCAAAACCTAGTCTATTAGGAAAGGTCCAACGTAAATGACAGCCACGCTCAAAGTCGTAACATCAGCAGAACACAATATTCCCCTTCAGGCGGCATCTCTGGATATCTGGGACTCAAAATATCGCCTCAAGGCAAAAGACGGCCAACTCCTGGACCAGGATATAGATTCAACTTTTCGCCGTGTCGCCAAGGCGCTGGCTGATGTTGAGAGCGGACCCAAGCTGCAAAAGCACTGGCAGGAGCAGTTCTTATGGGCACTGCGTCGTGGTGCTGTGCCCGCAGGACGGGTGATGTCCAACGCCGGTGCTCAGGCACACAAACCGGCCACCTCGACCATCAACTGCACCGTATCAGGCACCATCATCGATTCTATGGATGACATCCTGGGCAAGAACCTAGAAGCCGGCCTGACCCTTAAAGCCGGCTGCGGAATCGGTTATGAGTTCTCCACCCTGAGACCCAAAAACGCCTATGTATCCGGTGCCGGTGCCTATACCTCTGGTCCACTGTCGTTTATGGATATCTTCGACCGGATGTGTTTCACCGTCTCCTCTGCCGGCGGCCGCCGTGGTGCCCAGATGGCCACCTTCGACATCGGTCATCCCGACGTGGTCGACTTTATCCGTGCCAAACGTGAAGACGGCCGACTGCGTCAATTCAATCTGTCGCTGCTGATCACCGACGAATTTATTCAGGCCGTTAAGGATGACACCGATTGGAAACTGGCCTTCCCGCTAAGCATCAAGGAGGTCGCCCGCGACGGCATCGATATCGATGACAAGGACCTGATCATCTGGCGCGAGTGGCCCACCAAGGACAAGTACGTCACTAACGATTCTGGACTGGTCGCCTGCCGCGTCTCCAAGACCATGCGCGCCCGGCATCTGTGGAACGTCATCATGACCTCCACCTATGACTTTGCCGAGCCCGGCTTTATCCTGATCGACAAGGTCAATGAGCAGAACAACAACTGGTTCTGCGAAAACATTCGTGCCACCAACCCCTGTGGCGAGCAGCCTCTGCCCCCCTACGGCAGCTGCCTGCTGGGATCCATCAACCTGACCCGTTTCGTGATAGATCCCTTTACCGAGAATGCCAGGTTCGACTGGGACGATTACCGTAAGACCATCGCCATCTTCACCCGCATGCTCGATAACGTTGTCGAGATCAACGGCCTGCCGCTGCCACAGCAGCGTGAAGAGATCGTGGCTAAACGACGTCATGGCATGGGCTACCTAGGCCTGGGCTCCAGCGCGACCATGATGCAGATGCAGTACGGGGATGCCGCCTCCGTCGCCTTCGCCGAGAAAGTCACTAAAGAGCTGGCCATGACCGGCTGGCGTACCGGCCTGCAACTGGCCGAAGAGAAGGGCCCTGCGCCAATTATGAACCAGGAGTTTGACGTCACCGGTGAGATGCTGCGCAAGCGCCCGGAGATGGTCGTCGATGGCTTTAAACTCGGCGATAAGATCAAAGGCAAGGTGCTACACGCCAAGTACAGCCGCTATATGCAGAAGATTGCCACCGAGGACGCCCAGCTGATCGAAGCCCTAGCCGAGAAGGGCTGCCGCTTCACTCACCACAGCTCGATCGCACCGACAGGCACCATCTCCCTGTCAGTCGGCAACAACGCCAGCAATGGTATCGAGCCCAGCTTTGCTCACCACTATGCCCGCAACATCATCCGCCCAGGCAAGAAGAGCAAAGAGAAGGTCGATGTGTTCTCCTATGAGCTGCTAGCCTACCGTGAACTGATCAACACCAAGGCGATGCCTTACAGTGATAAGGCCGACGAGAAGCTGCCGGACTACTTTATCACCGCCGAAGATATCACGCCCAAGCAGCATGTCGATGTCCAGGCCGCGGCGCAGAAATGGATCGATTCTTCCATCTCCAAGACGGCCAATGTACCCACCGACTATCCCTATGACGATTTCAAGGATATCTACCTGTACGCCTACGATCAGGGACTGAAGGGCTGCACCACCTTCCGTTTCAATCCGGAAGCCTTTCAGGGAGTGCTGGTCAAAGAACAGGATCTGGAAAAAACCACCTACCAGTTCACTCTGCAGGACGGCAGCACCGTCGACTTCAAGGGCAATGACGAGATTGAATACGACGGCGAGATCCACACCGCCGCCAACCTATTCGACGCCCTGAAAGAAGGCTACTACGGTAAGTTTTAATACCGCCAACGGACAGAGACAGGAAGAGCAACATGGCAGCAAGAATAGAACAAAAAATCGTTGGCTTTAAGGTCATCAGCGCAGAAGACAAGGCGAAACAGCAGCAAGCGCTAGAAAAACCTAAGACCTCACTCGAGCGGGTCCACGAAGACCTGGCTCGGCCTGATTTTTTAATGGGTTCGACCTATAAGATAAAGACCCCGATGTCCGAGCATGCGCTCTATATCACCATTAACGACATGGTGCTCAACCAGGACACCGAGCATGAACAGCGCCACCCCTACGAGATGTTCATCAACTCCAAGAACATGGAGCAGTTCCAATGGGTCGTGGCCCTGACCCGGGTTATCTCGGCGGTGTTTCGTAAAGGCGGTGATGTCACCTTTATGGTGGAAGAGCTCAAGGCGGTATTCGATCCTAAAGGCGGCTACTTCAAGAAAGGCGGTAAGTTTATGCCGTCACTGGTTGCCGAGATCGGTGAAGCGATCGAACACCACCTGAAACTGATCGGCCTGATCGAAAACGACGAGCTGGATGAGCATCAAAAAGCATTGATCGAAACTAAGCGTAAAGAATACGAGCAGCACAGCCGCCGCAACAGCAGCAGCACAGCCACCAGCGATGACAACGGCACCTTCCCTGCCGATGCCCAGCTATGTCCTAAGTGCAACGTCAAAGCCGCGATCCTGATGGACGGTTGCTTCACCTGCCTCAACTGCGGGGACAGCAAGTGCGGCTAACGGTTAGCCTCAGGTAGCGCTAAGGCCGTTACTGTGGTTTAGCGCTAGCCAAAAAAGCCGAAGCCATCGCTTCGGCTTTTTTATGGCTATGTACCAAGATTGTAGGCTGGGATGCAATCCCGGCGCCTAACCCCGGCGCCTAACCCCGGTACTAAATCCCGGTACTAAATCCCGGCAATAATCCCGGCAATAATCCCGGCAATAATCTAAACCCACCACCTCCCACCCCCAGCACGACACGGAGTACTAATGACTGATCAAGAAATCGAAGCGCTTGCAGAGCAAAACGTAGAGATCTTAGGCGTCTTGATAGCAGCGGCGCAGACGATGCTCAAGCATACCGCCGCCGCGCAGAGTGGCTACCAGGCATCAAGCGAAGAGCTAGAGCAGATGCGTCGAGTGGCCGGTCAACTCGCCAAGATCCCCTGCCTGGCAGCGGAGAATATTAAGCGCATGCACGAAGCGCGTTAAGCTGGCGGACACCCCACGGAGCGAGAGGTCACCGCTAGAGTATCTACATACGGGTCGCTTGTACCGACACTACCTCCGCATCAAATTATGAAGCATATTCATGAAGATGTTGGCAGCCAGAAGACGGGAATAACATCCAAGCCTTTCGTACCCGCGGCTGCAGCAAGCTGTTTGCGATATAGCCCAGTCCTAGCAGCAACACCGTAACCGCCGAACAGCGGCATGTTGAACCCCCTCCTTTCGTTAGCTGCGCGAGGCCTATGAATACCTATTAGCTATATGATTTTAGACCAAACGCCTTTTCAGCATGTAGACCCCACCCCTGCAGGGAATCTTTTTAGGGAACCTGCGAGCAAGTCCCTTGCGCCTCTGAAAGCCCCGAAGGGCGAGCTCTATAACGGCCATCTGCTTTGTCAGACCGCGTGCAAAGGTCCAGACATTTTACGGCTCTATCTTTCACGCAGCGGGCCGTTCTATAGCCCGCAGAGAACATACTAGACTTATTCGCAGGTTCAGCTGGCGACAAGTCCAAGACTGACGGCCGCCTGCACGAGTTCAGCCAAGGAACCAACGGCCATTTTCCCCAGCATGTTGGCGCGATGACCCTCAACGGTCTTACGATTAATACCCAATTTTTCCGCAATATCCTGGTTAGACAAGCCAGCGACGACCTCCGCAAACACCTGACGTTCTCTTTTGGTGAGCGAGGCGTAGTGTGTTTTCCGTCCCGAGAGCGCCCTCTGACGGAGCCGGTGAGCGCGGTTTTTTTCCAACGCCTGCTGGACATGATCAAGCAACGCCTGATCATCGAAGGGTTTCTGTAAAAAGGTCACCGCACCCTGAGTCATCGCGGTGACTGCCATATCGATATTACCGTGGGCTGAAATCATAATAACCGGCATATCGATGCCATACTCAGGCAGCATTTTCTGCGCGCTGATGCCGCTTAGCCCCGGCATTCTGACATCCATGACGATACAACCGTAGGCGCCCACGGGATAGCCATCAAGAAACGCCAGCGCGGTATCGTAGCTGAACACTTTGAGTCCGACCGACTCCAGCAACCACTGCAGCGAGTCGCGCACATCCATGTCATCATCAATGACATAGATGGTTTCAGATATAGGGTTTGGCATCGATTTTCTCTTAAGAAGGATTAGCGGTTCCCTCGACCAGGGGCAAGCTAAAGCAAAAGCAGGCGCCGTCTTCTGGGTTATTTTCAGCCCACAGCTGTCCCCCTAAATTTTCTACCAGCGAGCGGCTAATAGCCAGCCCCATCCCCAGCCCCTTGGCCTTGGTGGTAAAAAACCGTTCGAACACCTGTTGCGGAACGCCTGCAGGCAACCCCTGCCCCTGATCTTTAACCCGGATCCAGAGCATGCCGTCCGCAGTTCCTTCGGCCCGGGTACCCAGCCGCGCCTCGACGCTAACCCGTAGCGGCACAGACTCCGACGCCTGCTCAGAGGCTTCGATGGCGTTAACCAATAGGTTCAGCAGGATCTGCTCCAGCTGAACCCGGTCGGCCAGGACGAGGGGCAACGCGGGATCCACCCGATTTTGCAGCAGCACATGGTGGCGCTCGGCATTGGGGCGACAAAGCTGGATCAGGTCAGGGATCATAGCGGCAACCGAGAGCGCTTCTCGGGAAGGCTCTCGCTTACGGGTAAAATCCATCATTCGGTGGATAATCTCACCGGCCCGCAGCGCCGTGGCCGCGGTTTTATCGAGCGGAAACTGCAGCTCATCCCAACTGACGCTCCGGCTGTCCTTAAACCGGCGCTGAATGCCACGCACATAGTTAACAATCGCGGTCAGCGGCTGGTTCAGCTCATGCGCCAGGCTCGAGGCGAGCTCGCCCATGGTGATCAGGCGCGCGGCATGATCTATATCAGCCTGATACTGTTTCAACTTGGCCTCCACCGCTCGGGGTTCACGTAGATCCCGAGCGACGATGGAATAATATTCCACCGGCCCCTGCAACGGGCGATGTGCAAGTAGTTCCAGCGCCACCGGTATCAGCAACGGCACATCACCCATCGACGCCCCGCTACGAGCCACGCTGAGGTCCAGTTCCCCGGTCCAGCTGCCGGTGGCGTTGGCCGTGACAAAGCCATCTTCAAGCAGCTGGGTATAACAGGATTGCGGCAGCAGATCGGCCAACACCAGGGAGTCAAGCGCTCCCTGGGTTAAGCTCAACGCCTTGCGTGCAGATTCGTTTAGCTGGGTGATGTTCAGATCCGGAGCCACAAACACCACCAGATCACTGCTGCTCTCCAGCACTCGAGCCAGACGACGATTAGCCTGCTCGGCTTCTATCCGCCGGCTGGCATCGCGCGAAACCACCAGAGTCTCGCGCAGCTCGCCGGTTTGTACATCCCTAATCGTCCGACTGGTGCTTTCCAGCCAGGTGTAGTGGCCATCTTTACAACGAAACCGGTAGGTATGGGTATAAAGCCCCTTGGCGTAGCTGACACTCTCGGCGCGGTGAGCGAAATCCTCAACATCATCGGGATGGTAGAGATCATGCGCCGAGACCCCGACGATCTCCTCAACGCTATAACCCAGCAGAGGGGTCACGGCAGGAGACGCATAGATAAAGCGCCAGTCCCCGGGGGTATGGCGCGAGATCATATCGGTGGAACGCTCGGCCATCTCCGCCAGCAGCCGGTTGCGTTCGGCATCGTCGGTCAGGGCGCTCAAGCCATCCGCGGGGGTCGGCCGGTCCATCAATTTTCCTTCTGTGTGTTGGCTCAAGCGCATGCTACATCAATCCTGTGCAGAAGGAACCTTAAGCCCGACGCCATCCAGGCGGTGGGCCGCAGCGTCAGGCGCTGTCGTTGACCAGCGCTCGCAACGCAAACTTCTGTATTTTTCCGGTCGAGGTCTTGGGCAATGCCGCAAACAGTACCTGCTTGGGGCATTTATAGTGGGCCAGTCGATCCCGGCAGAAATCGATCAGCTGCTGCGCGTCGGCATCCATTCCCGCTTTCAGGGTAATGATGGCGCAGGGCACCTCACCCCAGTGCGGATCAGCTTTGGCGACCACCGCCGCCTCCAGTACCGCCGAATGGCGATAGAGCACCGCCTCCACTTCGATGGTGGAGATGTTCTCGCCACCGGAGATAATCACATCCTTGGAGCGATCCTTGACCTCGATATAGCCATCAGGGTGTCTAACCGCGATATCGCCGGTACGAAACCAGCCATCCTGAAACGCCTCGGCGGTCGCCTTCGGATTGGCCAGGTAACCTTTCATCAGCGTGTTGCTACGAATCATCACCTCGCCCAGCGCCAGTCCATCATTGACGACCGGCTGCCCAGTCAGGCTGTCAGCCACTTGCAGCCCGGCCACACCCGGAGCTTGCACCCCTTGGCGTGCCATTTTCGCGGCCTGCTCCTCAAATGACAGCGAGGTCCAGGACTGCTGCGGATCGCAGAATACGCTCGGCCCGTAGGTTTCGGTCAAACCATAGGCATGTACCACCTGAATCCCGAGCCGCTGCATCCCCTCGATCACGGTTGCCGGTGGCGCCGCTCCGCCTACCGTGACCGTGACTGGATGTTCGATCGGCAGCTGTTGCTCTTCGGGGGCGTTTATCAACATATTAAGCACCACCGGGGCACCGCAGAAGTGGCTTACCCGGTGGGCCTTGATCGCTGCAAATATAGGCTCTGCCGTCACCTGCCGCAGGCATACATGAGTACCTGCGACGGCGGTCACCGCCCAAGGATAGCACCAGCCATTGCAGTGAAACATCGGCAGGGTCCACAGATAAACCGCATGCCGCGGCAGCTCCTGGCCGATGATATTACTCATCGCGTTAAGGTAGGCACCGCGGTGGTGATAGACCACCCCCTTGGGGTTACCGGTGGTGCCGGAGGTGTAGTTAAGGGTGATCGGATGCCATTCATCCACGGGCAGTTGCCAGTTAAAGTCGGCGTTCTCCTGCTGCTGCAGTAGCTGCTCATATCGGTGCTCTCCCAGCAGCCTGCCACTGGCCAGCGGATCATCGACATCGATCACCAGCGGCCTGGTTTTGCATAAGGCTAATGCCGCGCTCACGGTGGCGGAAAACTCCTTATCCGTAACCAGCACCTTAGCCCCGGCATGGTCGAGCATAAAAGCGATCGCCTCAGCATCCAACCGGGTATTCTGCGCATTCAGCACGGCACCGAGCATGGGCACCGCGAAGTGCAGTTCCAACATTTCTGGAATATTGGGCAGGATAGCGGCCACGGTATCACTCGGGCCGATACCCAGCCGTTGCAACGCTGCAGCAATCTTCAGGCAGCGAGCATAGGTTTCGGCCCAGTTGCGCCGCAGCTCGCCATAGATGATCGCGGTATGTTCAGGATAAACCTCTGCGGTACGCGCGATAAAACCGACCGGACTCAGGGGCACAAAATTGGCTGTATTTTGCTCCAGTCCAATACTATAGGGATCACCACTACTGGAATTCTTGTTGTTATTGTTATAGTTATTGTTAGTCATTGCCATTACCGCTCCGAAGAAAACAGATTCGAGCGTCAGGCCAACAGATGACCGACACCTGCTAGCGAATCAGCGCAAATATTCCATGCTGAAGGTCTTGAACTGGGGCGAATCGGAGCGGCGAATCCATTCAAAACCCACCATCTCCCGAGTGACGATCTTGACCCCTTCATCGCGCATTCGCTGCAACGCAAACTCAGTGTCACGCGGATTTCTGGCCGAAATGGCATCCGCAACCACGTACACTGTTTTGCCGCTTTCCAATAGCCGCAGTGCGGTCTGCAGCACACAGACGTGGGCCTCCATGCCGCAAATTACGATCACCTCTTTATCCAGCGCCTCGATCTGGCGGTTGCATTCGGGGGCATCGACACAGGAAAAATGGGTTTTGCCGACAAAGCTGCCGTCAGGCAACAGGCTGCGTAGGTTTTCGGTGGTTGGACCCACGCCCTGTGGGTACTGTTCGGATCCCAGCACCGGGACCTGCATCAGCTGAG
>JBLHND010000038.1:0-24017 GCA_047622605.1 Motiliproteus sp. | reverse complement strand
TTCAGCACCCCACTCAGGGTTCTGATCGATAAATGGACGACCACCGGTAGCAATAATACAGACATCCGCTTTCAGCTCACGGACCAGCTCTGCATTCGCGGCCGTACCTAGGCGTATATCAACACCCAGACGCTCTAGTTCCATGGCCAACCAGCGGGTAATACCGGCAATCTGATCGCGCTGCGGTGCTTTGGAAGCCAGAGTAATCTGGCCACCCAGCTCGTCCTGCTTTTCCACAAGAACAACGTCATGGCCACGCTCGGCGGCAACACGCGCCGCTTCCAAACCACCCGGGCCACCACCGATCACCAGGACTCTGCGCTTAACGCCCGTCGTTTTTTCAATAATATGCGGCAGACCCAGATGTTCGCGAGAGGTTGCAGCGTTCTGAATACAGAGCACATCAAGCCCCTGATACTGGCGGTCGATACAGTAGTTCGCGCCGACACACTGGCGAATCTGATCGACCTGATCATTCTTAATCTTGGCTATCATGTGCGGATCGGCAATATGCGCACGCGTCATGCCGACGAAGTCGACATAACCAGCCTCAAGAATACGCTTGGCCTGATTCGGATCCTTGATGTTCTGTGCATGCATAACAGGCACATCCACGACCTCTTTGATGCCTGCAGCCAGATGCAGAAAGGGCTCTGGCGGATAGCTCATATTAGGAATAACGTTCGCCAGGGTGTTGTGAGTATCCGCGCCGGAACCCACCACACTAAAGAAATCGACCAAACCGGTCGCATTATAATAGGCGGCGACCTTTTTCAAATCCTCGTGACTCATGCCGTCTGAGTGGAACTCATCACCGGACATTCTCAAACCCACGACAAAGTCAGGACCCACCTCAGCACGTATCGCTTTCAGCACTTCATGACCAAATCGCAGACGATTTTCCAGACTACCGCCCCACTTATCAGTACGCTTGTTGACGCGTGGTGACCAAAACTGATCAATCAGGTGCTGGTGAACGGCTTCCAACTCCACACCATCCAGCCCGCCCTCTTTGGCACGACGCGTGGCCTGCGCGAAGTTGTCAATGACGCGCCAGATATCTTCCTCTTCCATAGACTTACAGGTAGCTCGGTGGACAGGTTCACGAATACCTGAGGGTGACAGCAGGTTAGGCCAGTCGCCACCATCCCAGCGGGAACGACGACCAAAATGGGTGATCTGAATCATAATCTTGCCGCCGTGCTTGTGCACCGCATCAGCCAGATTCTGGAAGTGCGGAATAATCCGATCGGTCGATAGATTCACCGAACTCCACCAGCTTTGCGGGCTATCGATGGCGACTGTACTGGAACCGCCACAGATACAGAGACCACAGCCACCCTTGGCTTTCTCTTCGTAGTACTTTATAAAACGCTCAGTGGTCATTCCGCCGTCGGTCGCATAGACCTCAGCGTGAGCGGTACTGACAATACGGTTACGGATAGTCAGTTTATTAATGTTAAGCGGTTCAAACAGGATATCAAACTGGGACATGATCGGACCCCACCTTTACAGTATTAACCGGTCACCTAATACCAAGGATATTAGTTTAATGACCCGTTTAGATTTTATTATCGGCGCAGAGGATAGGTAGCTGCGTTAACTATTTTTTATACGTATACGCAGATTGAAAATAACTCAATCATTACTCACACGCTTTTATAATGGGGTTACTTCAAAATAACCCACGTCACAGCCATCTTCTGCCGCACTCTGGGTCTGTACTGCCTTAGTGCGCACCTCAGAACCCAGGCTTTCGGCGATCTGATCCATCGCACCGGCAAACCAACCCGTGAACATGTAATCAACCTTACGATTGACCTTGCCGTACTGATAAACAAACGCTGAGTTTTCCAGACGTACCCTGGCCGTACCCTCTTCAAGATCCAGGGCTTCAGTAATGAAGAATCCCCAGCCACGCTGCGACAAACGTTTCATGTAATGTTCGAAGACAGCCGCACCTGAGATACCCTGCTCTACCGCTTCCTTCTCGCACCAGTAATGCGCT
Source organism: Motiliproteus sp. (assembly GCA_047622605.1). Taxonomy (GTDB): domain Bacteria; phylum Pseudomonadota; class Gammaproteobacteria; order Pseudomonadales; family Balneatricaceae; genus Motiliproteus. Next base: position 22,009 of record JBLHND010000038.1, on the reverse strand, counting down.
GACTTATAGCCCGCCTTATAGAGGATGGCTGCGTACTTATCGGCACCAATCTCGTCCTCAATTCCTCTGTGATTATTCACAAAGAAATGACGCGGCACATACAGCATCGGCAGCGCATCGGTGGTCCATACGCCGGTTTCATCATCGACGACTATCGGCATCTCTGGTGCATGTACACTCATTATTTCTAACCTCAAAAATTCTTTTTTTAATTCTTTTTTAATGCGTGAGTACTAGGCTGCATCGCCAGGCACAGAGCCACCAACCTTTTATAATCAGGTACCCCAGACATCTTTAAGCAGCGTCACCCAGTTCTCACCCATAATCTTACGAACCTGGGTCTCAGAGAAACCACGCTTAAGCAGGGCTTCAGTCAGGTTAGGGAACTCGCCAACCGTACGTATGCCTTCAGGATTAATAATCTTGCCAAAACGCGTCAAACGTCGCGCATAGCCTTTATCGTGCGTCAGGTATTCGAAGAAGTTCTGATCCTGGCCCTGGGTAAAGTCGGTCCCTATACCGATGCTATCTTCACCGACGATGTTGTAGATGTACTCGATCGCTTCAACGTAATCTTCGATGGTCGAATCTATACCGTTTTTAAGGAAAGGAGCGAACATGGTGACGCCAACAAACCCACCATGATCGGCAATAAACTTCAGTTCGGCGTCCGCTTTGTTACGCGGGTGATCTTTTAATCCGCTTGGCAGACAGTGTGAATACGCCACTCGCTGCTTAGATTCGAGGATAACTTCCTCAGAGGTCTTGGCGCCAACGTGCGACAAATCACACAAAACCCCCACGCGATTCATTTCGCCAACAATTTCACGACCAAAACCGGATAAACCGCCATCGCGCTCGTAACAGCCGGTGCCGACTAAATTCTGAGTGTTGTAACACATCTGCACGATACCCACGCCCAGATCCTTGAACACCTGCACATAGCCAATTTGGTCTTCATACGCATTAGCGTTCTGAAATCCCATCATGACGCCCGTCTTACCCTCCTGCTTAGCACGCTGAATATCTGCAGTCGTATGCACCTTGATAAGCAGATCACTGCTGGCCTCTATAAGCTGATTCATCTCGACAACGTTATTGACCGTATTCTGAAAGTTTTCCCAGAAAGAGACGGTACAGTTGGCGGCAGTCAGCCCACCCTTAGACATGTCTTCAAACAGCTCACGGTTCCATTTCGCGCAGATCAGGCCATCAATAATAATGGCATCTCGATGCAGTTCAGCGGCGTTCATCTTGAGTATCCTTCCTGTCCTGGATTGATCGCTGAGTGCGCAACCCCTGATTAATAACACCCCAACGAACAGCAGGCCGGAGTCAGAGGAATCAAGATCGCTAATCCCCCCCAACGTTCAGGCCAGTGTAAAATTTCGCGCGAGTCTTAAAGACGCTGGAAGCGACTCGGTTGTTACCAAAAGCGTCACTACGGATCTTCGGGGACAGGCCAAAGACGTTTGCGGCGGCACAGGACCCGCATGCATAAGCAGATCACATGACCGATGGCAAGGGAGCGCCCGTAACGTTATAGGGAGCGCGATAGAGGGCGCGGCAAGGAGCGGTTATTTCTTAATACGCACACTACCAAAGGTAGATTCTGAACGCGCTTCCACCAGCGCATCCTTAGCGATGCAGCCCCGCTTTTCGGCCTGAGACGCGTCCTTGAGAGATCCGCTCTGCGCCCCCGGTTCCCGCTCCGTCGGCACCCATTGCGGTATCGACGGCCCTTCATCGGGCTTAGCGTACACCTCCTGCTCCTCAAGCACTTGAGGGAAGAGCGCAGGCAGAGATAGCTCAGGAAGAAACCGGATAGACCCTTCCTTTTCCTGGCCGTTTTTACGCGTATCCCCTGATCGTTCTTCACTGGGAGGCACACCCAGCTGCTCTCGATAACACCGGCTAAAATGCGGCGTAGAGACAAATCCACAGGCCGTCGCTATCTCAATAATAGCCAGGTCACTCTGCTTTAGTAACTGGCGCGCGCGGAACAAGCGTAATTTCAAATAATATTTAGAGGGCGAGCATTGTAGGTATTTTAGAAATAAGCGCTCTAACTGGCGCCGGGACAGCCCGGCGTAATGCGCCAGCTCATCCATCTCAATCAGCTCTTCTATATTGGCGGCCATCAAACCGACGACTTCCGCCAATTTTGGAGGCATCGTCCCAGAGACAGATTGCAGCGGCACTTTTTGCTGGTCTGTTTCACTACGAATACGATCACAGATCAACATCTCTGAAATCGCCACAGGCAGTAGCGAACCATACTCCTGCCTGATCAGATGTAGCATCATATCGAGCGGTGCCGCCCCTCCCGAGGATGTCATACGATCACGATCGAAACTGAACAGACGGTTAGAACAACGGACTCTTGGAAACGCTTCCTGTAAGCCTGCTATATATTCCCAGTGGGTACTGCACTCATAACCCTCCAGCAAGCCAGCCTCAGCCAGTACATAAGCGCCGGTGCAAATGGCACCCAGGGTGCAGCCTTTGCGTGCCAGTGACCTGAGCCAGCAGAGCTGAGCCTTGCTGTACGCTCGCGTAACATTAAGCCCGCCTGCGACCAGAACGATATCCAGCATGCCGGCATTTAGCATGCTGGAATCCGGGGTTATCTTCATACCATCGCTGGCACTCACCGCCTGCCCATCGTCTGTGAGGGTATGCCACTCATAAAGAGCCTCCCCACTCAGCTGGTTAGCCATCCGCAAAGGTTCGATAGCCGAGGCTAAGGAGATCATTGTGAAATTATTGAGGAGTAAAAACCCAATTTTTTTCATGATGAAGACGTCCTCATCCTGGTTATTGGTACTCGATTCATTCATCAATCAATCCAAGTCACAGCCTTGAGACGACTACTTTGGCTGTCCAGCAAGCCTTCTTAGCAGCGCTTTCTAGCAGCGCTTTTTAGCCTCTGTACCCGGATAACCAAGCATCAGCACGCAAGCGCATTGCCGGCCGAACCACCGCGTACAGGCGAAGCCCAGCAACGCTCAACGACTTAACAGCTTCACGCATTCGAACAGACAGGCATTCGAACAGACAGGTATTCGAACAGACAGGCATTATTTGCTCAGCATAACTTTCGCTTGCTCGCCATGAATCCAACGATGCGATATCGAGGTCACTGAGGGGCGAAGTGATGACAGCGCGATGGCCAGCCCCAGCCTGCTGGAGGTCAGAAATAAAGACCCAGGCACGGCTAATCAAAACCTATAGTAATACAGGAATTAGATGGCTGAAACAGGAAAATTAGCGTGGAGACTTCGTCTTTCTAAGGAGAACTAATAAGGATGACGAATGGAATGGTGGGTCGTGCGCGATTCGAACGCGCGACCAATTGGTTAAAAGCCAACTGCTCTACCAACTGAGCTAACGACCCGTTCCATATCCCCGAGGGATATTACCTATGGGATACAACGTGAAATTCGATGGTGGGTCGTGCGCGATTCGAACGCGCGACCAATTGGTTAAAAGCCAACTGCTCTACCAACTGAGCTAACGACCCATACCGAACTTCTAAACCTGAAGACAACAATAGAACCTTCAAGCGACTCTGCGTGACCCGAGGGTCAAACAATTTTTGTGGCTCCTTGAGCAGGACTCGAACCTGCGACCAATAGATTAACAGTCTACTGCTCTACCAACTGAGCTATCAAGGATCTACAAAAAATGGCGGAGGAGGAGAGATTCGAACTCTCGGTAGGCTATTAACCTACGCCAGTTTTCAAGACTGGTGCATTAAACCGCTCTGCCACCCCTCCGCTGAGGAGGCGCATATTACCGTATTGAGCTTGGGTGTCAACCGCCGACGTTAATTTTCTCAATTAGCGCCGCTATTGTCAGCGTTCTTTCGTCGCGCTGACTCGGGTTCCTTCTATACTACCTATGCCTACATCGAGGTTCAAAACAAAACCCCGTCGTCAGCAAACGCTCAGACGCTAGGGATATGACTAATACCCCCAAACACCCGCAACCGCCAGTCTTAGATGCTAAATTATGTTGCATTTACTACTTTTGTAGCGGTAAAGTTAGCCGCTTATAAGCTGCCTAAAAAATGAGCGTGCGGGTGGCTTAACAACCGTTTAGCAGTATCTCAAACCGGTCCTCTGCGCGCCTAGCTCTAGGGACATAACTATAATCATAATAATTCCGGGATAGTCGAGAATGAACTTTAAAAAAACCCTTCTAGGATTAGGCGTCTCCACCCTGATACTAGGCGCAACGGCCGTACAAGCAGAGATCAAGATCGCACTGGCAGGCCCGGTAACAGGCCCTGTAGCCCAATACGGTGATATGCAGTTCTCTGGCGCCAAGATGGCCATCGAACAGATCAACAAGGCCGGCGGCGTCAACGGTGAAATGCTGGTTGGCATCTCCTACGACGATGCCTGTGATCCCAAGCAAGCCACGGCCGTTGCCAACAAAATTGTTAACGATGGCATTCAGCTGGTTGTTGGTCACCTCTGCTCCAGCTCTACCGAGCCTGCGTCAGACATCTACGAAGATGAAGGCATCCTGATGATCACGGCGGCATCGACCAGCCCCAGCATCACCGAAAAAGGCTATAAACTGGTGTTCCGCACCATCGGCCTAGACAGCATGCAGGGTCCCTTCGCAGCCAAATACATCATCAATAACATCAAGCCCCAGCGTGTCGCCGTTATTCACGACAAGCAGCAGTACGGCGAAGGGCTGGCAACCTCGGTTAAAGACGAGCTGGAAAAAGCCGGCGTCAAGATCGCCATGTTTGAAGGCGTAACTTCCGGCGACAAGGACTTCTCCGCGCTGATCGGCAAGATGAAGAGAGACGACGTCGATTTCGTTTACTACGGTGGCTACCACCCCGAACTCGGCCTGATCCTGCGGCAGTCTGCAGAAAAAGGCTTCGATGCCAAGTTCATGGGACCTGAAGGTGTCGGTAACCCAGATATCACCGCTATCGCCGGTGAAGCCTCTGAGGGTTTGCTCGTGACCCTGCCGGACAGCTTCGAAAAAGATCCTAAGAACGCCGCCCTGGTCGCTGCTTTCGAGGCCAACGACGAAGACCCCAGTGGTGCCTTCGTCTTCCCCGCCTACTCTGCAGTGCAGATCATGGCCGATACCCTCAAGGCGGTGGGTAGCGTAGACACGTACAAGATGGCTGAACATATGCGTGCTAACTCTTTTGAGACCCCTACCGGCACGCTTGCCTTCGATGCCAAGGGTGATCTGCAAGATTTCAGCTTCGTGGTTTATAACTGGCACAAAGACGGCACTAAATCTGCCGTCAAGTAACCGTTATCTGTTGTAGCCTGAGCACCCTCTTTCACAAGAAGGGGGTGCTTTTTATTGAAGGGTCATAAATCCTATGCTCGAAGCAACGCTCTATTTCGTTCAGCAACTGTTGAACGGCCTGACTATCGGTAGCACCTACGCACTGATAGCTATTGGTTACACCATGGTTTACGGCATCGTCGGCATGATCAACTTCGCCCACGGCGAGGTCTATATGATCGGCACCTATGTGGCCTTTATCGTTATCGCAGGCCTCACCACCCTAGGTATGGACAGCGTCCCTCTGCTGTTCCTTGCCGCCTTGCTGATCAGCATGCTGGTAGCCTCGGCCTATGGCTTTACCATCGAACGGGTCGCCTATCGGCCACTGCGTGGTGGACCCCGGCTGTTGGCGCTGATCTCGGCGATCGGAATGTCGATCTTCTTGCAGAATTTTGTCCGCCTGGCCCAGGGCTCAAGAGATATCGCCATGCCCAGCCTGATCAGTGGCGGCTGGACCTTCGGCAGTGCCGACACCTTTGAGGCCAGCCTGTCCTATATGCAGGTGATCATCTTTGTCGTGACTCTGGTGACCATGGGCGCGCTGACGTTATTTATATCCAAATCCAAATGGGGACGCGCCTGCCGCGCCTGCTCCCAGGACCTGGGCATGACCAACATGCTCGGCATTAACACCAACAACATCATCGCATTGACCTTTGTCGTCGGCGCAGCGCTGGCCGCCGTGGCCGGCGTCCTGCTGGGCATGTACTACGGCATCGTCAATCCCTACATCGGCTTTATCGCCGGCCTGAAGGCCTTTACCGCAGCGGTATTGGGTGGCATAGGTTCGATCCCTGGTGCGATGCTGGGAGGCCTGCTGCTCGGTACGACCGAGGCGATGACCTCGGCTTACTTCAGCAGCGAATACAAAGATGTGGTGGCCTTTGGCCTCTTGATCCTAGTACTGCTCTTCCGCCCGAGTGGCTTACTGGGCAAACCTGAGGTAGAGAAAATATGATCAACCGACCCCTCTATCCCGCTATTTTCGCCGCCATCGTCACCCTGATTCTGACCAGCATGATGCTGGGCATTCAGCTCGAGACCGAAGGCATTAATCTGACCCTGCACTCTTCATCAGACTTCACCTGGTACGCCATCGCGGGCTCCACCCTGGCGGTATTCCTGTTTCAGCTATTCCGTGAGGGGATTACGGAGCAGCTCACCGGTCTGGTCAAGCTGCCCGAACTCCCCTCCGTCGCAGCGATGCTGCCGACAGGCAAGAAAGGCGCCCGGCTCAAGGCGCTGGCCATCGCCTTCGTGATCGCTGCCGCGCTGATCTGGCCGTTCACCGATTTCTCTAATCGCGGTGCGGTCGATCTGGCAACCCTGGCACTGATCTACATCATGCTCGGCCTGGGCCTGAACATCGTGGTGGGTCTGGCCGGACTGCTCGATCTGGGCTACGTCGCCTTCTACGCCGTAGGCGCCTACACCTACGCCCTGCTGTCGCTGTACTACGACGTGTCGTTCTGGGTCGCCTTGCCGCTCTGCGGCCTGCTGGCAGCCACCTTCGGCTTCCTGCTGGGCTTTCCGGTACTGCGCCTGCGCGGTGACTACCTGGCGATCGTGACCCTGGGGTTTGGTGAGATCATCCGCATCCTGCTGCTGAACTGGACCAATGTCACGGGCGGACCTAACGGTATCAGCCGGATCCCCAAGCCCGACCTGTTCGGCCTGGAGTTCAGCCGGCGGGTCAAGTGCAGCGCCGAAGATACCTTGGCTGATGCCTGTAACGTGCCGTTTCACGAGTATTTCGGTATCGCCTACGATACCAGCCACAAGGTGATCTTCCTGTATCTGCTGGCCGTGGTATTGGTACTGATCACCGTCTACGTGATCAACCGCCTTACCCGGATGCCGATCGGTAGAGCCTGGGAAGCCTTGCGTGAGGACGAAATTGCCTGTCGCTCGCTCGGTCTCAACCCGACCATCGTCAAGCTGACTGCCTTTACCATAGGCGCCACTTTCGCGGGTTTTGCCGGCTGCTTCTTCGCGGCCCGACAGGGCTTTATCAGCCCCGAGTCCTTCATCTTTATCGAGTCGGCCATCATCCTCTCGATCGTCGTGCTCGGTGGTATGGGTTCACAACTGGGCATCATCTTGGCCGCCATCCTCCTTACCGTATTACCGGAGCTGGCGCGTGAATTCTCGGAGTACCGAATGCTGATGTTCGGCCTGCTGATGGTCTTTATGATGATCTGGCGGCCTCAGGGCCTGGTGCCTAAATCGCGTCCGCACTTAGAACTCGCCTCCGGAGATAAACCCCAATGAGTAAAGCACTGCTAGAAGTATCAGGCCTGTGCATGCGCTTTGGCGGCCTGCTGGCGGTTAATAACGTCAGCCTGAGCGTGCACGAGAAAGAGATCGTCTCGGTCATCGGCCCCAATGGTGCCGGCAAGACCACAGTATTCAACTGCATCAGCGGATTTTACAGCCCGACCCAGGGCTCCATCCTGTTTGACGGCGAGCAAGTCCAGGGACTGCCGGGACACAAACTGGCCCGCAAAGGGATGGTTCGTACCTTCCAGCACGTCCGCCTGTTCAAGGAGATGACCGTCGTCGAAAACCTGCTGGTTGCCCAGCACATGCACATGAATACCAACCTGTTATCCGGTTTTATCAAGACCCCGAACTACCGTAAGACCGAAAAAAGGGCGATGGAAAATGCGGCTTTCTGGCTCAAGAAGGTCAACCTGCTGGAGTTTGCCAACCGCGAAGCGGGAAATCTGGCCTACGGTCAGCAGCGCCGACTCGAGATCGCCCGTTGCATGGTCACCAACCCACGGCTACTGATGCTCGATGAGCCCGCCGCCGGACTCAATCCCAACGAGACCAAGGAGCTGGATCAACTGATCTGCAACCTTCGAGACGAGTTCGACGTATCGATTCTGCTAATCGAACACGATATGGGCCTGGTGATGGGGATCTCCGATCAGATCGTCGTCATCAATCAGGGGTCGCCGCTGGCCTGCGGCGTGCCTGCGGAAATCCGCGACAACCCCGATGTTATTAAAGCTTATCTGGGGGAGGAGTGATGCCAAACTTAATCAAAGTGCGCTCTATCTCCGGTGAGGAGTCACGGTCATGTTAAGACTAGAGAACGTATCCACCCATTACGGCAAGATTCAAGCCCTGCACGACGTCTCGCTGGAGGTCCACAAGGGCGAGATTGTCACCCTGATCGGTGCCAACGGGGCCGGCAAGTCGACCCTGATGATGACGGTGTGCGGTGACCCGCGTGCCAGTTCCGGCAAGATCTTCTATGAAGACCAGGACATCTCTCGAGAGCAGACCGACCGCATCATGCGCCAGGGTTTAGCGGTAGTCCCTGAAGGCCGCCGGATATTCTCCGCCATGACGGTCGAAGAGAATCTTAGCATGGGTGGGTTTTTCACCACGAAAGCCCGATACGCGAAGAACATGGCCCACGTCTATGAACTCTTTCCGCGCCTCAAGGAACGCCAGGATCAGCGAGCCGGCACAATGTCCGGCGGTGAGCAGCAGATGCTGGCGATCGGCCGTGCACTAATGAGCAATCCACGGATGCTGTTTCTGGACGAGCCCTCACTGGGACTGGCACCGCTCATCATCAAGCAGATCTTTGACATCATCAGGATGCTGCGCGACGATGGTGTCACCATCTTTCTGGTCGAGCAAAATGCCAACCAGGCGCTGCGCATCGCAGACCGGGGCTACGTGCTGGAGAATGGTCGCATCGTCCTTCAGGACACCGGTGCGGCCCTGCTGACCAATGACGAGGTGCGTAACGCGTACCTAGGAGGTTAGAAACCATCGCCCTCACGCTTAAAGGCCTGTTTTCCAAAAACAGCTTATCCCGAGCGCTGCAGCGCGACGACCTCGAGCGCTTGCTTAAGGCCATTCGCGCGGGCGTGGATCTCAACGAGCCGTTCCGACTCGAAGCCGATGAGACGATAGCACGTTCTGCCGTAGAGCACGCGCTACGGCTAGGGCATGGCCAGTGCCTGCAAAAACTACTGGAAGCCGGCGCCCTGCTACCCGAACGGGGTAGCGATAAGCAACTGCTGCTCGGCCTGGCCATCAATAACCCGACCGCTGCATTGAGCCTCAGCACCCTGCTGCTGCAAGCGGGGGCCGATGCCAACGCCAACCAGGGCGAAGCACTGTTCGCCTGCATCAATACTGAGGATGATAACCTGGCACTGCTGCTAACCAACCGGCTACAGCAGTACGGTGCCGATCTTAATGCCTACACCCGCAACGGCCAGACGCTTCTCGGCCAACTGCTTATGGCTGAACGCAGGATGCTGGTCGGCGTGCTGATCAGCGCCGGCGCCGAACTGCCCACCGACCTGGATCAGCTCGGCTGTAGCGACGACCTGAAAGCGTTCGCACGCCGCAAGGCCTCCGATATCGCGATCCAGAAACTGTTTTTAGGCTCTTAGCAGCTTTTTCATGGCTATGTCCCAGTTAAGTGTTGCAGCTCTGCCTTGATCCTTGGGTACGTCGGCTAATGGGCGACTGCTTATACGACAACTATTCCTGATAGAGAGAGCAGACAGGCATCATTGCCCATTGTTAACCGATGAAATTCAGACGGCAAAAGCCCGCAGGGTCGAGCCATAGGCCGTTGTCAGTTCCCGACAACAACGGCATACCCGCATCCCTGCAGGCAATGGCCAAGAGCGGCCTTGCTTCACTTTCTTTGTCGCTACAAAGACGTGAATCCGCCGAGAGGCGGAACCGGAGTTTGATTAAAAAAAACAATAATGCAGAATTAACTTCTGCAACAACTAACGGGTACATACCCAAATGTCAGGCCTGACCCTTTCAGCCTTAGTCTTAGCCCTGGGATTCCAAGAACTTAGCATCGAGTTTCAGCTCGTCATTGCTATTAACACCGACCCCGCGAGACTTAATATCGGCTGCGATCTGCTGTGCTTCGGTCAGCGAGTGCATCTCATAGGTACCGCACTGATACTCGTTGAGTTCGGGAATTTCGTTCTGCTTTTTCACCCCCAGCACATCTTCCATCGCCGCCAGCCAGGCGGCGCCGACTCGAGCCTCATCCGGGTTGCCTATCACGCTCATGTAGAAGCCGGTGCGGCAACCCATCGGCGAGATATCGATGATCTCGACACCGCCGCCATTGAGATGGGCGCGCATAAAGCCGGCGAACAGATGCTCCAGGGTATGGATGCCGCGCTCGCTGAGGATCTCTTCATTGGGGCGACAGAAACGCAGGTCGAACACGGTGATCGTATCCCCATTGGGGGTAGCCATGCTCTTGGCAACTCGGACTGCCGGGGCATCCATCCGCGTATGATCGACGGTAAAACTATCTAACAGGGGCATCGCTTTATCCTTTTTCCAATCCCAGTCTGGGAATTTCTATTTTGGGGCAACGGTCCATGACCACCCGCAACCCATGCTCTTGAGCATGTCGCGCTGCATCGCCGTGAACCACCCCCAGCTGTAACCATAATACTTTCGCACCTATACGGATGGCCGCGTCAACAATCTCCGGCACCGCGTCGGAACGTCGGAACACCTCCACCATCCCTATTTTTATCGTCTCTGGAATATCCTCGAGCCGACTGTAAACCCGTTCACCCAGCAATTCTTCTCCCCGGCAAACGGGGTTGACCGGAATCACCCGATAACCTCTGGCCTGCAGATAGGCCATCACTCGATGACTGGCGCGATCCGGTTTCGGACTGGCGCCCACCAACGCAATCGTTCTCACCGACGTCAGGATCTGTTTCAGGTAATAATCATCGTATTGCAGGTGCATAGCGTACTCCCTGTTTTGACGTGGTTAAAGGCTAGCCTTAATTGCCACACTCGGGGCAATCGGGATCTCTACCCAAGTTTAGACTTCGCCACTCCAGATGCCGAGCATCGAGCAGCAACAACCGCCCCACCAACGAGGTACCGAAGCCGGTCAGCACTTTCAACGTTTCCAGCGCCTGAGTCGTGCCGATCATACCCACCAGCGGCGCGATTACGCCACTATTCGCACAGGTCAGGGCCGCATCATCACCGCCGTCATCACTGCCATCAGGGTACAGGCAGCGATAACAGGGGCTGCTCGAATTACGGCTATCGAACACGCTCACCTGGCCTTCGAGTCGGATCGCGGCACCCGACACCAGAGGCGTACGCTGCCGCACGCAGGCGCTGTTGATCGCAAAACGGCTGGCGAAGTTATCGCTGCAGTCGACCACCACATCGGCCTGTCCCACCTGTTCTAACAGGGCCTCGCCTTCGAGGCGCTGATTGAGGGTCGTGACCCGAATACCGGGATTGAGCGCCAAGATCTGATCGCGTGCCGACTCGACCTTGGGGCGCCCGATATCGGCATGCCGGTGAGCAATCTGGCGCTGCAAATTGCTCAGATCAACATGATCGAAGTCACTCAATACCAGATGCCCGATCCCGGCCGCCGCCAGATAAAGCGCCACCGGCGAGCCGAGCCCACCCAAGCCGATCACCAGCACCCGCGCCGCCAGCAGTTTATCCTGACCGCTAACATCGACTTCCGGCAGCATGATCTGGCGGCTGTAACGTAGCAGTTGCTGGTCATCCATCATGGTTATTCGCCATAGTTATTCGCCATAGTTATTCGCCATAGTCATTCGCCAAAGTCATTCGCCAAAGTCATTCACCAAAGTCATTCACCAAGGTCATTCACCAAAGTCATAAGGCCTCAGCCAGACGCGCGACCGTCACCCGATCCTGGTGATTCAGGTCTTTATAGGTTTGAATCTGCCGGTAACCGGCGACGCCCAGGATCTCACGCACCGCCTCGCCCTGGTCATAGCCATGCTCAAGCATCAACCAGCCCGCAGGCTTGAGGCGCGAACAGGCCTGTTCGACGATAAGGCGGATATCGGCCAGGCCCCGCTCTGCGGCCACCAGGGCCGAACGCGGCTCAAAGCGCACGTCGCCCTGCTGTAGATGCGGATCCGTAGGATCTATATAGGGGGGATTGCTGAGAATCAGGTCGAAGTGTCCCGCCAATGGCTGGCACCAACTGCCGGTCAGGATCTCGACATTAGCCAATTCAAGCCGAGCCCGATTGCGTTCGGCTAGCCGCGCCGCTGCCGTCGAGTACTCGACCGCCACAACCTGCCAACAGGGTCGCTCGCTGGCCAGAGCCAGGGCGATAGCGCCGGTTCCCGTGCCCAGATCCGCGATTCGTTGCGACCCCTCCGGCAGTGCATCCAAGGCCAGCTCGACCAGCCGTTCGGATTCAGGCCGAGGGATCAGGGTCGAACCATCGACCTCTAGGGTCAGGGTCCAAAAATCCCGAAAACCGAGAATATAAGCGATCGGCTCGCCGTTTTTACGCCGTTGCCACAGCGCTTCAAACCGTCGCTGCTGAACGTCGGTCAACAGCCGTTCGGGCCAGGTATAGAGGTAGCTGCGCGGCCTGTCGAGCACCGATTCCAACAGCAGCTGAAGATCCAGACTCGCAGTCTCGGACAGCTCGCGTAACTCGCTCGCGCGCGCCAGGACCTGATCGATCCGCTGACTCATTCGACTATTCGCCCTATTCGCCCTATTCGCCCATCGCGGCCAAAGGCCTGATCGATCCGCTCTCTCATAATCGGCATAGTCGGCTTACTCGCCCATCGCGGCCAGCAGCTCGGCTTGGTGCTCATGGATCAACGGTTCGATCACCGCATCGACATCGCCATCCATCACCTCGAGCAACTTATACAGGGTCAGGTTGATGCGGTGATCGGTCACCCGTCCCTGGGGGTAGTTGTAGGTGCGGATCCGCTCGGAGCGATCACCACTGCCGATCAGACTCTTGCGAGTATCGGCTCTGGCGGCGGCTTCTCGATCCTGGATGCCGGCCAGCATGCGCGAGTTGAGCAGCGACATCGCCTTGGCGCGGTTCTTGTGCTGCGAACGCTCCTCCTGACACTCGACCACGATACCGGTAGGAATATGAGTCAGACGGATCGCAGAATCGGTCTTGTTAACGTGCTGCCCACCGGCGCCCGAGGCCCGGAAAGTATCGACGCGCAGATCGGCTTTCTTAATTTCGATCGCATCGGTGGTCTCGGCTTCAGGCATCACGGCTACCGTGCAGGCAGAGGTATGGATCCGTCCCTGCGACTCCGTCGCGGGCACCCGCTGGACCCGATGCGCACCGGATTCAAACTTAAGCTTTGAGTAGACATCTTTGCCCACCACCCGAGTAATGATCTCTTTATAACCGCCATGATCACCGCCATTCTCGCTGATAATCTCGATCTTCCAGCCCTGACGTTCGGCGTAACGGGCATACATTCGAAACAGGTCTCCGGCAAAAATAGCGGCCTCATCACCGCCGGTACCGGCACGCACCTCGAGAAAGGTGTTACTGCCGTCATTGGGGTCCTTGGGTAACAGCAGCCGCTGCAGCTCAGCTTCGAGCTGTTCCCGGCGCTGCTGACCGGCCTGGATTTCCTCCTCCGCCATCTCCTTCATCTCAGGATCGTCGAGCATCTCTCGAGCGTCGGCCAGCTCATCCTGGACCTGCAGATAACGGCAGTAGCCCTCGACCACAGCCTCCAGCTCGGCGTATTCCCTGGAGAACTCCCGAAAACGGTCCTGATCGTTAATCACCTCGGCGTCACTGAGCAGCGCCGCCAGCTCTTCATAGCGATCTTTAAGGATATCGAGCTTATTCTGGATGGACGCTTTCATGGCAACCTTCGGGGTTCTCCGGGCGATAAGTCGCACCCGGCTGGGGGAGTAATCAGTTGTTGGCGAGCGACAACTCGAATAATTCATGGGTCAATTCAAGCAGTTCTGTACGGCCCTGAGCGGCGGCCTGCTTCATCTGCACGCTGGGAGAGTGGATCAATTTATTCGTCAATCCGCGTGCCAACTGCTGTAATACCTGTTCAGGATCCTGCCCCTTAGCCAGATGTTTAAGCGCCTTGCTAAGCTCCTTGTCGCGAATCGATTCCGCCTTGCCACGCAGCAATAGCAGCGTCTCGGTGGCACTCAGGGCGCGCAGCTGCAGCATAAACGCCTGCACCGCCTGCGCAATCAGCACCTCGGCTTCGGTGGCGGCAACCTCCCGCGACTTGACATTTTCCTCGATCACCCCGCGCAGATCATCGACCGTGTAGAGGTAAACATCGGAGAGTTCACCCACCTCCGGCTCTATATCCCTAGGCACAGCGATATCCACCATAAATATCGGCTTATGCTTGCGCGCTTTCAAAGCCCGCTCTACGGCACCCTTACCGAGGATGGGCAATGCGCTCGCGGTAGAGGAGATCAGGATGTCGGCCTTGATCAGCTCATCAGGAATATCGGCCAACAGCACCGCACGGGCACCAAACTGCTCGGCCAGACCCTGCGCCCGTTCCAGGGTACGATTGGCCACGACGATCTGCTTGATGCCGGCCCGGACCAGGTGCTGCGCCACCAGATCTATCGTCTCACCCGCACCGATCAGCAGCGCACGACTCTGGCTCAGATCGGTAAAGATATGCTGCGACAGGCTCACGGCGGCATAGGCGATAGAGACCGGATTCTCGCCGATCGCCGTTTGGGTGCGCACTTTTTTTGCGATCGAGAACGCCTGCTGAAACAACCGCCCCAGCTCGGAATGCACCGAACTGGCCGCACGCGCCACGGCATAACAGGACTTCAGCTGGCCCAAAATCTGGGGTTCACCCAGCACCAGGGAATCTAGCCCACAGGCGACTCGCATCATATGCCGAACCGCTTCCTCATCCCAATAGCTGTAACTGCACAGATCGAGCTCGGCGAATTCCAGGCCGTGATACCGGCCCAGCCATTCCAACAGCTCCCTACTACCCTCCAAAGAGGCGGAGCAATAGAGTTCGGTGCGATTACAGGTGGAGAGTATCGCTATCTCCTGTAATCCTGCCTGCTGACAAGCCTCGGCCAGGGCATGCTCCATCTGCTCAGGCGCAAAGGCCACTTTTTCGCGAACAGAAACCGGGGCGGTCTTATGATTAATGCCTAGCGCCAATAAAGCCATCGAACGAGGTGAACTCCATTTGCAAAAATTCAAGCGCCCAATAATACACGCTCAAGCTCTATTGATTAAGCCATCATCCGTAATAGGGTCGAAATCGATGCAGTAAACCTGTCTATTTTGTTGTCAATTTAGGTGGCCATGCTATACAGACCCTGCCGAGGACTGACAACAGTCGCGAAGCCACTTATAGTTAAGCCTTCAACAGACAGCAGAACTCGCCATCGGCGGCGTCGAACCAGCCAAACGAGAAGGTCACCTGTGTTTATGCTCTTACTTCATTGCCACCCACGTCGGGCTCTATCGATTCTGGGTTTAATAGTCCTGCTGAGCGCCTGTGCTCCGCTAGCAACGCCCCCCGTCACCACTCAGAACACCCCGACCGAAGCGCAAAGCAAGGCGCCTCAGGGCAGCTTCGAGGCCTCGACCCTGTACGCATTGCTGGTCGCCGAACTTGCCGCCCAACGCAATCTGCCGCAGGTCACGCTGCACAACTACCTGCGCGAGGCGGAGCGTACCGGCGATCTTAACATTACCCGCCATGCAGCCCAGCTCGCCGAACAGTACCGCGACCAGGGCAGCCACCTCAAAGCCGCACTGCTGTGGGCCAAACTCGAACCCGACAACCCCGAGCCCACCCACATTGCAGCCGCGGCATTGGTGCGCCTCGGCGAGCCTGAACGTGCCCTGCCGTTGCTCAGGACCTCACTGGCCCTCAACAGCCTGGCGACGGCGGACGCACTCTCAGAGCGCACTCAAAAGATGAGCCCCGCCGAGCGCGATGCCTACCTGGATCTTATCGACCAGCGGTTGGCTCAGGAGCCGGAACAACCCCAGCTGCTCTATACCAAAGCCAGCCTACTGCGCTTTGACAGCGATCTTAATCCGGCGTTAACCCTGATCCAGCAAGCATTGGATCTGGACCCTGAATTTGACCGTGCCATCCTGCTCGAGGCTGATCTACAGACGCGCAGCGGCCATCTGGATACCGCTTTAGGCCATCTCAGAGAACAACTCAATCAACGCGACCATAAGCAGATGCGCACCCTTTATGCCCGCCTGTTACTGCAGAAGGGCCAGATTGAAGCCGCCAAACAGCAGACCGACCTGCTCAACAGCCAGTATTCCGACGACATTAACCTGCAGTTCTATCTCGGGGTACTGATGTTCGAGCACCAGCAGATCGAGCTAAGCAAGACCTATTTCAACCAGCTGGCCCAACGACTAGGCACCAACTCCACCCTGCATTACTACCTGGGCCGCATTGCCCAGTTCGAACTGCAGCGCGAAGCCGCGCTGGAGCACTTCCTGCAGATCGATGATGCGCCTTACCTAGTAGCAGGGCTGTCCGAGCTTGGAAACCTGCTAAACCAACCCTCAGATGAGGCACAGCTGCGGCAGATCTACCAACAAAGCCGGAGCAAACACCCAGATCAGAGCGCCCTCCTCTTCACCCTCGAGGCTAGCTGGCTGATCGAGCAAGACCAGCGCGAACAGGCACTGCCTGTCTATAACGAAGCCCTGATATTACTGCCCGCAAATCCCCAGCTCCTCTATAACCGCGCCATGCTCAGCGAGCAGCTCGATGATCTCGAACAGATGGAGCAGGACCTGACTCAACTCCTCAGCCTGGAACCCAATAATGCAACCGCACTCAATGCCCTGGGTTACAGCCTGACTGACCGCACCGATCGTCATCAGGAGGCACTGACTCTGATTCTTAAGGCGCTAAGACTCAAACCCGAAGATCCTGCCATCCTCGACAGCCTGGGCTGGGTGCACTACAACCTGGGAGACTATCCTCTGGCACTGCACTACCTGCTGCGCGCCTATGATACCTATCCCGATCCAGAGATAGCCTCGCACCTGGGCCAGGTTTACCGGAAGCTGGGCCAGCCGGATAATGCCAACAGAATCTGGACCGAGGCACTCCAGCGCGATCCGGAGAACCGCCAAGTTCTCGAGGCAATGCGTCAAGCCGAGCAGGCACCTTGAGCCGCCGAAGCCTACGCCTGCTAGCCGCACTGCTTTGCTTGTCGCTGTTCGGCTGCAGCAGCCGCCCGCAACTACCCCCGCCCGAGCAGAGCTGGGAACAGCACCAGCAACAGCTGCGCCCTCTGACCCAGTGGCAAGTCCTGGGTAAGATCCGCATTCAGAGCGCCAGTGATGACAACTCGGCCAACCTCAGCTGGTGGCAACGCCAGGACCACTACCGCATTTACATGGCCGGCCCCCTGGGCCAGGGCGCGGTCAATATCGAAGGCTCGAAGAGCACCGGCATTACCCTGGATGTCAGCGGTGAAGATCGCTACCAGGCAGATTCGCCGGAGCGGCTGCTCTACCAACAGTTAGGATGGGAGGTGCCGATCAGTCAGATGCCCTTCTGGATTAGAGGCCTGCCGGCACCGCAACAGGGCTATTCAAAGCGACTGGACGCGTTCAACAGAGCCCAGCAACTGCAACAAAGTGGCTGGACTATCGATTATCTCGATTACCACAACGATTTACGGCCCCAACTCCCCCGCAAAATCAGACTCCAACGGGGCGACTCACTCCGCCTCACCCTGATCTTAAAGCAGTGGCAGCTCGACCCACCGGGTATCACCCCTTAAAACCGCTGCACGTAGTCAAAAAAACAGCGCCAGTCAATTGACAATAACGCCTCCGTCAAGGAAAATACGCCCTCCTTGAAAACCGGATCAATTCTACATAAGTGAGCCGATTTTTATTGGGGTGTAGCCAAGCGGTAAGGCAGCGGGTTTTGATCCCGTCACGCGCAGGTTCGAATCCTGCCACCCCAGCCATATTTCCAACATGGAATTCCACAGCATTCACTCCCTGCCTAAAGGTACCCTCGTGTCCAAACTCATGGTCTTCACCGGCAATGCCAATCCCCAACTGGCTAAAATGGTCGCCAAGAAGCTTTGCATCACCTTAGGAAACGTCACCGCCGGTCAATTCAGTGATGGCGAAATCGCTGTAGAACTCAATGAGAACGTGCGCGGCAAGGATGTCTTTATCATCCAGTCCACCTGCGCACCGACCAACGACAACCTGATGGAACTGATCCTGATGGCCGACGCCCTGCGACGCGCCTCAGCGACCCGTATCACCGCGGTGGTACCCTATTTCGGCTACGCGCGTCAGGACCGTCGTCCTCGTTCGGCACGCGTACCCATCAGCGCCAAGGTCATCGCCAGCATGATGGCCAACGCCGGTATCGACCGCGTACTGACCGTCGACCTGCACGCCGATCAGATCCAGGGCTTCTTCGATATCCCGGTTGATAACGTTTACGGCTCACCGGTACTGCTCGAAGATATCCAGTCGCAAAAATATGATAACCCGATCGTCGTCTCTCCCGACGTCGGCGGAGTGGTCCGCGCCCGTGCCGTAGCCAAGGTCCTGGGCACTGATCTTGCGATCATCGACAAGCGTCGTGAAAAAGCCAACGAATCCCAAGTCATGCATATTATCGGTGACGTTACCGACCGGACCTGCGTCCTGGTCGATGATATGTGCGACACGGCCGGCACCCTGTGCAAGGCCGCCGACGCTCTTAAGGCTCAGGGCGCTGCCAGAGTCGTGGCCTACGCCACCCATCCGGTGCTGTCCGGCAACGCGATCAAGAACATCATCAGCTCTCAGCTCGACGAACTGGTCGTTACCGACACTATTCCGCTCAGCGCCGAAGCCAAAGCCTGCCCTCTTATACGCCAGCTCACTTTGTCTGATCTGCTGGCCGAATCGATCCGCAGGGTATGCAACGAAGAATCGATCAGCGCGATGTTCCTGCAGTAAGGCTCAGGTCTCAACAGAATTCAGCCTTGCCACAAGATAGATCGCCGACCGTAAACGCCTCCAGCTGGAGGCACTGAAACAGCACTGCATTGCTCTGGTCGCAGGAGCCCTGCAAGCTTATTTGAAAGGAAGACAGCATGTCTGCATTTACTATTATCTCTGAAACACGTACTGACCTGGGGAAAGGTGCGAGCCGCCGCCTACGTCGCCTGGCATTTCAGGTTCCTGCCGTTGTTTACGGTGGCGAAGAAAAGCCTCAGTCACTAAGCATCCTCCACAAGGAGCTTTACAAGGCGACGCTATCTGAGTCTTTCTTCTCCACCGTTATCGACCTGAGTGTTGATGGCAAGGTTCAGAAAGTTATCATCAAGGATATTCAGCGCCACCCGTCTAAGCAGCAGATCTTGCACGTTGACTTTCTGCGCGCAACGGCTGGTGTCAAACTGTCACTGACCGTGCCTCTGCACTTTATCAACGAAGATCTGAACGAAGCGATCAAGCATGGCGGACGCGTGACTCACACCATGAGCCAGGCCGACATCACCAGCGATGCCGCTCACCTGCCCGAGTTCCTGGTAATCGATATGCAGCACATTGCTGCGGGTCAAATCGTTCACCTGTCCGACATCGTTCTTCCAGAAGGCATCGAGATCCCGGCCCTCGCTCAGGGCGAAGATCACAACCAGGCTGTAACAACGATTATTGCCAAGAAAGTCGAGACTGACGAAGACGAAGCCGC
This sequence comes from Motiliproteus sp., assembly GCA_047622605.1. Classification (GTDB taxonomy): domain Bacteria; phylum Pseudomonadota; class Gammaproteobacteria; order Pseudomonadales; family Balneatricaceae; genus Motiliproteus. Next base: position 2,141 of record JBLHND010000038.1, on the reverse strand, counting down.
AGCCGAGTAAGCACTCCGGCCCCTGCATTGCGACAAACTGTACGGTGACAACCTATAGTGACTCAAACAGTTAAACTGATCGTCGGACTGGGAAACCCCGGCAACCCATACGATCTGACCCGTCACAATGCAGGCGCCGATTTCGTTGAGCAACTCGCTCAGCGCCATCAGGCTAGCCTGCAGCCCGAAAAACGCTATCATGGCCGCTACGCAAAAATTCGTATCGATGGCCACGAACTGCACCTCCTTATTCCCACCACCTTCATGAATCTCAGCGGCCAGGCGATCCAGTCACTGGCGAACTATTTCAAGATTCCGGTGGCAGAAATTCTCGTCGCTCACGATGAGCTGGACATCCTCCCCGGCAACGCCCGTCTCAAACAGGGCGGCGGTCATGGCGGCCATAATGGCCTCAGAGATACGATTGAAAAGCTGGGCGGCGACAAGGACTTCCTACGCCTGCGAATCGGCATCGGTCATCCAGGCAACGCCAAGCTGGTGCATAACTTCGTACTGGGCAGAGCACCGAGCAGCGAGCGTCAACTGACTCTCGCCTGTATCGACGAAGCAATCAACACTCTGCCAATCTTACTCAACGAGGGTCTGGCCAAGGCGATGAATCGACTTCACACCTTCAAGGGCTGACCATCGCAGGCAACGGCCGTCTGCAACAATTGTCCACTACGACCTACAACTACGACCTACAACTACGACCTACAACTACGACCTACAACTACGGTCTACAACAAGGGTCTACAACAACAGCCTACAACAGTCTGCAACAACAGGATCACATCATGGGTTTTAACTGCGGTATCGTCGGCCTGCCTAACGTCGGTAAGTCCACTCTTTTCAACGCACTGACCAAGGCTGGCATCGAAGCCGCGAACTTCCCGTTCTGCACCATCGAGCCCAACACCGGCATCGTCCCCATGCCCGATCCACGTCTGGAAAAACTGGCTGAGATCGTCAAACCCCAGCGAATTCTCCCGACCACCATGGAGTTCGTGGATATCGCAGGCCTGGTCGCCGGCGCATCCAAAGGCGAAGGCCTAGGCAATAAGTTCCTGGCCAACATTCGTGAAACCGACGCCATCGCCCACGTAGTACGCTGCTTCGAAGATGAAAACGTGATCCATGTCGCCAACAAGATCGACCCCCTGGCAGATATCGACATCATCAACACCGAACTGGCCCTGGCAGACCTAGATTCCGTAGAAAAACAGCTCTACAAAGCCACTCGCAACGCCAAGAGCGGCGACAAAGAAGCTCTGAAAGCCAAAGCCATCCTGGAAAAACTGCTGCCCCACCTCGAGCGCGGCACCCTGATACGCTCAGTCGAACTATCCGATGACGAGCGCCTCTGGACCAAACAACTCAACTTACTCACCGCCAAACCGACGCTGTATATCGCCAACGTCGACGAAGACGGCTTTGAGAACAATCCGCACCTAGACCTGGTGATCAAACTGGCCGCACAGGAAGGCGCGGAGGTCGTTGCCGTCTGCAATAAGCTCGAAGCCGAGATCGCAGAACTCGACGACGAAGAGCGCGAGGAGTTTCTGGCCGACCTGGGCATGGAAGAAGCCGGTCTTGACCGCGTCATCCGTGCCGGGTACCAGCTGCTAGGGCTGCAGACCTACTTCACCGCCGGTGTTAAAGAGGTCCGCGCCTGGACCGTTAAGAAGAATGCCACAGCCCCTCAGGCCGCCGGGGTGATCCACACCGACTTCGAGAAAGGCTTTATCCGTGCAGAAGTGACGCCCTACCAGGATTTTATTGACTTCAAAGGCGAGCAAGGCGCCAAAGAAGCCGGAAAATGGCGCCTGGAAGGCAAGGAGTACCGCGTTCAGGACGGCGATGTCATCCACTTCCGCTTTAACGTTTAACCGAACTGCGCATTAATCCTTAACTAAGCCACGGGGGTGTTGACAACACCCCCTGCAAAAGGAATAATGCGCGCCTCTTTCGAAGGCTATGTAGCTCAGTTGGTTAGAGCACATCACTCATAATGATGGGGTCACTAGTTCGAATCTAGTCATAGCCACCATACTTTGAATGAGAATGTACGAAGAAAGAACGAAGAAAGAACGCAGCATCACAAAGAACAGAGCACATCACTCGCTCTTTATGATGTCGGT
>JBLHND010000037.1:0-24529 GCA_047622605.1 Motiliproteus sp. | reverse complement strand
ACCTGTCTAACTCTCTACCTCTGTACTTCGAAAAACGGCGCCTGAAGTTGTTAAAACATCTCCTGGAAACCGACTTCGTTTGCGCCTTGGCGTTAACGAGGGGCGCATTCTACAGACCCCAGCGCTGGGGTCAACGACTATGTGAACTTTTTTGTAGGTATGTCTTGTCGGCCAGGCTTCAGCCTGACGATCACCACTCATTGCTCGTCTTCAACCTCAGTTTTGCTGCGCGTATAGATCCGTGCCAGCACTATCCCTGCCTCAAACAGCAGCCACATCGGCAGCGCCAACAGGGTTTGCGAGATAACGTCCGGAGGGGTCAGGAACATACCCACGACAAAACAGCACACAATCATATAGGCGCGCTTTTCTTTCAGACTTTCTACCGTGGTTGCACCACTCATGACCAGCAGCAGGGTTGCTATAGGTATTTCGAACACGATCCCGAAAGCAAAAAACAGTTTCAGCACAAAATCTAGGTAGCTGCTGATATCGGTCATCATCGCCACGCCTTCAGGGCCGGTACTGGTAAAAAATCCGAAAATCAATGGGAACACTACAAAGTAAGCGAAGGCGATACCGGCGTAGAACAGCAGGATACTGGAGATCAGCAAGGGTACCGCGATCTTCTTCTCATGCTTATAAAGCCCGGGCGCTATAAAGCTCCAGATCTGATGCAGTATAAAAGGCACCGCCGCAAAGATAGCCAGTACTAGGGTTAACTTGAAAGGAGCAAAAAACGGCGACGTTACATCGGTGGCGATCATGCTAGTGCCTGCAGGCAACAGCGCCGTCAGGGGGGCCGACAGATAAACATAGAGGTCATTGGCGAAGTAAAACAGCGGCAAAAACACAATTAATATAATGACCAGACTGCGAAGCAATCTGTCACGGAGTTCAACGAGGTGAGCGATCAGCGGCTGCACTGCCGCCTCGCTATTGCGATCAGATTGAGAGTCGGTCATAAGCTACTCAACCAAAGGCGCCTTAGAATCGGCCTTTGATTTAACGGAATCAATGGATGTTTCAGCCACGGAAGCCACGGGTTCGGAAACAGGAGAGAGCATTTCGTCGCGCAGGCTTTCGTGAAACGGTTTTGTCAGCGTTTCCACTCCCGCCTCCAGATCAACCTGCTGTTGCTTGGCCTTTTGACGCATCTCTTCTATTCGCAACTCTTCGGAGATCTCTTTCTGGACGCTACCGATGGTGCGCTTTACTTTGCTCAGCCAGAGTCCACCCGTACGCAGCGCCATAGGCAACCGCTCGGGTCCCAGTACGACTAGTGCGACCACACCGATAATCAGAATTTCGCTAAAGCCAATATCAAACATAGAGGGGAACCTACCGGAGCTGGTTTACTTCTCCGGGGTTTTCTCGGGAGTCGCGCTGGATTCAGTCTTGCTTGCCGTCGTATCAGCAAACTCGGCATCATCTTTGCTGATCTTCCGCTGAGGATCTTCCTCTTCACTCATCGCTTTTTTAAAGCCTTTCACCGCATTACCGAGGTCGCCGCCCATATTTCGGAACTTCTTGGTACCGAAGATTAAAACCACAATGACCAGGATAATAGCCAACTGCCAGATACTGATTCCGCCGAAACCCATATTCTATCTCCTTATATGACCAATTTGATTTATTTGAATTCATTATTGACCGCGACGCGGGCACTCTTACGACTGCCACTGCCTTTTACTCAGGGCTCGCGTGACGCCTTCTCTTCCAGACCCGACAAACCAAAACGCCGATCGAGCTCAGCCAATACATCGTCTGGCCCTAGCCCCAGCTGGGATAACATCACCAGGCTATGAAACCACAGATCCGCCGTTTCACCTATCAACTCTTGGGTTTCGCCACTCACCTGTGCATCCTTAGCCGCAATAATGGTTTCGGTGGCCTCTTCACCCACCTTCTCCAAAATTTTATTCAACCCCTTGGCATACAGGCTTGAGACATAGGAGCTCTCAGGTGCGGCCTCTTTACGCTGCTCTAATATAGTGGCCAGCGCCGTCAATATATCGTTACTCATCACCTGCGCCTGCTATCTGCTCGGTATAGATGGACTCAGGGGATTTTATAACCGGCTCCGCCGCCTGCCATTGCCCATCCTTGAGCGCTTTATAGAAGCAATGCTGGCGCCCAGTATGACATGCAATCCCGCCCAGCTGCTTGACCTGAAGCAAGATGACATCACTATCACAGTCCAGCCGAATATCCTGCAGCTCCTGCACATGCCCTGATTCCTCACCCTTACGCCAGAGCCTATTGCGAGAGCGAGACCAATAGATGGCTCGCTGCTCCCGCACCGTCAGCTCCAGCGCCTCAGGGTTCATCCAGGCCAGCATCAGGACTTTACCGCTCTGGTAATCCTGAGCGATCGCAGGCACCAGCCCATCAGAGGTCCACTTAATATCCTCCAGCCATGGCGGAGATGATTCGTGCTTAGATACAACCTGGTCAGACATCTATTACCCCCTGCGTCCAGTACATAACAACAGCATGCCGACAGCTGCCAGCAACCAGCTTTGCGCCGGAAACTGCGCCACCATCTCTGGCGGCATCAACCCGGCGCCCCAAACGGCGGCTAAGATCGCGGCGAACCCGCCGACACGCCCCCAGTGGACACCCCAACGCTGGCTCGACTGATCTCGTGCCGCCTGACGCTCTTTAACATCACGTTCAAGCAGCTTATCAAGCTGTTTAAGCTGCTGCAGCGCATCCACCAATAACTGCGGCATCTGCGGTAGCTGCTCGATCAATTCCGGCGCTCGCGCCTTGAGCGAACGGTAAAAACCCTTCAGCCCCATACGCTGCTTCATCCAGTCTTCCAGAAACGGCTTAGCGGTCTTCCATAGATCCAGGTCGGGATACAACTGCCGCCCCAAACCTTCGACATTGAGCAGCGTCTTCTGGAGCAGCACGAGCTGCGGCTGGACCTCCATATTAAAACGGCGAGCCGTTTGGAACAGTCCTAGCAGCACCTGACCGAACGAAATATCTTTCAGCGGCTTCTCAAAGATCGGTTCACAGACGCTGCGTATAGCCGTCTCAAAGTCATTGACATTAGTATGCGCCGGAACCCAGCCAGAATCGATGTGCAGTTGAGCAACCTGCTTGTAATCGCGCTCAAAAAAAGCCAGAAAGTTACGCGCTAAATAGTTTTGATCGCTCGGTGACAACGAACCGACAATACCGAAGTCCAAGGCGATATATTGTGGATCCTGAGGCGTATGGCGGGATACAAAAATATTGCCGGGGTGCATATCCGCATGGAAAAAGCTGTCCCTGAATACCTGGGTGAAAAATATCTCCACGCCTCTCTCCGCCAGCAGTTTGAAGTCGGTTCCCTGATCCCGCAACCCCGCCATATCCGAGACCTGAAGACCGTAGATACGCTCCATCACCATCACATCACGATGGGTATAATCCCAGAATACCTCAGGCACATAGAGGATCGACGACCCAGAAAAATTACGTTTGAGCTGTGAGGCATTGCCCGCCTCTTTGCGCAGATCGAGTTCATCAAAGATCGTTTTTTCATATTCAGCCACCACCTCGACCGGCCGTAAACGGCGGCCATCGGCCCAAACTGCCTGGGCCAGATGTGACAACATATAAAGCAACCCCATATCCTGCTTGATCACCTTGCTGATGCCTGGCCGGATGACCTTAACCACCACGGCTTCGCCGCTGTGTAGCGTGGCTACATGCACCTGGGCCACCGATGCTGAGGCGAGTGGCGTACTATCGAACTCACAAAAAAGGGTGGTCACCGACTCACCCAACGCCTTTTCTACAAGCCGCGTGGCATGGTTGCCACAGAACGGCGGCACCTGATCCTGCAGTTTGCTCAACTCGGTGGCGATGTCCGCAGGCAGCAGATCCTGACGGGTAGAAAGCATCTGCCCAAATTTGACAAATACTGGCCCCAACTCTTCCAGCGCCAGCCGAATCCGCTCACCGCGTGGCAGATCACAGCGGTGTAGATAGCGCCAGGGCATCAGCAACAAGCAGACCCTCAACGGCCAGGGTAACAGCGACGCCTCCACCAGGTTATCGAGCCGATAACGGGCGAAGATCTTTATGATTTTTAATAGGCGGAGTAGTCTAGACACGATAAATCAGCTCAGCTGGCAAGGTAAAAAAAAGCCTCAGGGCTTAATCCCCCTATGCAGGGCGACTACACCACCCGTCATGTTGTAGTACTTGCAACGGACCAACCCGGCCTGCTCCATCATGGCCTGCAGAGTCTCCTGATCCGGATGCATTCGAATCGATTCGGCCAGGTATTTATAGCTTTCGGAATCATTAACAACCAATTTGCCAATCAGCGGCAACAAATGAAATGAATAGCTATCGTAAATCTTGGTCAGCAGCGGATTCTCGGTCTTAGAGAACTCGAGCACCAGTAACCGGCCACCCGGTTTAAGCACCCGCGCCATCGACTCAAGCGCTTTCTGCTTATCGGTCACATTACGCAGACCGAAGGCAATGGTGATGCAATCGAAGTGATTATCGGGAAACGGCAGCATCTCGGCGTTAGCCTGAACAAAGCGGACATTACCGCTAATCCCATGGTCCTGCAGCTTGTCTCTGCCCACCTTGAGCATCGAGTCGTTGATATCGGCGAGCACCACCTGCCCTGTCGGGCCTACCAATTTAGAGAAGCGCTGGGTCAAATCCCCCGTACCCCCGGCGATATCCAGAACGCGCTGACCTTTACGCACCCCGCTATATTCGATGGCGGCGGCTTTCCAGAGCCGGTGCACACCCATCGACATAAGATCGTTCATTAGGTCGTACTTAGCGGCAACGGAATGGAACACGCTCGCCACCCGCTTCTCTTTATCGGCGACATCGACCTGCTCGTAACCAAAATCAGTGGTGTCGTTACTGGTGTCTCGTGGCTTGTTCATGGACGACTCTGAATTCAATGGATACTGGCACAGGCGTTAATCGAAGCGCAACCGCACTGCCTCGTCATCAACAACCCATACCCAAAAGTTGCGTATTATAGCCCCTATCACGGGGCCTAGGCTATGTACGATTACCACCCTGCTGCTTGGCCTTATGATGCGGGTAAGCGGCATTACTATTACGACCACGGCCTAGCCTAGCTTAAGCTATGACACTGCGATTACGGCCTTGCTGCTTAGCCTTATAGAGGGCGTCATCGGCACGTTGGAAAGCGACATCGGGGCCAGCATCCCCCTCCAGTACGCGGGTAAGACCGAAGGACAGGGTAATCTGCACCGGCTGTCCGCCGAAGTTGAACGGACTCTCCGCGATCGCCTGACGCACCTGCTCAATAGCCACCCAAGCCTTTTCGACCGCTGTTTCGGGCATCAGCACCACGAACTCTTCACCGCCATAACGCGCAACAAAATCGGTATCCCGGAGCCGGCCGGAGATCAGCTTGGCGACCAGGCGTAATACTTTATCTCCAGCCAGATGTCCGTAGCTGTCATTAATCCGTTTGAAGTGATCTATATCGCAGACCACCATCGTGAGTGGATGCTGGTAACGACGCTGACGCGCAAACTCCTGCTCGACCCTCTCGCTATAGGCCGCCCTATTGGGCAGCGTCGTCAACGGATCAGAGATAGCACGCATCCGCTGCTCCTCCAGATGGGCCTGCATTCGAACTGACTGCTCCCCTATCGTTTCCAGTTTTTGCTGCAACTGTTCCAGGCGTGTCCCGACTTGCTGCTCACGAACCTCCTGTTCGCCGCGATAGCGATCCATAGCCTTTACGATATCCGCTAACTGCAAGCGCACCGAGCTTTTAAGCTGATCAAGGCTGTCTGCCTGCGACAACGACAGCTCAACTTGAGACAAATCGTTACGCACCACCAGGTCTAGTGTCTGACCACTCTCGCGGCGGGCATGCTGATGAGCATGACTTTCGACTAAAAAGCCGTGAATATCGACCACCTGCAGATTAAGACTGGTCAGATAGTTTTCGAAATCCTCCTGACGCACCACCAGGCAGTTCAGCACCAGCGTCGTTACAGCGTCCATCACCACGGGCAACTGCTGCCAATCAAAGCCCTGTTCCAGCTGCTGGATCAGCTTCCGGGCCGACGTGCGCTCATGCTGAGGAATCGACAGCTGACCCAGCAGTCCAAGCAAGATAGCGCTGACATGCGGGCATAATAGGCTTAGCTGCTCGGCAGCTTCGCCCCCCACTGCGGTGACGTCCTCAGCCGGGGATGCGGCTCCTGCCCCCAACCCAACAACGTCTGGCATGGATTGCGCCAGAACGGCTGAGAGCATCCTCGCGGCACTGCTGAGCAGTTGCGGATAATCGCCATAGTTATCGACCCGCTCTGCAAGCGTGCTGAGCTGGATATCCAGTTCGATTTTCAGCGTCTCGCTGCCAGCCCGCTCCCTGAGCCCGATCAACATCGCGCGCAGTGCCTGCAGGTTCTGTGCAACGGCCTGATCACGGCGCTGAAAGTAGTTCATCAACGCCTTTTCAGCCCCTCCCGCATTGGTCTGCAGCGCACCTTTGACGTTATTTTTAAGCAACGCCTGGAACGGCGCCAAAGAGGTATCAAGCTTCCTGTCCAAGTCTTTGGACGCAAGACAAAGCCTAACCGTGACGCGCGCCAAGGCATCCCGGTCAGCCTGATCGGCGTCCTGTTGTAGCTGCAGCTGCTTAATAGTTTTCTGGAGCGCCGATATCTCGTTATCTATAGCCACTGCTCGAATCCTGCACGGTCAGGGGAAGGCCCCATGTTAGCGCAGGCTCAGAGCAACGGCCAGCGCCCTCGACAGGCGCCAGGATAGGCGCCTACTTGAGCGTTTCTTGCTCCTGCGCAACCAGATAATCAACGACGTCCAGCATCGCTTTCTGACTGCCAGCGGAACCCGCAGTCACGACATACTTACCGTTAACGATCATCGAAGGTACACCGGTGATCTTATACTCAGTCGCCTTCTTCTTGCCGAGGCTGAGCTGGGTATTCAGCGCAAATGAGCCATAGGCCCGGTTAAAATCGGCCTCACTAACGCCGAAATCAACGAAGAATGCGCCTAACTGTTCCCTAGTGTTGATCCAACTGCGCTGCTGATGGATCAAACTGAACAACGCCGGATGGGTCTCTTGCTCGACGCCCAGGGCGACTGAGACATAGTAAGCCTTGGCAAATTCGGCCTGTTTTGGGCTAAATACCACCGGCAGATGTTTCAGATCGACAGACTCAGACAGCGTCTCTTTCCAGGGATTCATATAGCGTTCAAAGTCATTACAATGTGGGCACCAGTAACCAAACACCTCGACCACCTCGACCTTACTCGGATCCTGGGTCCTGACCGTCTGCTGTAATCTGCTGTAGTGCTGGCCCTCTACAAACTCTTGCGCCTGCAACGGCATCGCCAAAAACGGCAGCAACAACAGTGCAAAGCCCTGTGACAATAGATTTTTAAACATCGGGTCCTTCTCCTTTATAGATTTAATGTACGCAATCTTCTGAATTGGATGGCAAACCCGGCAAAAGGTTGCATGGCGACTAGGAGGCTGTCGGGCTTATAATTGCTCAAAACTGAGCTGTTCATCGGCAAGCGACGCCAGGGTATCGCTGAGAAAGCGCGCGAGGGGTTGCTGGTCGCTATCGCGTAGCCAGTGGTTGGCCACATAATCAAAATGGAAGCCACCCAGGGGCGTCGCAACCCACAACTGCCGTACCGGTGCCTGCCGGGTAAAGATCACCTTACTGCCGCTGTCGCACGTCAGGGTCAAGACCCCGCCACTGTTTGCAGAATCCAGATCCGATTCCGCGGCGTCCAGCACCTCCTCGATCGCCAGTAGGCTGTCATCAACCACAAAGTTAAACTCACTCTCGGTCATCATTAGTCGGGCTCCATTACACAGTTGCACATAAATCAGGGGTTACCAGAAGTATACGGGACATTAGATGCTGCACAAATGGGCAAGCCGCATGCCAAGGGTTATAATCGCCGCACTATTGATTAATGACGGGATGTTGTGATGCTGCGCTGGATAGCTGCTGTACTGATATGCATAGGATTGACGGCCTGCGGCCAGAAGGGCGTTCTTTATCTACCGCCCCTGCCCGGGCAACCGCAGGCCGAGCAACCAGCGCCAGATCAAGCGCAGCCCTGAACCGCCCCTAAGAGTAGATATAATGGACAGTTTTGAGTATCGCAACGGCGCCCTGTATGGTGAAGACGTTGCACTTTCACAGCTTGCCGAGCAATTCGGCACGCCCACCTATGTGTATTCCCGAGAGACCCTCGAGCGCCACTATCTGGCCTACGCCGATGCGCTGCAAGGCCATCCCGGGATGGTCTGCTATGCGGTCAAAGCCAACGCCAACATCGCCGTGTTGAATGTCCTGGCCCGTCTCGGTGCTGGCTTCGATATCGTCTCTATCGGCGAACTTGAGCGCGTGATTCATGCGGGCGGTGATCCGTCACGGATCGTCTTTTCCGGTGTCGCCAAGCAGGCGGTAGAAATTCGCCGTGCGCTGACGCTGGGCATTCACTGTTTCAACGTCGAATCTGAAACCGAACTCGAGCACCTCAATGAGATCGCCGGAGAGATGGGGACCTTGGCTCCGATTTCGTTACGGATCAATCCCGATGTGGATGCCAAGACCCACCCCTACATCTCCACCGGCCTGAAAGACAACAAGTTCGGCATCGCTATAGATCGGGCATTGGACGTCTATGCCAAGGCCGATGCCCTACCTCATCTGCAGGTGATTGGGGTGGACTGCCATATAGGCTCACAGCTCACCGATTTAGCACCCTTCCTCGATGCTCTGGAGCGGTTGCTGCAACTGATCGATCAACTGGCAGAACGCGGCATTTCACTCCAGCATATCGACTTGGGAGGCGGGCTCGGGGTCTGTTACGCCGATGAGACGCCGCCATTACCCCGTGACTATATAGAGGCGGTGCGCCAGCGCCTGGGCGACCGCTCATTGGCGTTGATTCTGGAGCCTGGCCGTTCGATCGCGGCTAACGCGGGGGTCCTGCTGACCCGGGTAGAACTGCTCAAGCCCACCGAACACAAGAATTTTGCGATTATCGATGCGGCCATGAACGACCTGATCCGGCCTTCGCTCTACGGCGCCTACCAGGACATCATTCCCCTGCAGCTCAAGGATGATCAGCCAACCCTACAATGGGATCTGGTCGGACCGGTCTGCGAAACGGGAGATTTCCTCGGTAAGGATCGTGCCCTGGCACTCAACGCGGGCGACCTGCTCGCAGTCTGTTCCAGTGGCGCTTATGGCTTCGGCATGAGTTCCAACTACAACTCGCGCAACCGTGCCGCCGAAGTGATGATCGATGGTGATCAGGCCCACCTGATTCGTGAGCGTGAAACCTTTGCCCACCAGATTCACGGCGAACAGCTACTGCCCAATAGCGAGCGCTGACCGATGCTGATTCGCTTCTCCAAGATGCACGGACTGGGCAACGACTTTATGGTGGTCGACCTGATCACCCAGCGGGCGCGCTTCACCCCCGAGCGGGTGCGCAAGCTCGCTGATCGTAACTTTGGGGTCGGCTTCGACCAGTTACTGCTCGTCGAGGCGCCAACCGATCCCGATATGGACTTCAAGTATCGGATCTTCAATGCCGATGGCTCTGAAGTCGAGAACTGCGGTAACGGCGCGCGCTGCTTCGCACGTTTTGTAGCGCGCAAGCGCCTCAGCGGCAAGAAAAAAATCGCCGTACAGACCGCCCAAGGCCCCCTCTATCTGACCCTCAATGACGATAACAGCGTCAGGGTCGATATGGGCATGCCGGTGCTGGATCCCCGGCAGATCCCCTTTATAGCCGACCGCAATGCAGCCCGCTATAGCATCGAGGTTAACGATCAGACCTTCGCGATCAGCGCCCTGTCCATGGGCAACCCCCATGGCGTACTGGTCGTCGAAGACGTTGATTGCGCACCCGTGGCGACCCTGGGACCGGCGTTGGAAACCCATCCTCGGTTTCCTAAACGGGCCAATATAGGCTTTATGCAGATCCTCAGTCGCGCCGCTATACGCTTGCGCGTCTTTGAGCGCGGCACAGGTGAAACCCTGGCCTGTGGGACGGGCGCCTGTGCCGCCGTCGTGGCCGGACAGCGGCTGGGGTTGCTGGATCAGCAGGTCCATGTTCATCTTCCCGGAGGAGATCTCGATATCAGTTGGCAAGGAGAAGGAACTTCTGTAATTATGGACGGGCCCGCCACCATCGTTTATGAGGGTCGGATTCAGATTTGAATCCCGCTCTGGAGACATTGCAGCCGCATGAATAACATCAAACCCAGCACCGGTATCCCCTCGGCACCCCTCGATAATGAACAGCAGGTGGTCGAGTTTCTAGAACAGCACCCTGAATTTTTCGCCCGCCACCAGTCACTGCTGCAGCACCTGCGTATTCCTCATCAATGCGGTGGTGCCATCTCTCTGGTCGAGCGCCAAACCGAGATGCTCCGCGAGCAAAACCGGGAGATGCGCAGCCAGCTGCACGATCTGCTCGACTCTGCTCGCTACAACGATCTGCAATTTGAAAAGACCAAGCGTCTGGTACTCAATTTGCTCGAAGCGGAAACCCTGGATCAGCTTACCGATGCTATCGACGAAGGGCTCTGTCAGGATTTCAACGGCGATATGACCCGGCTGGTACTCTTTGACCAATCACTGGAAAACGCCGGCGGCAACCTCAAGCTAGTGCCGCTGGTGGATGCTAAATTACAGATCGCCGAACTGATCGATTCTGACTGGGCACTCTGCGGTACGCTGACGGAACGCCAACGCCTGTTCCTGTTCGATGACCGCGCCGACAAGGTGCTTTCGGCCGCTGTCGTGCCTCTGGTTAGAGGCAACTGTCTGGGTTTGCTCGCCATCGGCAGCTTCGAAGCCAACTATTTCCACAGCAGCATGGGTACCCTGTTCCTCAACTATGTCGGAGAAGTGTTGAGCCGGGTGCTGACTCGGCTGATTATCACGCCCCCCGCGCAGGAATAAAGCGTGATCCCGCTGGTCGACTGGATCGATGATTTTATCGATCATCTGGGGGCCGAGCGGATGTTTGCCGGGCATACGCTCAGTAACTACCGCCGTGATCTTGATCAACTGGCGGCCTATTGCGGCGAACAAGCACTCGACCACTGGTGCGATCTCGATACCCGCTTGCTACGCCGCTATGTCGCCCAGCAGCATAGCTGTGGCCTCTCAGGCAGCTCATTAGCGCGTAAACTATCGGCTTGCCGCAGTTTTTACCGCTACCTGATACGCGAGGACCGGCTTCAAGACAATCCAGCCCTGGCGGTCAAGGCGCCCAAGAGCGTCAAAAAACTCCCCAGGCCGCTGGATGTCGATCAGCTCGGCGAACTGCTCAATCAGCCGGTACGCGAGCCTCTGGAACTGCGCGACCTGGCGATGCTGGAGCTGTTTTACTCGTGCGGCCTGCGCCTGGCAGAACTCGTCAGCCTGGATCTGAACCACCTTGATCTGCGCGATGCCAGCCTACGAGTCACCGGTAAAGGCCGTAAAATACGCCTGTTACCGATCGGCCGCCAAGCCATTAACGCACTCGATCGCTGGCTTGCGATCCGTGAACGGCTGGCAGATCCTGAGCAGTCCGCTGTGTTTGTCAGCCAGCGCGGTACCCGGTTGGGCCCACGCGCCGTCCAACTGCGCCTCAAACGTTGGGGGCAGGCCTGCGGCACTCAGGGAAAACTGCACCCTCACCGGCTGCGCCACTCCTTCGCCAGCCATCTGCTCGAATCCAGTGGCGACCTGCGCGCGGTACAGGAATTACTCGGACACGCCGATATTGCCACCACCCAGATCTATACCCACCTCGACTTCCAGCACCTGGCCGAGGTTTACGATAACGCCCATCCCCGAGCCAAGAAGTAAACGCCATGACCCTTAAAGTGCATACCCACCTCGACTTCCAGCACCTGGCCGAGCTGTACTTGACCACTACAACATAACGCCCATCCCCGAGCCAAGAAGTAAACGCCATGACCCTTAAAGTGCATACCCACCTCGACTTCCAGCACCTGGCCGAGCTGTACTTGACCACTACAACATAACGCCCATCCCCGGGCCAAGAAGTAAACGCCATGACCCTTAAAGTGCATACCCACCTCGACTTCCAGCACCTGGCCGAGCTGTACTTGACCACTACAACATAACGCCCATCCCCGGGCCAAGAAGTAAACGCCATGAGCCTTGAAGTGCATACCCACCTCGACTTCCAGCACCTGGCCGAGCTGCACTTGACCACTACAACATAACGCCCATCCCCGGGCCAAGAAGTAAACGCCATGACCCTTAAAGTGATCAGCTTCGACCTCGACGACACCCTCTGGGCGGTCCAGCCGGTCATCCGCCACGCCAATCAGGCCCTCTACCGCTGGCTTGGCAGTAACGCGCCGCTATTTACCGCGCACTACCAGCCAGAAGACTTCGATCAACTCCGTGATGAGGTACTCAGGCAGCAGCCGGCTATCTCCCACAGTGTCACCGCGATCCGTCTGGCCGTACTCCAACAGGGATTAAGCCACAGCGGCTACGACGACGCCGACACCGAACGCCTCACCCAGGCGGCCTTTGCAGTGTTTATTGAGGCCAGGAACCAGGTAGAGTTTTTTCAGCACGCCCGGCAGATGCTGACCGAACTAAGCGTTCACTACCGCCTGATCGCTCTGAGTAATGGCAATGCGGATGTACATCGGGTAGGGCTGGGATCGCTGTTTGAGTTCGCCCTCAGCGCCGATCAGGTCGGCCAGGCCAAACCACACCCACTGATGTTTGAACAGCTGCTGGCACGCACCGGTGTCGCACCCGAGCAGGTGGTCCATGTCGGCGACCACCCCGAACATGACGTCCTCGGCGCTCAACAGTGCGGCCTGCATACCCTGTGGGTTAACCGGGCTCGAAGCCCCTGGCTGCACGGTACTGCACCCGATCTGGAGGTTACGTGCCTGAGTGAAGTGGTGCCGAAGATCAGGGGTTTTGTAGGTTAGGCTTTAGCCTGACATTTAATAGATGGCGCCCTTCAACTCCAGCTGGGTCAGATAAACACGCATATCAAACTCCAGCTGGTGGTAGCGGGGCTGCATGTGCAGGCAGAGTTGATAAAAATTCTTGTTGTGGTCTTTCTCTTTTAAGTGCGCCAACTCATGCACGCAGATCATATTTAAGAAGGCTTCCGGTGCTTTTTTAAAGATCGACCCTATACGGATCTCATTCTTACTTTTCAGTTTGCCACCCTGCACCCGCGAGACATAGCTATGCAGCCCCAGGGCATTATTGATGACATGAATCTTGGGGTCGTAAACGATCTTACTCAGGGGATCGGATTTGCGCAGGTACCGCTCTTTTAACCCCATCACATAGCCACGCAACGCCTTATCATTAACGACCGCGTGTGGGGCTGGGTAGCGCTCGAGCAAGAACCTGGCCAGACGATCCTCATTCAGCAGCTGCTGCACCTGCTGTTGCAGCTCAGGGGAGTAACCAGAGATATAGGTTAAGACGGGCTGCGGCTTCATTCCGGGAGTCTGTTTTTGGCTTCGATCCACTGCGACATGTACTGGTGGCTCTTCATACTGTGATGGCGCAACATGGCCCCGGTAAAATTGTTCAGGCGCTGTTGGTCCAGCTGCTGGCGTAACTGCGCCAGACGCTCAAGCAGATCCGCACCGATCAGCTCCTGATCATAACACTGGTTAATGATCGCCACCCCGCGGGCCTGACACTGCTGCCACAGCGGCTGATCCTGATACAGGCGCACCGCCTGATCGACAAACGCCTGGGGATCGTCGGCCACCCTGCCGCTCCAGGGCAGATCATCATGCATCGCCTCGGCACCGATCTCGGTGGTGACGCTCGGGGTCCCGCACTGCATCGCCTGCACCAGCTTGCCTTTAATACCCGCCCCGAAACGCAGCGGTGCCAGACAGACCCGGGCCGAGCGCATCACCGCATCGCCATCCCGGGCCCAGCCCAGCAGCTTGAATCCCTGTTTATCATTGTGTAACTGTATCGCCTTCGGGGGCGGGTAGGCACCATAGATATGCAGTTCAGCCTTGGGCAGTTGTTGACGAATCAACGGCCAGAGGCTTTGCTTGAGATACAGCACCGCATCCCAGTTAGGGGCATGGCGAAAGTTACCTATAGTGATAAAGTGCTGACGCTGCGCGAAATCGGGCCAATCGCGCTGCGCCGCCTGATCGAGGCCCGGCAGCATAAAACGACAGTGGTGAAGCTGCTCGGGAGCCACCTTAAAGCGCTCCTGGAGCAGCGTCATTTCGACCGCCGAGATCATCAACGCCAGGTCGCAACGCAAGATGCTGGCCACCTCCCGCAGCGCCAGGTCGCTGACCAGGTCATGCTGAGCCAACGCCCGACCCTGCTTTAATGCCTGATGACGGGCGTCGCGTAAACAGTGCAGATCCACGGTATCGAGGATACGCAGCGCCTGAGGGCAGTTTTTTTCTACTCGCCAGCCGAATTGCTCCTCCATCATAAAACGATCAAAGATCACGATATCTGGCGCGCACTGCCGCACAAAGCTATCAAAACAGCTGCTATTCAGGCGGATGCCGACCTTTTCGACCCCCCGCGAGTGGAGATCAGCACCCTGCTCGCTCTCTACCGCAGGGCTGGCAAAGGTCACCTGCCAGCCCTGCTTGCGAAACAGCTGAATTAATTGCAGCATCCTTGAGCCTGCTGCAGATGAGTCAGGCTCTGGCCATACATAGCCAATAATAAGTACCCGGGTCATGGCTATTTACAACTCATTTTTGAATATTCAATTTTAAGTTTTGATGCGTCAACTTAGTGATACGTCGCAAGCTTAGCCCCGAAGCCCACCAGCAGCAGGCCGGTCAGGCTATCCATCACCTGCGCCACTCTGGGGCGCTGCAGCCACAGGCGGGCACGGCCCACCATCAACACCAGCCCCCCCTGCCACAGCGTTCCTATGGCGAAGTGGATCCCGGCCATCAGCAGCGCCTGCAGCAGCGCCGAGCCCGCCGGATCGATAAACTGCGGCAAGAACGCCATATAGAAGATGATCGGCTTGGGGTTCAGCACGTTGGATAACAGCCCCTCTCGTAACGAGGTCAGCGCGGGCACCTCACTGACCGGGGTCGGTGTCTCTATCAGCACCCCTCTGCGACGAATAGCCGACCCCAGGCTCTGCATCCCCAGCCAGATCAGATAGGCGGCGCCCGCCAGCTTGAGGGCGGTGAACAATTCCGCCGAGCCCAGCAGGATAACGGACAACCCCGCCGCCGAAATCGAGGCATGCACAAACAGCCCCAGGCAGATGCCGAGGCTGGTCAGGAGTCCATCGCGATGCCCTCCCCGCGCCGCATTACGCATCACCAACAGCGTGTCCACCCCGGGGGTCAGGGTCAACGCGGTGATCGCGACCAAAAATGGCAGCCATAGAAACTGATCGGACATGAGCGTTAACACCAGGTAGGCATAAAGACGGGTAGTTTATACAAACAGCTCTAGCAGGTCATTGAGAAAGCGCCGTCCCTGCGCGGTCGGTGTCAGCCGGGACAGGTCGCTCTCCAGCAATCCCAGCCTGCGGGCCTTATCCAGCTGCGGCTGAATTTGCGCCAGGGCGACACCGGTGGTCGGTTCAAACAGCGCCAGCTCCACCCCCTGGTTGAGTCGCAGCACGTTCATCATAAACTCCAGCGCCCGCTCGTCGGTGGCGACCGCTGTCGCCTGACGCTGCCCGGGAGCCGCCAGATAGGCCTTGGGCTGACGGAGCTTGGTGTGGCGAACAAGCTGCTGCTGGTTCAGATCGGTCAGCTTGCCATGCGCGCCAGCACCGATACCGATGTAATCCCCGAAGCGCCAGTAGTTGATATTATGGCGGCACTGCTGCCCCGGCCGACTATAGCCGGAGATCTCGTACTGCTCAAAACCGGATTCGGCCAGCAACGCCTGGCCCTGATCCTGGATAGCCCACAGATAGTCATCGCTGGGCAGCGTGGGCGGCCGGCTATGAAATTCGGTATTAGGTTCGATGGTGAGCTGATACCAGGACAGGTGCGAGGTTCCCAGAGAGATGCCCTGCTGCAGATCGGCCAACGCCATCTCCGGGGTCTGTCCCGGCAGACCATGCATCAGATCCAGATTGAGGCGTTCAAACCCCAGGGCACGGGCGCTGTCGATGGCGGCGAACGCCTCCGCGCCACTATGAATACGCCCCAGCACCTGCAGGCTGCTATCGGTAAAGCTCTGCACTCCCAGGGATAGCCGGTTGATCCCTGCATCCCTAAAACCCGCAAAGCGGGCTTGCTCGAAGGTGCCTGGATTGGCCTCCAGGGTGATCTCGATATCGGCCGCAAAGGGGATGCGTCGAGCAATTGCCGGCAGCAACTGCCGGTAAAACTCGGCACTCATCAGGCTGGGGGTTCCCCCGCCGATAAAGATCGAGTCCAGCGTCCGTCCCTGCACCAGCGCCAGTTCGCTATCCAGATCCTTGAGCAGCGCTTGCAGGTAGCCGTCCTCGGGCAGATCACCCGTCTGCGCGTGCGAGTTAAAATCACAATAGGGGCATTTGCGCACACACCAGGGCACATGCACGTACAGACTCAGCGGCGGTAACTGCAACCTGGGGGAGATACCGGCCACTACGCTCGACGCCGTTGGAGCTGGCGCACAAACTCGGCCACCGCCTGACCGCGATGGCTCAGACGATTTTTCTGCTCGGGCGCGAGCTGTGCCGAGCTGGCGTCGCACTCGGGCACCCAGAACAGCGGATCATAGCCAAAACCCTGGTCGCCTCGGGGCGTCTCAAGAATTCGCCCCTCCCAAGTCCCCTGGCAGATCAGCGGGGTCGGATCCAACGGATGACGCAGATACACCAGCAGACACTGAAACCGGGCGCTACGCTGGGCTTGGGGTACGCCGCTGAGTTGCTCCAGCAATAGGGCATTGTTACGCGCATCGGTCGCACCCGCGCCTGAAAAGCGGGCCGAATAGATCCCGGGGGCACCCTTTAAGAAATCAACTTCCAGGCCAGAGTCATCGGCCAGCGCCGGTAACCCGGAAACCTCACTGACATGACGGGCCTTGAGAAGGGCATTCTCGACGAATGTTAGCCCGGTTTCATCGACCTCGCCGACAGCAAACTGCGATTGGGGCAGCACCTGAAAATTCAGCCCGGATAAAACCTGATTAAACTCTCTGAGTTTGCCAGCATTGCCGCTGGCCAGAACGATCTGTTGCATCAATTACCTCTACCTCTACCTCTAAAGCCCACTATCTCTCAAGCCCACTATCTCTCAAGCCAACGACAAGCTAGTCGACATAAAAATGTTGTTTGAACCTCAGCGGGTAGGCCGGCTCATTGGGATCAGGCTGAATCTGGAGGTCAAAGCTGAGAATTTCATCGTCGGTAAACCGAAATTCGCTGATGTAATAAATCGCTTTTCCCTCACGTACCTGCTTGAACTCCAGGGCCTGAATCTGGCCGATCAGATTCGTGAAGGTACCGGTGACCCGAGCCGTGACCGCCGCGTTTTGGCGCCGGGTATCCAGCACCGCAACATTCACCAGCCCACTCACCTTACTCCGCGAAATCGAGTAGGTCTTAGCCACCTCTGCGGTCAGGAAGGTGCTGTTGATGGCGCTGTAATGCACCTGATAATGATCGAGTGCCTTAAACTGTTCGGCGCTTGCCAGGCCTGAAAACAGGGCTAATGTCAGGCTAAAAGCCAGGAGCAGAGCACGGCTCAAAGCTAGGCTCAAAGTTAGGCTCAAAGTTAGAAAACAGATCGGAAGACGCATGTTTGACTCCTTGTTTATAGATCGCGGTTCGTGACTACCATCGACCCTCAACCACTACTGGGTCACGTGATAGATGGCTATCTCGCCCAGCATATTGGGCCAGAGTGTCGTAATCCAGTGATCACGATGCTTACTGTTGACCACGGTCCGCTTGACGATATGGATGTTTTTTTGACGACACAGGGTCTCAAAATCCTTAAAGGTGCAGAAGTGGATATTGGGGGTGTTATACCAAGTATAAGGAAGAAATTTGGAGACCGGCATCTTACCTTTAAGCGCCAGATAAAAACGCGCTCGCCAGTGGCCGAAATTAGGGAAGGTAACGATGATCTCCTTACCGACGCGCAGCATCTCGTCCACCACCAGGTCGGGGCGCTCGACCGCCTGCAGTGCCTGGGTCATGATCACCACGTCGAAGCTCTTATCCTGGAAGTTGGTCAATCCCTGATCCAGATCCTGCTCGATCACATTGACCCCTTTATCGATGCAGGTCGCGATATCCTCCGGGTTGATCTCCATGCCGTAGCCCTGGACCTGTTTGTCCTGCTGCAGAAAGTGCAGCAGCTCGCCGCCACCGCAGCCCAGATCAAGTACCCGCGAACGGGGTTTGATCCACGCCTGAATGATATCCAGATCGACTCGCATCAGGAGGCCTCCGCCAGTGGTTCGACCCGCTCAATCTCGGCGGCGATACGCCGCATATAACGCCCGAAAGCGTCCATATATCGAGGAATTGGGATCAGGAAAGCATCATGGCCATGGGTTGATTCGATCTCGACATAGCTAACATTCTTTCCTGCAGCCACCAGTGCATCCACCACCTCGCGGGAACGTTCCGGCGCGAAGCGCCAGTCGGTGGTAAAGGAGATCAGCAGGAAGCGGCACCGAGCCGCTTGTAGCGTGGCCACCAGATCGCCCTCAAAATCGACGCTCGGATCAAAGTAATCCAGCGCCTTGGTCATCAGCAGATAGGTATTGGCATCGAAGGTTTGGGAAAAACTCTCACCCTGATGGCGCAGGTAGCTCTCCACTTCAAAATCAGCATCGTATTTATAGCTGAGCTTACCGCTGCGCAGCTCCCGACCAAATTTCTTGCGCATCGCGTCGTCAGACAGGTAGGTGATATGGCCCAGCATCCGCGCCAATATCAAACCCTGCTTGGGGATAGTGCCGTGGTCTTTATAGCGCCCTCCATGAAACGCGGGGTCTTTACTGATGGCCTGGCGCGCGACCTCATTAAAGGCGATATTTTGGGCGGTTAGCTTGGCGGCAGAGGCGATCATCAGACAGTGCCTGATGCGCTCGGGATAATCGATCGACCAGCGCAACGCCTGCATGCCACCCAGACTGCCACCCACGACGGCGGCCCACTGTTCAATCCCGAGCCGATCGGCCAGACGCGCCTGACTCTGCACCCAGTCTCTGACCGTCAGGATCGGAAAATCAGGACCATACTCGGCACCGGTTTCAGGGTTGATACTCTGGGGACCGGTACTGCCGTGACAGCCGCCTAAATTATTGAGTCCCACTACAAAAAAGTGATTGGTATCGATCACTTTGCCCGGACCGACCGCGGAATCCCACCAGCCCGGCTTGGCATCGTCCGGGCGGTGGAAACCCGCCACGTGATGATGACCACTCAGGGCATGGCAGATAAGCACGGCATTGGTACACTCGGCGTTGAGCGTGCCATAGGTCTCGATCACCAGCTGATACTGGGGCAATACCCGACCGCTGCGCAGTGACAGCGGCTGATCGAACTGCAGTGTATAGGGGGTCACCAAACCGACGGAATCGGCAGTAATCTGTTCAGGCATTAGGGGTTCCGATAGTCAAAAAAGGCCGGGCTCGTCTGGATCAGGGTAATAATCGATGCAACTGCAACTGCATCACCTGAATCGCCAGAAAGATCAGAATCGGTGACAGGTCCAGCCCGCCGATCGCCGGTACGACCCGACGCGCCAGCTTAAACAGGGGTTCGGTCAGCTGGCTGATCAGCTGCGGGGCGGGGTGATAACTGTTGGGCGCTACCCAGCTGATCACGACCGAGGCGATCACCGCATAGAAATAGATATCCAAGATCGTGCTCAGCAGGCTGACCAGCGAGGTCAGAGTCACGGCCAGCACGTCGATGCCGCGGCTATTCACCAGCAACAGCAACAGCAGCGTTGCCAGCTTGACCACAAACGCCAGCACCAGCGCCGAAAAATCATGCCCGGCTATCTTAGGCATCACCTGTTGAAAGGGCGCCAGCGGCACCTTGGTAAACCTGGCAATCGCTTGCGAGATCGGATTATAGAAATCGGCATGCGCCAATTGCAGTAGGAATCGCAACACCACGAGCAGCGCAAACACGTCGCCGAGGGTGCGAATAATCAAGGATAAAGTTTCAGCGCCCATCAATCTGTCTCTTTAGTTAGGTCTATTGTAAGTATCTGGGATCACTGACACTTGGCAGTGGGTTTTATGATAGAGGCCATGCCGGTCCATTGCTAGCCTTGACGACCTTGATAACCGCCAGCTCATGCCAGCCTTGATAGCTAGCAACGCGAACCCTTAATCGCTGCCGAGCTCTACCTCCATCGCCCGACCGCGTTCGGCGCAGGCCGTCATCGCCTCAGCCACCAGTCCCGTCAGATCACCGCGCTCAAAGCGCAGCACCGCCTGCTCGGTACAGCCCTTAGGCGAGGTGACTCGGCGGCGTAGCTCGGCAGGATCGACCTCACTGGCCAGAGCCATCTTAGCGGCACCCAGCGCCGTCTGCAGGGTTAATCGAGTACTGGTTTCACGGTTCAGTCCCTGAGCCTCGCCGGCGGCGATCATCGCCTCCATCAGCATAAAATAGTATGCGGGGCCGCTGCCAGACACCGCCGCCACCGTATCGATCAAGGCCTCGCTATCGACCCACTCGGCGATGCCTACGGCTGCTAACAATTGTTCTGTCTGGGCTCGCTGACTCTGAGATACCTGTGCATTGGCATATAGGCCACTGGCGCCGGCCTGAACCAGCGAAGGCGTATTAGGCATACAGCGCACCAACGCCACATTGCCGCCTAACCAGCGCTCCAGGCTATGGCATGAGATCCCTGCCGCGACCGAGATCACCAGCGGCCGGGAATCCTGCACCGCTTCGGCCAGAGAACGCGCTACCGCCTGCATCATCTGCGGCTTGACCGCCAGCACGAGGACTTCTGCGGCCGCGACCGCCTGCTGATTATCGGTACTGGTCCTAATACCTAGGCGCTGTCCCAGGTCATCGAGTTTATCCTGATCGCGTCCCGTACCCCAGATCCGGTCCGCCGGATAACCCTGCGCCAGGAGCCCTCCCATGATGGCTTGCGCCATATTACCGGCACCGATAAACGCCAGGACGGGATATGTGTTATCTTTCATAGCTATACCTATACTGACTACAATAATCGTTGGTTATTATTAAAGAACGCAATTAAAACCGCTGTTCGAATGGGATGTACGCTGTTTCCTTAACACCTTCGTAACTTTACCTATACTCAAGAGCATCGCCGTTGGCTTTTATAAAAACCGCTATTAATCTCGCCATTAAGGCCGCTGTTCAAAAGGGCTACTCAAGCGTCTCTCGAGCACCAAATATCGCCGTGCCTATCCTGACGAGCGTCGCGCCTTCCGCCACTGCGGCCTCCAGATCGTCGCTCATTCCCATCGACAGCGTACTCATCTGCGGAGCCAGGGGCTGGAGGGTTTTAAGCAACAACCGCAGCGCCGCAAAAGCCTCGCGCTGGCTGGCCTCATCTAGGCTTGCGGCGGGGATTGCCATCAGGCCACATAGTCGCAACCCCGGCAAGCCCTGCACCTGCCGTACCAGCGCTGCCGCGTCCTCGGGCAGGATCCCGGACTTACTCGCTTCAGCACTGATATTAATCTGGATACAGACATTTAACGGCGCCAGAGTCGCCGGCCGCTGCTCACTCAGGCGTTGGGCAATCTTGAGCCGGTCCAGGCTGTGAAACCAGTCAAAATGCTCAGCCACCGCCCGGCTTTTATTCGATTGCAGCGGACCGATAAAGTGCCAGCAGATGTCCAAATCAGCCAGTTGTTCGATTTTGGGCAACGCATCCTGCAGATAGTTTTCACCAAAATGCCGCTGCCCCGCGCTATAGGCCTGGCGTATCCTCTGCGCCGGTTTGGTTTTACTCACCGCCAGCAAGGTCACACTCTCGGACAAGCGCCCGGATCGTTGCTCGGCGTGGCGGATACGGGTTAAAGTCGTGCTAATCCTTTCGGCAATGCTACTCATCGGCTTTTCTTTCGGTAATAATGTTTGCTGCAAGATACTCACTCTATTGGATTGACCTATAAGGGTCCAGAGTCTCCTATGGATATCACCGAATTGCTAACGTTCAGCGTGCAACAAAACGCATCTGACCTCCACATCTCCGCTGGCGTTCCACCCATGATCCGTGTCGATGGCGATGTGCGACGCATCAAGATGCCATCCCTGGATCACAAGCAGGTCCATTCGTTGGTCTACGAGATCATGAACGACAAGCAGCGTAAGGACTTCGAGGAGTTCTTAGAGACCGACTTTTCGTTCGAGATTCCCGGCCTGGCACGCTTCCGAGTTAACGCCTTTAATCAGAATCGCGGTGCTGCGGCCGTATTCCGCACCATTCCTACCGACATCCTCTCGATGGAAACTCTCGGCATGGGTAAGGTCTTTAGAGATCTCGCGGACAAACCTCGCGGCCTGGTGCTGGTCACCGGCCCCACAGGTTCGGGCAAGAGTACCACGCTAGCGGCAATGGTCGACTATGTTAACGACACGCGTAACGACCATATCCTTACCATCGAAGACCCAATCGAATTTGTGCACCAGAGCAAAAAATGTCTGGTCAATCAACGAGAGGTACATCGTGACACTCTGGGGTTTTCCGAGGCACTGCGCTCGGCGCTGCGTGAGGATCCGGATATTATCATGGTCGGCGAGATGCGCGATCTGGAGACCATACGTCTGGCGTTGACCGCCGCAGAAACAGGCCACCTGGTGTTCGGCACCCTGCACACGACCTCTGCCGCCAAGACTATCGACCGGATCATCGATGTCTTCCCAAGTGATGAAAAATCCATGGTACGCTCGATGCTATCCGAATCGCTAGAGGGGGTTATCTCCCAGACGTTGCTTAAGAAACCCAAGGGCGGACGGATCGCAGCGCACGAGATCATGGCCGGCACCCCGGCGATCCGGAACCTGATTCGCGAAGACAAGGTGGCGCAGATGTACTCAACCATTCAGACCGGTGCGGCACACGGGATGCAGACCATGGATCAATGTCTGCAGGCGATGGTCCAGAAAGGCCTGATATCGCGTGAGACGGCCCGTGAAAAAGCCAAGATGCCGCAAAATTTCTAGCCATACGTTCACCCTCCGGCCCTTTATTTTAAGAAGAACAGTAACCGGTGAGCGAAACCCGCCATTAATCAAGGTACCTCAGTGGACTTTACACAACTTCTGAAAGTCATGGTAGAAAGGGAGGCCTCCGACCTCTTTGTAACGGCGGGCGCACGCCCCAGTGTCAAGATCGACGGCTCCGTTAAACCTCTGACCCGCGATCCGCTCACCGCCGAACAATCACGATCGCTGACCTACAGCACCATGAACGACGCCCAGCAATCCGAATTCGAATCCACCCATGAATGCAATTACGCGATCAGTGCCCCGGGTATAGGTCGTTTTCGAGTAAGCGCCTTCTTTCAGCGCAACTCGCCTGGCATGGTGCTGCGGCGGATCAAAAACGAAATCCCGACGATGGAGGAGCTGCGACTGCCGCCGGTGATTAAAGACCTGGCGCTGGCTAAACGGGGACTTATCCTGTTCGTGGGGGGGACGAGTACCGGTAAAACCACCTCGCTGGCTTCGATGATCGACTACCGCAACGAGAACACCAAGGGTCATATCATCTGCATTGAGGACCCGATCGAATTTATTCACGATCACAAGAAGTGCATCATCACCCAGCGCGAGGTCGGGATCGACACCCCCAGCTTTGAGATAGCGCTCAAGAACACCCTGCGCCAGGCACCCGATGTGATCCTTATGGGTGAAATACGCAGCAAAGATACCATGGGCTACGGACTGCAGTTTGCAGAGACCGGACACCTGTGCCTTGCCACTCTGCACGCCAACAACGCCAACCAGGCACTGGATCGTATTATCAGTTTCTTCCCCCCCGAGCATCACAGCCAGGTGTGGATGGATCTGTCACTCAACATGAAGGCGATTATCGCTCAACAGCTAATACCACGCGCCGACGGTAAAGGCCGGGTCGCCGCGATCGAGGTGTTGATCAATACCCCGCTAGCCTCCGACCTGATTCGCAAGGGCGTGGTTCACGAACTTAAAGAGCTAATGAAAAAATCGACCAATATCGGCATGCAAACCTTCGATCTGGCCCTTTTTAAGCTTTTTGAAGACGCAGAGATCTCCTACGACGAGGCGCTTGCTCACGCTGATTCGGCTAACGATCTGCGGCTGATGATCAAACTATCGGCCGAGTCCAACCCCAAGTTGCAGAAGCAGATAACCGACTCTTCGACGGAAGGAGAGATGTTTTTTCTCCAGGATGACAACGACTTCCTCAATGACCGTTGAACAGCACTCGCGCCTCACGCCCTATCATTGACAACCGCTAACGATCTGCGGCTGATGATCAAACTATCGGCCGAGTCCAACCCCAAGTTACAGAAGCAGATAACCGACT
>JBLHND010000036.1:0-26370 GCA_047622605.1 Motiliproteus sp. | reverse complement strand
CTAATCGCTGAGCCAGCACCCCGCGCAGGGCGGAAGCTGCCATAAAGCCTTCGACGCCAATATCCACCAGCCGCATCGCCGAGCTGATCGCATCGTTGGTGTGCAGGGTGGAGAGCACCAGGTGGCCGGTCATCGCCGCCCGCATGGCGATCGAGGCCGTTTCACTATCGCGGATCTCGCCCACCAGCAGGATGTCGGGATCTTGACGCAGCGTCGCCCGCAATACCTTGGCAAAGGTCAGTCCGATCTTGGGATTGACGTTCACTTGGTTGACCCGCTGGATCTTGTACTCGACCGGATCTTCGACGGTGATCACCTTCTTGCTCGACTGATTAAGCTCCATCAGGGCGCCGTAGAGGGTCGTGGTCTTACCACTGCCGGTGGGACCGGTGACCAGAATCAGGCCATGTGGCTGTTGGATCAGTCGACGGAAACGCCTGAGCATATTATCGGGCAAGCCCGCCTTATCCAGGCCGAGGCTGCCGCCGGATTGATCCAGCAACCTCATGACCACTGACTCGCCATGCTGAATCGGCATGGTTGAGATACGTACATCCATATTACGACCGCTGACATTGATGTTAAAACGACCATCCTGCGGCAGACGCTTTTCTGAAATATTCAGCTCAGCCATCAATTTAAGCCGCAGCACCAACGCGGTGGCGACCCGAGTCTCTTTAACGACATGTTCCTGCAGCATTCCATCGACTCGTTGGCGGATCCGCAACACCTTCTCGTCAGGTTCGATATGAATATCTGAGGCCTTCATCTGCACCGCATCTTCAAAGATCGACCGCAGTAGTTTGACCACCGGCACTTCGGAATCGTCCGCCGCAGTCAGACCGGCCAGATCAAAGCCATCATCGGCGATCTCCTCATCCAGCCTACCCGCCAGGCTCGAGATCTCATGGGTGCGTCTATAGATCCGGTCCATCAGACTCAGTAACTGGCTCTCTGCCACTACCGCCTGACGCAGTGGTTTAGGCAGCAACCGTTGCAGTTCATCGAAGGCGAATAGATCCATCGGATCGGCCATGCCAATCAGAATGTAGTCATCATGCTCTTTCAGAACGATCGATCGAAAGCGTCGCGCATGAGCTTCCGACAACCGCGCGACCTCTTTGGAATTAAACTCATAGTGCGTCAGTTCGACCGCCGGGATCTTAAGCTGCTGCGACAGGAACTCGATAAAGCGATCCTCGGTCACCATCTCCATATCGACCAGGGTACGGCCCAGCTTCTGACCGGTCTTCTTCTGTTTAGCCAGCGCTTCCAGTAACTGGGGTTCACTAATAACCGAATTCTGAACCAGCAGGTCACCGATACGAACTTTCTTGCCTTGGACTGCCATAATCGCTCCTAACCTCCCAACTGAACCAGACGCTGACTGACGAAATCAGCAAGGGTGGGCGCCAGCTGCGGGATCTTAAATACATTGTGATAGGCCTGTTTAGCCTGTTGCGGCTTTTTCAACGCCTCTAAAGAGAGCGCCAACCCTATCCACCAGCGGGGCTCGTCGGCCCGGGTCTGGAGTAAATGATGGTAGGCCTCAGCAGCCTGCTGATGCTCTCCAGCGGCCTGCAGTGCCGCGGCACGTAACTGGTGAAATTCTGGATCGGCCTTCACCTCAGGTTGACTGCCACTGAGCAAACGGATTGCGGCGGGTAATGCCCCCTCTTGAATCAACAGCCTCGCCCTGAGCTTGCGCAGACCCGCATGGTTCGGGTCCAGTGCTAAACCCGCAGTAATCAGCTGTTCGGCCTGGTCTAGTTGTTGCTCGCCGATATACAGGGACGCCAGTAGAGTGCGGCTGGAGAACGCATTGGGATCCTGCAAGAGCAGAGCTTCCAGCAACTGCCGCGCCTGAGGCGATTGGCGACTCTGAACCTTCGCCAGCGCCTGGACAACCGCCGCCTGATCTCGCTGTTCTAACGACTTCAAGGCTGTTTTACGCCATGCGACGGGGGGGACTGGGATATGCTCAGACTCAGCTTGCGCGCTCACCTGGGCAGCTGAGCTCGGTTGATTCACGCCGATGCTCTGTGCGCGGGCCTTCTCAGGACGCGCCGTTACGGAATTGGCCACCTCTACGCCAACAACCGGCGGCACCTTGGCCATTGAGGCCGGTGTGGGCTGCGGCTGGGGGGCGATACTCAGCACCAGCCGGTGTTGGTTGTCTCCATTACGCGCGAAAATTCTAAACGACACATCCTGCTGCGTTTCCAGCGCCAGGGTTAGATGGCCATTGTTATTAACAAATTGAACCAAGCGAATCAGCCCAGAGTCAGGCACAGGTAGCTCCAGATCCAACCCCACAGGGCCCAGATCCAAGTGCAGCGACCGCGAGGTGCTGGTCAGCACCTGCTGTGTCGGTGCCTGATTCAGAGTCAGCTGCAGTTCCAACAGCGGCTGCCGGATCCATTCAACGCCGATTATCTGCACCTGAGGCTCGGCCTTGGTAATGGTCGCAGTCTGCTCGGCTGCCGGGAGGTCGGAGGTTGTTGCCAGTAACCCGAATGCAGATGCCACAGGTTCTGACTGCGCGTGCGGACCTGATTGTGAATAATGATAGAGCCACAGACCCGCCGCGCACGCCAGCGCCAGCGCCAGCACCCAGACGCCCAGGCTCGTACCCGAGGCACTCTGTAGTCGCGTCGGAGCCGGAGCTCGCCTCACGCTGGGGGCCTGAGCCTCTGGGGAGGTGCGGCGGCGCTTATCCAGATCGCGTAGCATCTCGTTGACGAGACTCATAGCCAGTCCCCCACGACCAACCAGGCAGCAATAGCTACAGCCATTAAGCAGGCAGCTGCGATCCTCGGGACGGCGGTGGGTCGCAAGAGCACCCCTTCGGTGTCCCGAGCAGCCATCCTGATGTGTGCTGGCGTGATCTGGTGCTCGCCTTTACCATAAGCCACCATCATCGCCTTATGGGCTAGGATATTGATCAACCGCGGCGTCCCCGCAGACGCTTCCCAGAGCAGATTGACGGCCTTGCGGTTAAAGAGCGTAACGCCGGTATAGCCTGCTAACGTCAACCGATGATGCAGATACTCCCCGGTGGCCTCGCTATCGAGAGACTGCAACCGGTAGGAAAAAGTGATTCGCTGGCGCAGCTGACGCAACGAGGTCCGTCCTAACAGCTGATCCAGCTCCGGCTGACCAAAGAGCAGCACCTGAAACAGCTTGGTGGTCTCGGTCTCCAGATTGGTCAGCAGCCGCAACGCCTCGATGGTGTTCTCCGGCATCGCCTGGGCTTCATCAACAACCAGCACCACCCGCTTGCCCTCGGCGACCCGCTCAATCAGGCGCTGGTTGATCCGTTCCAGCAGATCGAAACTACCCCTGAGGTTCTCTGTATTCACGCCTAGCTCGAGCGCAAAGCTCATTCGGAATTCATCAGGACTCAGGTAGGGATTAGGGATATAAGCACTGATACAGCTGACATCAAGTGAATTGAGTACCTTACGACACAGCAGCGTTTTTCCGGTGCCGACCTCGCCCACTATTTTAACGAAACCGTCACTGTTCTCCAGCGCCACCAAAATCAGGTTCAACGCCTCTTGATGCGTGGGCATATTAAGAAAAAAGTGGGTATTCGGTGTCAACGTAAACGGCAATTCGTTTAGGCCGAAATAATGCTGATACATGATGCTGTCGGCCTATTTAGTATACATCGCGGTTACAGGCTATCTAGGAGGCTGACCGAGAATAGACTGACCTACTGCGAAATCCGGTTCTTTTAGTTAAGAAGCGGCCATATTTCCCGCTATTTTTGGCAAATAGAATCCGTATTCTCAAACAGCGTCCCTGCACACAGCCTGTCCTACAGGCAGCTTTTGCTGTGTAAATCGACTGTCCTACGGATCTTCACAGCAAATGCTCGAAAAACATGACTCCCTTTCTATCTTAAGAGAGCCGTTCCTCTCGCCACCACCGCTCTTCAGTCAGCCTGCTTGAACCCCTGGCGAGGTAGCCCGGCTAATTGCGAAGCGGTTGATTCAACTTTTCACGGTGATAGAGGTCGTTGAAGTTTCCCAGGCTCTGCTGCAGGTTCGTCCGCCAGGTTTCGCTATCGGCAATGGTCGGTTTGAGTAGTATGACCAGTTCGATTTTCTCCGTTTTCTGGCTCTGCTGCCGGAACAGTCCACCCACCTTATCAAGATCTCCAAGCACTGGGATTTTACTTTTTCCGTCACTGCTGTTGGTCTGCATCAGGCCACCAATCACGATCACCTGACCACTTCTGGCACGCACGACACTGTCAGATTCACGAATCGTGCTCTTAGCCAGAGGCAGCTCTAGGGTTTCGCTGCCCAGAGAGATCACCTTCTGCTGGTCCTCTACCTCACTGATCGACGGATGGACATGCAGGATGATCTCACCGTTGGCACTAATTTGTGGCGTCACGTCCAAGGCAATCCCGGAAAAGAACGGGGTCAGCTCTACATCCGGAGTCGTAGTAGTAGCCGTACCTGAGGTCGTAGTGGTCGAGATGTCGGTGACGAAAAACTCATCGGTACCCACTTTAATTACTGCTTTTTGATTGTTGAGCGTCGACACTCGAGGACTCGATAGCACCTGCACCTGCCCCTGAGTTTCCAACAGCTCAATCAGTCCTTTGAAATCATTGGTTAGATTAAGCGCGGCGCTAAAAATACCACCCGCAGAAGTAGCATTCGCCACCGTCCCGCCGGTCTGCTTCAATCCCAATGAATTGCCATTACTATTGAGGATACCCGACCAGCTAATGCCCGCTTGATAGCCGCTATCGAGCCTCACCTCGAGTATTTTAGCCTCGAGAATCACCTGCCGCTGCAGGGTTAACTGTGCCTTAGATAAAAACTGTCCCGCGGCCTCCAGTTCACTGGGCAGAGCTTTGATCACGACGATACCGGCCTGGGGCGAGATTACCACGGTACGCCCTTCACCAGAACCTACAATCGCACCCAGGGTCTGCTGTAACCGGCCCCAGAAGTCAGTCGAGCTACGCGTATTGATCTGCGTTCCTATGACTTGACTGTCACTTTGGGTGACCGCTCCTGGACTCACCTGAATGTCGGAGCCTCCGGAGCGACTAATATTAAGGTAATCAATCTCGAATATGACCGTTTCCAGCCGAGTAGGCACCACCTGGTAAAGATTGCCGCTCTGTTTAAACTCGTAACCGTATACCTCACGTACCGTGCGCATCACCTCATCGACGGTGACGTTTTTCAGATCCAGTGTAATAGTGCCTTCGATACCTGAACTCACCATCATGTTATAGGGGGTATCCTGCACCAGCCCCATAAAGAAGCTGCGCGCATCCAACGCCTTGGTACTGAGGTCAAAACGCTGGCCGTCGCTACTCGAAAGCCCCTGAACCTGCAGTGGAGGCAACAGTGCCTGCATCACATCGGCTGAAGAGGCCTGGAGGTTCGCCTCCAGACGCTGATTATCCGCCAGGGCTTCAGACAATAGCTGAGTACCCTCTTGCTTTGCGGTGACACCGGTCGTTGCTTGCCAATTTTGACAACCACTGAGCAGCACTATCAATCCAAGCCCACCTGCTGTTAACCACTGCATCTACTCTAATCCCTGACTGTTTCGTTTAATATTGATGCTTGATCCCAGCTGTAGTGGAATTCGTCGATTACCCTTTTTAAGCACCACTGTTCCTGACTCAATCGATACCAACTGGGCGCCGCGAACAGAATCACCTTGACGCAGCCGGACGCCATTAACCACGGCCTGACGGCCCTCTGCGCTGATTCGAATCAGCTGTAGTTGCCAGGGACTGATTTTTACAGGCGGCGTTACCGCGCCATTGCCCTGCAGTGTCGGAGGACGAGTCGGATCGACCGCTGCCTGACTCGGCAGCGTCTGTACGCTCAACACCACAAGCACCGCCAATAAAGTCCCGATCCGGCCTCGTTTAAACACCTAGCCACTCCTGTGTCGAACTAAGGGTATACATCAGTAGCGTCACCCGAGCGCTAGGGTAGCCGCCAACCTGGTAATCGATTCTGTCCCAAAACAGTGATTTATTCGCCTGCTCAACGGCTTGCAAAAAACCCTGCACCTCAAAAAACTCCCCTTCGAGAACCAGCTCCAGATTGTGCCGAAATATCCCCAAGGAGACGGCTTCATCCCCTTGAGCCGCAGCAATATCGATTCTGATCGGTGTTTGTTTGTGCACCGACAGTACTTGGATTCCCTTATGTGCCTGCAAGATCTGCTGCAACAACTCGACCATCTCCAGCGGCTCGACCAGCGCGGCAGAGCTTAGGTTCTGCTGCTGCACAAGCACCTCAATCTGGCGTTCAAAAGTCTCGATCTGCTGCTGTAGAACCTCGTTCGGATCTTTGACCTTCAGCGCCTTGGCCAAGGCATACTCGAGTTTTCCCGCAGCACTTTCGGTCTGAAGATTTTGCCGCACACTGGTCAGCGCCAGGCTGTCTTTCTGTGCCGGCTCAATCAAATAGGTGAACATGGGAAAGGCCAGAGCCACAAGTAGAACGATCAGGATCATTACTCGCTCACGCAGGCTCATGGCGTCAAAATATGCCGCCCAGCTCCGTAAATCATCCATCGCTATTCCCTCCCTTAGGTCGACTGCCGCTAAGCATAAAACCAATTCCGGTAGCCGCTTCAGACAGCTCAAACTGATCGAACTGCGCATTCTTATAGGCCGAAGCCTGTCCCAAATGCCGCAGATATTTTGGCATAAGCGCCGCATTGCGGGCGTGCCCCTGAAGGAAGATCTGGGCACCGTTGTTACTCGACTGGATCCGCGTTAACCAGACGCCCTCTACCACCTGCTCCGACAGGCCAATAAACAGTGGCGAAAAGATACGACTTCCGGGCGGCACCATTTGCGCCAACAGCTCGCCAAAATGACGCCGTGCGTCCAGCTTCTGATGCAACATGTCGCGTGTCTGACGAAGTGCCGGTAATTCTGTTTTAGGACGCTTCTGCTCACGCAGAGTCTGGGTCTTGGCAGCCAGCTCCGCATTCTGCTGCTTGAGCGCCGCTATCTCTTGGTGCAGTTGGCTCAGCCCCCTACTTTCCAGTACCCAGATCGTTACCAGCAATAGGGTCACCGCGAGTCCCAGCTGCAGCACGGTCAGTGCCGAGACAGAAATGTGCACCTGCTCCTGTTTTACATAGAGATTGATCTGCTGCTTCATGCCGGATTCTCCGGTAGTACAGCCGCTACCGCCAGCATCACCTGCATCTGCAACGTCGGCGTCAGTGGCGGTTCACAGCTAAAATACTCACCCAGATCCAGCTGCACTAGTTCAACCTCAAGGTTATTGCGCAACTGCCCTAGCAAGGGGGTATCACCCGGTTGCACAGGACACACCAGCAGGCGAAGACAGGGCGACTTGCCGATCTGGCTATCGAAATAATCCAACGACCGCTGCAGATCCAACACTATGTTGCCTGCTCGGGCTTCGATATCCTTGACATCGGCTGCGGTCAAAGCCACGGGGGTATCAACCTTGCGAGTCAGATAAAGATGACCTTCAGAGACTAAATTGATAATGCCGATGGGGGTTTGCAGTCCAAGAATAGCGGTACCTAGGGTATCCCCTTCAAGGGCCTTGAGTCGCAGCAATGCCAATTCCGGAATCTCGATCGCCTCGAGCGTCAAACCGGCCGCCAACATCATCGTGAGGATATTCTCAGATACCGACGGCTCGATAATGGCCACATACAACATATTGTTGCGACCACGATAGGCATCTTCAGGCAGAGGAAAATAGTCGATCACTGAGTTAGTTATATCAAAGGACACCATGTCCTTGATCCGCCAGCGCAATGCATCCCTCATCTCGATATCGGGCACTGTAGGCGCTTCGACCAACAGCAGACTATAATCTTTAGGGTGTAAAACCCAAGTCGTGGCGCAACCAGCCATTCCCCAGCTATTCACGGCAGCTTTTAACAACTCCGGAGTATCGATACGGCACTGATCGAGCTGCTGACAGCGTAAAGGATGAGCCTGACGCTCATCGTAATAGGCCAATCCGAGCCCATCTACATTAAGCGTCAAACCGACACGTCCACGACCTGACTTTTTCTTAGTTAACAGGCTGATCAGACTATCCTCCCTCATTTTATAGAAACCGTGTATTGCAAACTCGTTTTTAACACAATCGGCTATATTTTACTATGCTTGTGGTTAGTGCCATTACAAATAAATTTTATAGGTATGAGTACGTTGTGCTGATGGGATGGGATGGGGTGGGATGGGGTAACACGGGCAATACGCTGACAGGAAAGAACTAGTCGCCACTCAACCCCTATAGGTAGATAGGTAGATAGGTAGGTAGATAGGTAGGTAGGTAGGTAGGTAGGTAGGTAGGTAGATAGGTAGATAGATAGATAGGTCTTGGACGAAATTTCCGCTTTACTGCAAAACACTAACGCCGTATCCACAGGGTACGTTAGTTTTTTACACTACTGATATCGTAACTGCCTGTCTCAGCGGTCGGGCGAGTCATCAATACTCTGGCAGAATAACCCTCCGCCGCCAGGCCCGTCCGGGTAGAACCCTGCGGATCACAACCATAAACCCTGGCATAGCCGACAATGTCGCCCAGGAGTCCTTGACTCTTATTCGGTGTACGTGTTTAATACGCACCGATTGCGTAGCCCGGATAGCTCAGTCGGTAGAGCAGAGGATTGAAAATCCTCGTGTCGGCGGTTCGATTCCGTCTCCGGGCACCAACACTTCTAAGGCTTGCAGCGATGCAGGCCTTTTTTGTTTCTGGGCTCTGGTCGGGGGCACCCAATAGGCGATGTCCTAGTTAACGGTTGTGACCCATACGCCTTCACTCTGGGTAGCGAGGTAGGCTGGGATGCAATCCTAGCGTTCATTGGCCTATGCGAACCTGCACAGATGCAGGCGTATATGGAGGGGTGCTGGAGTGTTGCTGGGATTGCATTCCAGCCTACGGCCCTAAGCCCGTAGAGAACACGGGCAGCGCTAACTCTGTCTAATAATTTCAACGCTTGAGAGTATCAGAAACTCGACTGTTCCCCCCAATAGATGAGATTGCCGTGACCCAGGGATATACCAAAGGTGGCGACGGCTGAAGGGCTCTTGTCATAAGTACCCTCATTATTCCAATCATATTTCAACCACTCGAAGGCATCATAGGTCACGCCTACCTGTCCTTGATTTCCGTCGCCGGGAGCCGTTAATTCAAGTGCCTGAGTCTGACCCGCCAAAAAATTCCCCGTTCCTCCCTGTACAGAGGTAAGTGCGGGATCTAAGCTAATATTGGTCAGTGACATTCTCCCTGCATCATAACTTGTGAAATTATCATCTGAGGCGACAACAAAGACAGTCCCATTAAAATATTCAAGCTTCAGCGGCTGAGGGAAATTGGACGTTTCGGGTCCCGAAGTGTTTGCCAGCCGTAAGCGGCCAAATCGAATCTCTACGCCTGTAGGTGATGCATCCGCAGTGGTAGTGGCGCTGACGTTGTCTGCATCGATGAGAGTAGCGATAGAAAAATTTATAGCCGATATAAAGGGCGCCACTAGTGCATCGGCAGAACGATTGTAGAAAAAGTTATCCTCAGTTGAGAAATGATAATGCAATACCCCTCTGGGCAGGGCAACATTCGGAAATACGGTCAAATCATCTTGACTCAGAGTGCCCGTATGCATGTTGGCTGTTAAGGATAGGTTGTTGTTACTAACTCCTTTCGCTACTAGGTCTGTCGTCGGTGCACCGATAATAATATCGGAGCCGCTGAGTTTCATATAATCATTAGCGCTACCCTCAGCGTCCTCATAATAGTTTTGGGTAATATCACCTTGTTTATTGTAAGCCGTAATAACCAATATAGGACTGGTTAAGTATGAGATCGCACCCAGATTATTCGTCGCTTCGTCCTTCTGGCCGCTATAGGCGGTAAAGGCTATTGTCGAATTATAGGTTACATGAAAAATACCCTTTTGCTCTACGGTTTGTGTAAAGTGATCAGGAGTAAAGCGGCCAATATTAATCGCAGTCGCCGGAACGATAATACCCGCGTTACCATAGTCGCGGTCTTGAACAACCAGAGTAAGCAAGCCCACTTCAGAATACTGTGCAGCCGAATAAGTAGACTGCCCCAAAGAAAAGTTAGTCAGCGTGACATCCTGGAATACAGCATTGGTGCTGGTTTCTAACGTTGAAGCCGCCGCATACGTCAGCTCACCATCGACACTGCCACTCAGAGTAGGCCCGGTGCGTTCTAGCTTTAGCTGTATCTGTCCCGGTGAATAGTTCGGCGTGATAATACCCTGGCTGTTAAGTGCCGTCAGGGTGAACGTAAAATTTTCACCTGCGTTATGGGTAGGCGTTGCAATTGCGGACGCACTATTTAACGCAATAGCATCCGCCTCTGCACTGACAACCAGCTCAGCGGGGCTTACCCAGAACGCATTACTGCTGCCAGATACTGTCACGCCGTTCAGGTCATAATAGGCATGTAAGCGAATTTGTCCTGCATCGTTATAAAGGGGGGTTGGAATTTCCGCAATACCCTCGGCATCAAAGACCAATCCGGTAGGGGTGTAGTCCGAGTATTTCGCAATATCCTCGCCACCAACACTAAAACTGAGACCGCTAACGCCACCGGGGGCGACATTTTCCTGCGATATATTTATCGCCTGATTACCGGCAAGCAGACCTTTGCAGACACCGTCGTCATTTTCGACGGCCTGTAACCTGAGAGGAAAACTTATCCCGGAAACCTGAGGTGTAATCGTTGCAGACGAACCTGAGCTAGCGTTTAAAAATCTAAACCCGGCATCCGCAAACACCAGCGTACAACTGCTCGTACTGCCATCAGAACAGACTGTCGGATTCGCTGCTGCTAACGATGCATTTCCCAGTGATAACAGGGTTGGCTCGGCAATATTATAGGCAAGACTGGCCGTACCGATCCCCGTAAAGGTGATGCTATCAGTGGCCAGAGCTGACCCCGTCGCGTTAACATCGAGGGTCACGGCCTCCTCACTTAGCGTACAAGAACCCGCATCGGCATTGGTACAGGCCTTAAGGGTAACCGTCTCAGCTTCACAGGTCAGGCCCTGACCATCATGAATTATTTGATAATGATCTATCTGTGCGGTTGGCTGAACCCCGCAACCAAGCCCTCCAACGGTGCTTCCTGCACCTAAGCTGACATACTCGGTAGTGGTAAGCAGACCGCCACAAGCACCACCGATGCCTTTGAGTGTCGTGCCTGCCCCTATGGTGATGTAAGTATTAGCAAAAAAAGTACCGATCAGCTCAGCATTTGCGCCTGCGGAGGCGTAAGTGTTTGAATTCCAGGTAATCGTGCTGCCGGGGGTGACATTTTCCAATATTATGTTGGTACCCGCACCCAGGGCAATATAGCTTTCACTATGGATAAGCCAATGGCCCTCCACGCCTTCGCCATCAAAGGTGAGGATACTGCCCGCAACCGTTGTCATCTCCGTTTCTGTGAAATAGATACCTTTTTTGAGAGTGGTGTGGCTTATCGACGCTGGAAGCTTAATGGCTCCTGGATCTGTTCTCATCGCGCGCAGTTGTACTTGCACCTCATTGAGTTGTTCCTGCTGGTCCGCAAACGTCTCTGCACTACCCGTTGTAATTTTGCCACCAACACGGGCCCCTGTGCCGACGGTGACAGCGGTTCCGGCCGTAGCATCACCTTCAACCACGGCACCCCCGTCAAGTGTTACCGCGGCAGTTCCAGCCTGAGCATTGCCATTGACTATTGCAGACGCGCCCAGTGTCAGGGCGACTTCGGCCTGAGCATTGCCATCGATCAATCCAGACGCGCCCAGTGTCAGGGCGGCTCCGGCCGTCGCATTGCCATAGATTTTTGCAGTGTCGCCCGTCGTCAGGTAGTCTCCGGAATAGATTACCAGGCTATCTAAGGGTGCATTCAGCTCAGGCGTAGCCGCTTGCGCGCTAGAGAGAACACAAAGTATCGGGATAAAAAATAACTGCTTTGCATAGTTCATAAAAGATTTTTTAAACCTCAACTCTCGAAATTTGAAATAAGCGGGTGTCTCATTTTGGTGAAACCGTGACTGTCTCGATAATCCTCCCCTCGCTAAATGACCCGTTGAGCTTTCAAACCTTAGCCAAACATCCGCGCAGGGTTCTCAGCGCCGGTTAAGCTGCCAACGTTGTTGAATGCCACGCTAACACCGGCAGTTGTCTCACCATTAAGAGGAGTTCAGATGACGCTGTGATCGGCATAACCCAGTGTTAAACTGAACAGGACTGTAAGAAAACTTGCTTTCTATGCACTTGCACTCCCTGTGAATCCTGCGAGGATATACGTCATTGAGAGCCTCCAAATGACCTCAATCGCAAGTGTCAGTTCCCTCATTTGATTGTTCTATTTGTTATTTTTACCCTTATCCTTGCCATTTAGCAACAAAGATCCCTCGAGTCTCCTACATTAGTCTGGTATCCCTGTCCATATCAGCTGCTGTTCATATCCGAAACTGTCTTCAGCGCAGGCCTTTATTTAGGCCATGTCCCCGTTAAGTATTGCGCGGTAACAGAACGCTTAACCGACACGCAAAAAATATAAACAATGAAGACCCTAGCGTATAGGCAGGGCTTTATGGGTAATCAGGAAGGACCCTAGGCTGGAATGCAATCCCAGCCTAGGGTCCTTCAGGTACACATGCATATAAGCAGCTTTGCATGGATCAATAAAAGCGAGGATTGCATCCCAGCCTACCTCGCTTTGTCACTACAAATAACTACAGCCGCCCGAGGGGCGGAACAAAGATTTTATTAAAAAGACAATAATGCAGAATAAACTGCTCGCAACACTTAACCCGGACAGAGCCCTTATTTAGCCCTATGCGAGTTCACCAGGTTTTGCGATACATCACCCAGGGCTTGCGGGTCAGCTCAACAGCAGGCTGTCATCGGCTAGCTGCTCGCCTTCGCTGCGCTCGAACAGCGCCAGCAGATCTTTTACCTCGAGTCCCTGCCGATTCGCACCAGCCACATCGAAGGCGACTCGCCCGCCATGCAGCATCAGGGTGCGCTGCCCCACTTCCAGCGCCTGCTTCATGCTGTGGGTCACCATTAACGCGGTCAGGTTCTGCTCTTTGATGATCTCGCGGGTCAGCTCCAGCACGAAGGCGCCGGTCTTGGGATCCAGGGCCGCGGTATGCTCGTCCAACAGCAGGATCTGCATCGGCTGCAGGGTCGCCATCAGCAGGCTGACCGCCTGCCGCTGCCCGCCGGAGAGCAGCCCCATGCGATCTTCCAGACGCAGCTCCAGCCCCAGTCCCAGCCGTTTCAGGCGCTGCACAAAGCGCTGCCGGTACTCGCGCCGCACCGCCCAGCCCAGCCCACGACCGCCACCGCGCTTCATGGCTAAGGCTAGGTTCTCTTCGATGCTGAGATTTTCGCAGGTGCCGGCCATCGGATCCTGGAACACCCGCGCCACATCGCGTGCACGGCGCCGGGTAGAGTGGCCAGTCACACAGCGATCGCCCAGGTAGATCTCGCCGGAGTCGACGCTAATCTCCCCGGAGATACTGTTAAGCAGGGTGGACTTACCGGCACCGTTGGAACCGATCACGGTGACAAATTCACCCTCTTCGATAAAGATCGATAACCCACACAGGGCTGGGTTCTCTACCGGCGTGCCCTTGGCGAAGGTCACCCGGATATCCTTAATATCGATCATCTGGACCTCCACTTGGCCAGGGTGTCACGCTTGAACTGTGGCAGGACGATCGCCAGTGCCACCAGCACTGCGGTGACCAGATTCAAATCCTGTGCCTTAAGACCGATAAAATCCGCATTCAGCGCGAAGGCGATCACCAGCCGATAGAAGATCGAACCCAGCACACAGGCGAACACCGCCAGCACGATAGTGCGGGTCGACAACAGGGCTTCGCCACCGATCACCGAGGCCAGACCGACCACGATCACGCCCACCCCAAGGGTGATATCGGCACTGCCCTGCGATTGCGCGAACAGGCTCCCCGAGAGCGCCACCAGCGCGTTGGCGAGCGCCATCCCGAGCATGATCATCCCGCCCGTCGCCACGCCCTGAGCACGCGCCATCCGTGCGTTGGCACCCGTGGCCCGCATCGCCAGTCCCAGCTCCGATTTCAGGAACAACACCAGCAGTATTCCGGCCACCAGTACCACCAGCGTAAAGGCCAGCGGTGCGACCCAGTAATAAGGCAGGCCATACGCCTCTAGTGGCGTCAGCACCGTCGTCTCACCTAGCAAGGCCACGTTGGGACGGCCCATGATCCGCAGATTGACCGAATAGAGCGCGATCATGGTCAGGATAGACGCCAGCAGATGCAGAATTTTCAGTTTTACATTCATCCAGGCCGTCACAAATCCCGCAGCCGCCCCCGCGATCATCGCCAGCAATGTCGCCAGCCAGGGATTAAAGCCGGTCACAATCAGGCTCGCAGACACGGCAGCCCCCAGCGGGAAGCTGCCATCCACGGTCAGGTCGGGAAAGTCCAGAATTCTGAAGGACAGATAGACCCCGAAGGCGACCAGGCCGAACAACAATCCGGTCTCGATAGCACCCAGAAAGGCGATTTGACTCACAGCGGGCTCCTGTTGGTGTTGTTACTGCTCATACTCATGCTACTCAACGATCTGTTTGGCACGGTCGAGCATCGCCTGCGGCAGGCTAATACCCATCCGCTGGGCCGCCCCCGGATTAAGATACAGCTCCAGTTGCTGGACCCGCTCGACGGCAATATCACCGGGCGCTTCGCCGTTCAGCACCCGCGCCACCATCTTGCCGGTCTGTACGCCAACATCGTAGTAGTTAAAGCCCACCGCCGCGACGGTACCCCGAGTAACCGAATCGGTATCGCCGCTGATAAGGGGGATATCATTTTGTTCGGCAACCTTGATGACGGCTTCCAGGGCCGAGACGACGGTGTTATCCAGCGGGACGTAGAGCGCATCCACCTTGCCGACCAAACTGCGTACCGCCGCCAGCACATCGCCGGACTTGATGGCGACGCCTTCGACTAGGGTCATGCCCCGCGCACTCGCCTCTTCTCGGACCATGTTAACCAGGGTTACCGAGTTCGCTTCCCCCGGGTTATAGAGCACCCCCAGACGCTTGGCGCCAGGCACCAGCTCCAGGATCAGTTCCATATGTTTATCGATCGGAGACAGGTCGGAGATGCCGGTGATCAGCTTGCCCGGATGCGCCATATTGCTGACCAGCTTGGCCCCGAGCGGATCGGTAACCGCAGTAAATACCAGCGGAATATGACGCGCGGAGGCGGCGACGGTCTGTGCCGAGGGCGTAGAGATCGCCACGATGACATCGGGCGAGTCGCCGGCAAATTTCTTCGCCACCTGAGCCGCCGTCACCGGATTGCCCTGCGCGCTTTCGTAGCTCCAGCGCAGGTTATCGCCCACCTTATAGCCAGCGGCCGCGAGTCCATCCTGGACCCCCTGACGGCAGGCATCCAGGGCCGGATGTTCGACGATTTGGGTGATGGCAACATGCTTCTCGGCGGCCTGTGCCGGTAGCCCCAACAGCCCTAACCCCAGCAAGGTAAATGTAACGGGAAGAAACGCAGTTTTTTTCATTGTTAGAGCATCCTTCTATACAGCGGTTTTGAAGTGCGAAAACTACCACGCCAGACACCGGTTGTCAGCTACAGGTGCGCCCGGAGTTCGAACCCTCAAGCCGGTTCCAGGATCAGGGTGTCAGGAGGCTAACCGCCTCCTAGATAGAAGGGAAAAAAGACAGTCATGTTGCAATGCGATATATTACTCATTAATGAAATCCTGGTTTAAAGATTCCAATCAAGGAGAAGCGATTATTACTGAGGTTACAGTATCGGATGACAGGCGCTATGTCCTTATGACAGTGACCGGCGCGGTGTCCAGTGCCGAGATCAAAGTCGCCTTAGACGAGTCGCGACCTTTGTATAACTACTCCGATCGGCTGCTGGTGGATTGCCGCCAGGCTGACATCAGCCCTCTCGGGTTTATAGAGCTCGATGATCTGGGTGCGAGCTTTAATAAAGCCGTTCCCGGCTGTAAGAAAATGGCGTTTGTCATAGCTCAAGGGGCTGATAACCGAGCTTACGCGCACCTGGCCAACATCCATTGCATCTACGGAGTAGAGGCCGAAATCTTCGATACGATGGCAGCCACCCAGGATTGGCTACTTGAGGTCTTCTAGGACGCTAACCCAAAACCCCTCTGCATCGACCTGCGGACACTGTTCGTACCTCACTGTTTTATTTTATAAATCAGATTCTACTAATAGGTAATAGCACCTATACTGCACTGCAGTATGATTCGTGCACTGTATTTCAATCTGCCTTAAAGCTCTTAATCAAGGATGGTATATGAGCATTGATGTAGAATTATCAGAGGATGGTCGCTATGTCCTCGTGACTCAACAGGGTCTGGTAAGCATGGCCAAGATCAATGCTACCAGAATCAAGTCTCGGCCTTTTTATAAATATTGTGATCGCACGTTGATAGACTTCCGCCAGGCAGACATCAGTCCTCTCAACTTCATGGAGATCGATGACCTGGGTGCGAGCTTTAAAAAAGCCCTGCCCTGCTGTATAAAAGCGGCGTTCGTCCGTACCCCTGGGCCCGAGGATCGCATTTACGCACACCTGGCCAATACCTATAGCATCTCCGGGGTAGATACCGAACTCTTTGAGACGCTGGCAGCCGCCAGGGAATGGCTGCTCGAGGTTTAGGTCTGATCCGCTTCCATCAACGGATCAAAAAAGCGGTATTGATCGCGGCCGCTTTTTTCTTTATATGTACCGATGTCTGCATTGCGCAGCACGGTGCTCAGATCAGAATCATAAGCG
This sequence comes from Motiliproteus sp., assembly GCA_047622605.1. Taxonomy (GTDB): domain Bacteria; phylum Pseudomonadota; class Gammaproteobacteria; order Pseudomonadales; family Balneatricaceae; genus Motiliproteus. The sequence goes on along the minus strand of JBLHND010000036.1, from coordinate 9,519 downwards.
CGGAAGAGGCGGTTATCTAGGCTGCACTGATACGATCCTCGCTAACCCTTCTGTGGATACACGCCTGAGACACTCTGAAAACGAGTTGAGGCGACAGCGTCGTATTCACTGGACATAGATGGACCCCCAGGACACCCTGAGGGTCTTTTTCAGTCTTAATTTAATCGATTAACAATGGGTCGAATTCATCCTGCTATTACCCTGTTACCGCTGCGTTGCGGGCTATTCGACCGTCACACTCTTTGCCAGGTTGCGGGGCTGATCGACGTCCGTGCCCTTTAACACCGCCACATGGTAGGAGAGTAGCTGCAGCGGCAGGGTATAGAGAATCGGACCCAGAGTACTGTGGATATGCGGCAACTCGATCTTATGAATCCCCTCGCCATTCTCCAGTCCGGCCGCCTGGTCAGAGAACACGTAAAGTTCACCACCGCGCGCCCTAACCTCCTGCATATTGGCTTTGAGCTTCTCCAGCAGGCTGTCGTTGGGCGCCACCACGATGACCGGCATCTCGCTGTCGACCAGTGCCAGGGGGCCATGTTTGAGTTCACCGGCGGGATAGGCTTCGGCATGGATGTAGGAGATTTCCTTAAGTTTAAGCGCCCCCTCCATCGCCACCGGATACATCGCTCCGCGCCCCAGAAACAGGCTGTGATGCTTATCGGCAAAGCGTTCTGACATCTGCTTAATGGGCTCATCCAAAGCCAGCACCTGCTCGAGCTGTGCCGGCAGTTGCTTGAGCGCGGCGACCAGTTCGTGCTCGGTCTCCACAGCCAGGCCATGGCGCCGGCCCAGCACCAGCGTGGTCAGCAGCAGGGCGACCAGCTGACTGGTGAACGCCTTGGTCGAAGCGACCCCGATCTCGGGACCAGCCATGGTCATCAGCACCAGATCGGATTCGCGCACCAGTGAACTGCCGGGAACATTGCAGATCGCCAGACAGGCCAGAAAGCCGCTCTGCTTCGCCTCGCGTAGGGCGGCTAGGGTATCAGCGGTCTCACCCGACTGGGAGATCGTCAGAAACAGGCTGTTGGGCAGCACCACCGTCTTGCGGTAGCGGTACTCGCTGGCAACCTCGATCATGCAGGGGATGCCGACTAGCTCTTCGATCCAGTACTTAGCAATAAGTCCGGCGTGATAACTGGTACCACAAGCAATAATCTGCACCGCCTGCACTCGGTCGAAGATCGCCTTAGCATCGGCGCCGAAGGCCTGTTCAAGCACCGTGTCTTTGCCCAGACGACCTTCGAGCACCGCGTTCACCACTCGAGGCTGTTCGTAGATCTCCTTGAGCATATAGTGGCGGTATTCACCCTTGTCGGCCGCATCCTGGCCGTGCTCGAAGCGTTGCACGCGGTGGCTGACAGGCTCACCGTTGGCATCACGAATATGGATAGCGTCCAGCCTGACCTCGGCGATCTCGCCCTCGTCCAGATAGATAAACTGATCCGTCACCTGGAGCATCGCCAGCGGATCTGAAGCGATAAAGTTCTCACCGATGCCGACCCCGATCACCAACGGGCTACCCATCCGCGCCGCCATAATCAGACCGGGTTGCCGCTGATCCATAATTGCTAGGGCATAGGCGCCCTGGAGCCGCTTGATCGTCTGCTTGACCGCCGCTCTGAAATCAACCCCGGCGTTCAGCTGCTCGTGAACCAAGTGAGCGATCACTTCGGTATCGGTATCAGAGTGAAACTGCGCACCCTTACCGATAAGCTCGGCTTTAAGAATCTCGTAATTTTCTATAATACCGTTGTGTACCACTGCCACTCGGCCACCCGCCATATGCGGGTGGGCGTTACGTTCCTGCGGCTTGCCATGAGTGGCCCAGCGGGTATGAGCAATACCGATCGTGCCCTCCAACGACTGCTGCTGCAGGGCCTTCTCCAGCTCGGCGACTTTTCCAGACCGCCGCGTACAGATCAACTCACCACTCGCCGAATGACGCACGGCCATCCCGGCAGAGTCGTAACCCCGATATTCAAGCCGTTTGAGGCCTTCCAGTAGAATTCCTGCTACCTGACGTTGCGCAATCGCGCCGACAATTCCACACATACTGTTCTTCCTGATTCAGCTTGAATGTATCTGCTCTAAGATTATTAAATCCTGCAGCGGGTTTAAAGCGTCTTCTGCGGTCGCTTCCAGCCTTTAAGATTAACTTGGCGTCCACGTGCGACCCCCAGCTCCTCTGCCGCGATCTCTTTAGTAATGGTGGAGCCTGCGCCCGTCGTTGCCCCTGCGCCCAGCTGTAAGGGCGCGACCAACGAGGTATTGGAGCCGATAAAGACGTTGTCACCGATCTCGGTCTGAAACTTATTCACCCCATCGTAGTTGCAGGTGATGGTGCCAGCACCGACATTGACGTTACTGCCCAGAATGGCATCACCCACATAGCTTAGATGATTGATCTTGGAACCGGTTCCTACGAGGGTCTTCTTGGTTTCGACGAAGTTGCCGATCTTGGCCTTAGCGGCCATAACGGTCCCTGGTCGCAGGCGGGCGAAGGGACCTACCTCACAGTGCTCGCCTACAACCGTGTGATCGAGCATCGAGTTAGCCTTAATCTGGCTACCCGAGGCGATACGGCTGTCTTTGATAATGCAGTTGGCGCCGATACTGACGTTAGCGGCGATTTCGACCCGGCCTTCCAGGATCACATTGATATCCAGGCTGACATCCTGGCCTATCGAGATCTCGCCGCGAAAATCGACCCGCGCCGGATCTGCCAGGGTAACGCCCTGGGTCATCCAGTGTCTGGCCTGCTGCAGCTGATACCAGCGCTCCAGCTCGGCCAGTTGGAGCCTATTGTTGACGCCCTGCACCTCCTGCTCACTGCGAGGGTGAATAGCATCGATGCGGCGGTTATCCCGGGCCGCCATCGCGATGATGTCGGTCAGATAGTACTCACCCTGGGCATTATCTGAAGAGAGCCGGGGCAGCCACTCTTTGAGCCAAGCGGCGGGTAACGCCATGATACCGGTATTGATTTCGGCTATTCTAAGCTCAGCGGCAGAGGCATCTTTCTGCTCTACGATCGCCACCACCTGTTGCTCAGAATCACGGACGATACGACCGTAGCCGCTGGGATCCGGTAGCACCACGGTCAGCAGAGCCAGAGCGCCCTGCTGTGCTCGCTCCACCAGCTCTTGCAGGGTCTCCAGTCGGGTCAGGGGAACATCGCCGTAGAGGATCAGGGCGACGGAATCGGCAGCTACCAGTGGCATCGACTGATCGACCGCATGCCCTGTACCCAGCTGCTCCGCCTGCTCCACTACATTGAGAGGCAGATGATTAAAATGGGTATCCAGGTAGCTGCGCAGCTGATCAGCACCATGGCCAATAACAATATGGGTGGCGACGGGGTCGAGTTTTGCTGCAGTATCAAGCACATGGCCCAGCATCGGCTTCCCGGCTACGGGATGTAGCACCTTCGGAAGCGTGGATTTCATACGGGTGCCTTGACCTGCGGCCAGGATAATCACTTCCAAGGACATACGTCTCTCCTACAAAAAGCAGCAATAAACTGCGACTATCGGGACAGGGGCTAAGTGACATCAATTAGCCTTCCCTGGCTATAAATCTCAAACAAAAAAGGCAGCCGAAGCTGCCTTAGTATAAAGAAAACAGATATTAAACCTGTTCTCTTTTATCGGTTATTAACCGAGATTTTTGCGAATCTGACGAATGGTACGCAGTTGCGCAGCAGCTTCGGCCAATTGAGCAGCAGCCTTGGAGTATTCGAACTCCGCAGTCTGATTCTTCATTGCCTGTTCTGCATGGCGTATCGCTTCTTCAGCAGCCGCCTCGTTCATGTCATTAGCCCGCAGGGCAGTATCTGCCATGATAGTCACCTTGTTCGATTGAACTTCAAGGAAACCACCCGAGACGTAGAAAATCTGCATCTCTCCGCCCTGCAACTTCATCTCCACCGGACCTGGGCTGATCTCTGTAAGCAGAGGAGCGTGACCTGGAGTAATACCCAGGTCACCCAGACTACCTGTCAGAGAAACGAACTCTACAAGACCGGAGAAAATCGATTCTTCAGCACTGACGATATCGCAATGAACAGTCATAGCCATCTCTATTGCCCCTATTGTTGGCTGAAAACTAAAAAATTAAGCAGTTCTGATCGAGTCAGAGTCTACTTTTTCATTTTCTTAGCTTTCTCCACGACCTCTTCGATACCACCCACCATGTAGAACGCCTGCTCTGGCAGGGAATCATACTCACCAGCTAGGATAGCCTTGAAGCTGGAGATGGTGTCTTTGAGGGGAACATACTTACCGACAGCACCGGTAAATATTTCCGCAACGAAGAACGGCTGCGACAAGAACTTCTCGACCTTACGCGCACGGGATACGGTCAACTTATCTTCTTCAGACAGCTCGTCCATACCTAGGATCGCGATGATATCTTTCAGCTCTTTATAACGCTGCAGAGTACCCTGAACATCACGTGTAATATCGTAGTGTTCCTGACCGATCACCAGGGGATCCAACTGCCGTGAGGTAGATGAAAGTGGATCTACCGCCGGGTAGATACCCAATGATGCGATATCACGAGACAGTACCACGGTCGCATCCAGGTGCGAGAAGGTGGTCGCCGGTGACGGATCGGTCAAGTCATCCGCAGGTACGTATACCGCCTGGATAGAGGTGATCGAACCGGTCTTAGTCGAGGTGATCCGTTCCTGCAGAACGCCCACCTCTTCGGCCAGTGTCGGCTGGTAACCAACGGCAGAAGGCATACGGCCCAACAGTGCGGATACTTCGGTTCCTGCCAAGGTGTAACGGTAGATGTTGTCGATAAACAACAGTACGTCACGACCTTCGTCACGGAACTGCTCGGCCATCGTCAGGCCAGTCAATGCAACGCGCAGACGGTTTCCGGGTGGCTCGTTCATCTGACCATAAACCAGAGAGACTTTGTCCAGAACGTTGGACTCTTTCATCTCATGGTAGAAGTCGTTACCTTCGCGTGTCCGCTCACCGACGCCAGCAAATACCGAGTAACCGGTGTGCTCGATAGCGATGTTACGAATCAGCTCCATCATGTTAACGGTCTTGCCAACACCGGCGCCACCAAACAGACCGACCTTACCACCCTTAGCAAACGGGCAAACCAGGTCAATAACCTTGATGCCAGTTTCCAGCAGCTCGTCAGAATTAGACTGCTCTTCATAGGTAGGCGATTTGCGGTGAATAGGCATCTTTACCTGCTCACCGATTGGGCCTGCTTCGTCGATCGGCTCACCCAGGACATTCATGATCCGTCCCAGCGTTTCGATACCTACAGGTACCAAAATTGGGGAGTTGGTGTTGTCTACACTCAGACCACGTTTCAGACCTTCGGTCTGTCCCATGGCGATCGTACGTACGATTCCGTCACCCAGCTGCTGCTGGACTTCCAGAGTCACGTCATTTGAGCTTACTTTCAGCGCGTCATAAACTTTAGGTACTGCATCGCGCGGAAACTCAACGTCGATAACGGCACCGATGATTTGTATAATACGTCCGCTACTCATTGTTCGAGTCCTCTTTAACCTTATTCACCTGTGGCGCTGTTAAACAGCTGCCGCTCCACTCACGATCTCAGAAATTTCCTGAGTGATCGCGGCCTGACGTGCTTTGTTGTAAACCCGCTGCAGGTCTTTGATCAGATCGCCGGCATTATCCGTAGCGCTCTTCATCGCAACCATACGTGCAGCCTGTTCACAGGCGTTGTTCTCGACCACCGCCTGATACACCAGCGACTCGATATAACGAGTCAACAGACCATTCATAAGCTCTTTTGCATCGGGCTCATAGATATAGTCCCAGTGATGATTCAAGCTGGTGCTATCGTCTTCTGCTTTCAAGGGCAGCAACTGCTCAATGACCGGTGTTTGGGTCATCGTATTGACGAAGTCGTTATAAACGATGTGCAACTGATCGATCTTCCCGTCAGAGTAAGCATCAAGCATAACCTTGACACTACCGATCAGGGCACCCACCTCAGGGGCATCGCCCATGCCGGAAGTCGCTGCTACGACGTTACCGCCGTAGCTCTTGAAAAAACTTCCAGCCTTAGCACCCAGCGCACAGATATCGATTTCGATATTGTTGCTGTTGAGTTCAGTCATGTCACGTAGCAGGGTCTTGAACGCATTGATGTTCAAACCACCACACAGACCTCGATCTGTAGATACCACTATATAGCCAACCCGCTTTACAGCCCGCTCCTGCATAAACAGGTGCTTATATTCCGGGTTTGATTTGGCCAGATGAGCGATCACGCCACGCATACAATCCGCATAAGGACGGGTCGCTCGCATGCGCTCCTGAGCCCGACGCATTTTCGACGCAGCAACCATTTCCATGGCGCTGGTGATCTTACGCGTGCTCTGGATACTCGCAATCTGAGTTTTAATCTCTTTTCCGACTGCCATATCACTCTGCCTTTAAGCTCGTTTCGCTTTACCCAACGTGGTAATCGGGGACCTTGGTCCCCGGTTTTTTTACCAGGTCTGGGTGCTCTTGAACTTCTCGATACCGACTTTAAACTCGGCAGCGATCTCGTCGTTATAAGCACCGGTTGCATTGATCTTTTTAACCAGATCAGCGTGCTCAGAAGCAAAGTAGGCCAGCAGTGCGGCTTCGAAATCAAGGATCTTATTGATCGCCAGACCTTCGAGGTAGCCTTCGTTAGCGGTAAACAGCATCAGGCCCATTTCAGCCAGGCTCATCGGTGAATACTGCTTCTGCTTCATCAGTTCGGTAACGGCTTGGCCGTGTTCGAGCTGCTTACGCGTTGCTTCGTCCAGGTCAGATGCGAACTGGGAGAAAGCTGCCAATTCACGGTACTGAGCCAGTGCCAGACGTATACCACCACCCAACTTCTTGATGATCTTGGTCTGGGCTGCACCACCAACACGCGATACCGAGATACCGGCGTTCATCGCAGGACGGATACCGGCGTTGAACAGGTCACTTTCCAGGAAGATCTGCCCATCGGTGATCGAGATCACGTTGGTAGGTACGAAGGCTGAGACATCGCCGCCCTGGGTCTCGATGATTGGCAGAGCGGTCAAAGAACCGGTCTTACCCTTCACGGCACCCTTGGTGAACTGCTCTACGTAATCAACACTTACACGTGCAGCACGCTCAAGAAGGCGGCTGTGGAGATAGAAAACATCGCCCGGATACGCTTCGCGTCCTGGTGGACGCTTAAGCAGCAAGGAGGTCTGACGGTAGGCCCAGGCCTGCTTAGTCAGATCATCATATACAATCAAGGCATCTTCGCCGCGATCGCGGAAGTATTCGCCCATGGTGCAACCAGAATAGGCGGCCAGATACTGCATCGCTGCAGGATCGGAGGCGCCAGCCGCGACGATGATGGTATTAGACATCGCGCCGTGCTGTTCCAGCTTGCGGACTACGCCGGCAATCGTGGACTGCTTCTGTCCGATCGCAACGTAGATACACTTAACGCCCGTGTCTTTCTGGTTGATGATGGCGTCGATAGCCAGAGCGGTCTTACCGGTCTGACGATCACCGATAATCAGCTCACGCTGACCACGACCGACAGGAACCATCGCATCGACCGCCTTGTAGCCGGTCTGCATCGGTTGGTCTACCCCTTGACGCCAGATAACACCGGGTGCAACTTTCTCGATTGCATCGGTTTCTGTCGTGCCAAGATCGCCTTTACCATCGATCGCGTTACCCAGGGTGTCTACGACACGACCCAGCAACTCAGGACCTACGGGTACTTCAAGAATACGGCCGGTACAGCGGGCAGTCATGCCCTCTTTCAAGCCCAGGTAGTCACCCAAAACAACCGCGCCCACGGAGTCACGCTCCAGGTTCAGTGCCATGCCGTAAATACCGCCGGGGAATTCGATCATCTCCCCGTTCATAACGTCAGCAAGTCCGTGAATCCGAATAATACCGTCGGCTACACTGACTACTGTGCCCTCATTTTGGGCTTCAGAAGAGATATCGAGTTTATCGATACGCTTCTTAATTATCTCGCTGATCTCAGATGGATTCAGTTGCTGCATGCTCTATTTCCTCGCGCTCAGGTACCTAAGGCTTCGGCAAGCTTTTGCAGCTTGCCTCGAACCGAACCGTCAATTACCAGGTCTGCAGTACGAATAACCAGACCACCAATCAAACTCTTATCGATAGAGCTTGTGATATTGACTTCTCGATCCAGCTTCGCGCCCAGTGCCTGAGCTAGCGTTGTCTGTTGTTCTTGGGTCAGTTTAAAAGCAGAAGCGACGTCTACATCGACCCTCTTCTGCTGCTCAGCCTTTAGCCGGTCAAACAACTCGGAAATTTCAGAGAGTACGGGCAGGCGTTTGTTGTCTGCCAAAATCTTAATGAAATTCTGACCCTGCACGTCCAGCTTATCTGCACAGATATCGAGTATCAGGCCGGCTTTATCCTCGGCAGCCAATGCTGGATTTCTAAGCAGTACCGCCACACTCTCGTTCTTAGCCGCTTGCGCAGCCAGACTGAGCATCTCGGACCACTTGTCCAGTGACTTCTGCTCAAGTGCAGACTCAAAGGCAGCTTTGGTATAGGGTCGAGCGACTGTACTTAGTTCAGCCATCGTTCACCTCGCTTATTAAAGCTCCGCCGCAAGTTTGTCGACAAGTTCTGCGCTAGTCTTGCTGTCTACCGCCTTGCCCAGGATTTTTTCCGCTCCGGCAATCGCCAGCACTGCTACTTCGGCCCGCAGGACCTCTCTAGCACGGTTCTTTTCCTGTTCGATTTCAGCCGCTGCTGCGTCCTTCAGGCGTGAGCCTTCGGTGATCGCAAGGTCTTTAGCTTCGTCGACAATTTGGTTCGCACGCTTGTTGGCCTGTTCGATAATGGCCGCAGCCTGTTCCTTGCCTTCACGCAGTGAAAGAATCGCCTTTTCTTTGGCTAGTTCTAGATCACGTGAAGCGCGGTCAGCTGCATCTAAACCATCGGCAATCTTCTTTTGACGCTCTTGCAGAGCAGTGATGACCGGTGGCCACACATACTTCATACAAAACCAGGTAAAGAAGAAAAACGCGATGGCCTGACCAATGATGGTTGCATTGATATTCACGCCAATACCTCTCGTTAACTAATTATTGAGTAATGGGTATTAACGATTAACCAGCGGCAACGACGAACATGATGTACATGCCGATACCAACACCGATCATCGGAATCGCATCAACCAGGCCCATCACGATGAAGAACTGAGTACGCAGCATAGGGATCAGTTCTGGCTGACGAGCACCGCCTTCCAGAAACTTACCACCCAGAATACCGATACCGATTGCAGCACCAGTCGCGCCCAAACCCATTACCAAAGCACCAGCTATGTATAACAGAGCAGTTTCCATTGTTTTCTCCTATTAAGAGTTAAAGTTTAAAGTTTAAAGTTTAAAGTTTTAGTAAATTGAAATCGTTTTTGCTTAGTTTCAGCAACCGACCCTCACGAGCCGGTTCCTAGAAATTTTTAATGTGACTCGTGGGCCATACTCATATAAACGAT
>JBLHND010000035.1:0-26609 GCA_047622605.1 Motiliproteus sp. | reverse complement strand
GTCGCGGGGTCGGTCATGAAAAAGTACTCACCCGACTGGAGATGGATACCCAGGGGCGGCGCTTGATGGACGAGGCCGGCCTGAACCAGGACAGCGTGCTGGCCGAGGGCGAGATGTTTTATCTGCGAGCCACCGCCAACTTGTCGACCGGCGGCACGGCGATCGATATGACCGATCTGGTGCACCCCGACAATAAGGCCATGGCCGAGCGGGCGGTAACAGCGGTCGGCCTGGATGTCGGCGGCGTCGATTTCATGACGGCCGACATCACTCAGTCGTATAAGGAGATCGGTGGTGGCATCGTGGAGATCAATGCAGCGCCGGGATTTAGAATGCACGTTGCTCCGAGTGCAGGCAAACCCCGCGACGTCGCCGGTAAGGTGATGGACATGCTGTTTCCGCCCGGCACGCCAGCGCGGATTCCGATTGTCGGCATCACCGGCACCAACGGTAAGACCACCACTTCGCGGATGTTGGCGCATATCCTCAAGACCGCCGGGCATGTGGTCGGCATGACCTCGACCGACGGCGTCTATGTCGATGGTCATCTATCGGTCAAGGGCGACATGACCGGGCCGGTGGCGTCACAGATCGTGCTCCGCGATCCGGCGGTGGATATTGCGGTATTGGAAACGGCCCGCGGCGGTATTTTACGGGCCGGCCTGGGCTATCGCGACAGTGACTTTGCCGCCTGCCTTAACATTCAGTCTGATCATCTGGGGATGAAGGGTATCAATACCCTGGCGCAGCTGGCCGAGATCAAGCGGATCGTGGTGGAAGTGGCCAAAGATACCGTGGTACTCAATGCCGATGATCTCGAATGCCTAAAAATGGCCGATCACACTCAGGCCAAGCATCTGTGCTATGTAACCATGAATATCGGTCACGGTCTGGTTCGCGAACATATCCGCGCCGGCGGTCGGGCAGTGGTGCTTGAGAAGGGTATCAACGGGGACATGATCACCATCTTCGATAACGGCGCGCATATCCCGCTGTTGTGGACCCATCTGATCCCGGCCACGCTCGAAGGCAAGGCCACTCACAACGTACAGAATGCGATGTTTGCCGCGGCGCTGGCCTTCAGCCTGCACAAGTCTATCGACGATATCCAGCATGGCCTGCGCACCTTCAGCACCACCTTCTTCCAGGCGCCGGGGCGGATGAACGTCTACGATGAGCATCCGTTCCGGGTGATCCTCGACTACGCCCATAACCCTGATGGTATTCGCTGCATGAGCGAGCTGGCCAGCAAACTGGACGTGGAGGGTAAGCGCATCGTGGTCATCGCTGGCCCCGGTGATCGTCGCGATGAAGACTTGGATGAGATTGCTAGGGCGGCGGCTGGCCATTTCGATATCTACATCTGCAAAGCTGATGATAACCGCCGTGGTCGTGGCCACGACGAAGTACCCCAGCGGGTCGCCCGGGTGTTAAAAGAACAGGGGATCAGCGCAGCCAACATTCTGATCGTAGCGGACGAGGTTGAAGCCATCGATAAGGCGCTCGGCCTAGCAGAACAGAATGACCTAGTGATGGTGTTCGGTGATGCCATATCGCGTTGTTGGAAACAGATCATCCATTTTGATGGTAAATCGGGCGTGCAACCCAAACCCAAGCTGGCCCCGATACAAACTGTGGTGTCGATGCTGGACAGCAACGCGCCGGACCCCTTCGTGCTGGGATCAGGGATGAAGATCGTCAAAGACGAACGCGGCGTTCGGGTGGTGGCTGAATTTGACGAAGGCAGTGACTAGATGGCTAACACCTTGATTCAGTTGACCCTCGATGATAGCCGGCGCCTGACCGGCAAGAGCCTACTCTGGGACCAGCCTGGCGCGATCATCGATGCCTTTGTCGAGGGTATCGATAAACCGCGGGTAGTCAATCAATGGCAGGTCTGTGTCCGGCAGTTGTTGGACGGTCTGGGCTGGCAAGGCGAGCAGACCTGTTATCGGCTGTTCGAGGATGGCATCAGTGTCGCCATCAGTGCGCCGCTGGATGCGCTGTATGCCGCCTGCGATATCAACATGACCGCCTGGGAGTGGACCTGCGCTGAACTCACCGGTGTACCCCGACCAGAGAGCCTGGCGCAGACGCTGGTTCGACTTAGGCAGGTGATCATCGACGAGGCCAATCCCGCCCTGCTGCGGCTCATCGCGTTGGCCAAACAGCATAATGCGCCCTGGCTCAGCGACGATGATGACTTTTCGCTGGGTTACGGGGCCAGTGTCCAAGTTTGGCCAGTCACAGCGCTGCCCGATCCTGAGCGTATCGATTGGCGACACTTCAAAACCCTGCCGTTGGCACTGGTCACCGGCACCAACGGCAAGTCGACCAGCGTGCGACTCTTGTCGCAGATGGTGCAACAGTCGGGCCGCTGCTGTGGCGTGACCTCAACCGACTTTGTTCGGGTGGGCGAGCATATCATCGATAGGGGTGATTATTCCGGTCCAGGCGGCGCGCGGATATTGCTGCGCCATCCCGACACCGAAACAGCGATTCTGGAAATGGCCCGCGGCGGTATCCTGAGACGCGGTTTACCCGTCGATAGGGTCGATGCTGCGCTGATTACCAACATCGCCGCAGACCACTTGGGCCAATATGGCATCAACACCCTGGATGCGTTAACGCGAGCCAAGGCCGTGGTGGCCAAGGCGCTCGACGGCGGCACGCTGGTCCTCAACGCTGACGACCCGCAGTTGGTGGCGTTAGCGCCAGAGTTAGAGGTCACTAAATGCTGGTTCTCACTTAACCCCGACCACCTGGTATTGCAAGCTCAGCGAACACGCGGAGGAGCCGTTTGCTTTCTGCGTAATGGCCTGCTGGTCTACGGCGACAATAACGCTGAGGAAGAGATCATCGGCGTCGATGACATCCCCATGACCTTAAACGGCGCAGCCCGTCATAACATCCAGAATGCGCTGGGTGCTATCGGTCTGGCCAAGAGCCTAGGGCTAGACAGCCTATCGATCGCCTGCGCACTGCGGCAGTTCTGCAGTAGCATCGATGACAATCCCGGACGTGGGAATCAGTTCCAGGTTAATGATGCCACCGTGATCATGGATTTCGCTCACAATGCCCACAGTATGAACGCGATGGCCGCCACCCTCGCCAACATGCCAGCACAACGAAAGTTGTTGATGCTGAGCATGCCGGGGGATCGCAGCGACCAGGAGATAACGGAGTCGACTCAGGCCGTATTAGCCATGCAACCGGACCTGTTGGTGGTGGCGGAATTGGAGGTTTACCTGAGGGGGCGTGAGCTGGGTGAAGTCCCTCGGCTGATCGCCGATGCTGCCGTCGCGATGGGTCTGCCGGCACAGAAGATCCTCTTCAGTGACAGCCCTTACTCGGGGGCTAAGCTCATCGTTGAACAGTTACAGCGCGGGGATCTGACCTTGCTGTTGGCGCTATCGGATCGGGAGGAAATTATCGACCTGCTCGGGAAAGTATCCTCGTATCAATCCGATCGCGGCTAATCTGGATACCGGGCCTGTTCAGCCAGAATAGACAGCCTAACTAAAGCGAATACGAATACGTACGACAACAGGGACAGATCTGGCACTGATGCTTCGGGATACAGTTAAAGTATTTTCTACATGCATTACCAATGGGCGCAGATGTCGGCTAAGTCGATACAGCCGTAATACATAACACCTGAAATGGAACCGCCTGTCGGTGGCGTTGATTTTTACCAGAATGCGCGGAAAGCCCCGTACTTCTAGTGCGGGGATGGATAGCGCGGGAGGCGTAGCCTCCCTTAATCTGGCGAGCTTTGCGACTCTACTTTAACGCATGAAATGCACCAAAACGTTACAGGTTCGAGTACGAGACAACCACTGTGCCCAGCTTAACCGGATGGCACCAAGCGTGAATTTCTGCTGGAACTACATCAACGAACTGAGTCACCGTTCAATCAAAGAGCGGGGTGTATTGCTGTCTGACTATGACATTCAGAAAGACGCGCAAGGGGCGAACAAAGCGCTTGGGTTGCACAGCCAAAGTGTCCAAGAAGTTAGCAAAGAATACGCCACTCGCCGCAGACCGTTCAAAAAGAGCCGCTTGTCATGGCGTAAATCACAAGGCGTTCACCGTTCACTGGGCTGGGTTCCTATTAAATCAGGTGCTGCACAGTGGAAGAACGGTCAGATCTATCACAACGGACGCTACTACAAGGTGTGGGACAGCTACGGGTTGTCGCACTATAAATTCCGGTCTGGTAACTTTTCAGAAGATTCCCGAGGTCGTTGGTACTTCAACGTAGTTGTCGAGGTCGAGGTCGAGGTTGAAGTTCAGATCAGTACCGGAACCGCCGCTGTGAGTATCGTCTTGGGCTGTAAAGCAGCGGCTACCGACAGCAACGGCGATGGGGTGGTTGGTCGAGAATACCGTAAACTGGAAGAGACCTGAATACTCAGGGATATATTTACACACACGTATTACACAGGGTGAATAAACTATAAAAACAAAAAAGGCCAGATAGAATCTGGCCTCTTATTAGCTCACCCTAAAGTACATAGTATTTACTATAAACTTCCTTGGCAGCGGTTTTCTACTGGCTAGCGCTTAGGCAAACAGATGCTTGACGCCGTCACGCTCTTCGCTCAGTTCCTGCTCGGTCGCGGTCATCTTCTCGCGGCTGAATGCGCTGATCTCCAGACCGTTGACGACCTGGTACTTGCCATCTTTACAGGTCACAGGGAAAGAGTAGATCAGGCCTTCGGCGATGCCGTAGGTGTTGCCGTCGCTTGGGATCGCCATGCTGACCCAATCGCCTTCGGCAGTGCCCAGCGCCCAGTCACGCATATGTTCCGCCGCAGCATTTGCCGCAGAGGCTGCTGAAGACAGCCCACGTGCCTTGATAATAGCTGCACCGCGTTGCTGTACTTCAGGGATGAAAGTCTCTTTGTACCAGCTGTCATCAACCAGATCGGTAGCAGCAACGCCGGCAATCGTGGTGTTGCTGATATCAGGGTACTGAGTGGCTGAGTGGTTGCCCCAGATAGTGACTTTCTTAACATCGGTCACGTGCTTGCCGGTCTTGTTGGCCAGCTGTGCTGCCGAACGGTTGTGATCCAGACGGGTCATCGCCGTGAATTGGCCTGGATCCAGGTCCGGTGCATTCTTTTGGGCGATCAGTGCATTGGTGTTGGCTGGGTTGCCGACAACCAGAACCTTGACGTCACGGCTGGCGTGATCGTTGAGGGCCTTGCCCTGAACAGAGAAGATCGCCGCGTTGGCTTCTAGCAGATCCTTGCGCTCCATGCCGGGTCCACGAGGACGGGCGCCAACGAGTAACGCGTAATCGATGTCTTTAAAGGCGACTTCGGGCTTGTCACTCATAACGATCCCTTGCAGCAGTGGGAACGCACAGTCTTCAAGCTCCATGGCAACACCCTTGAGGGCGTCCAGTGCAGGCGTGATTTCGAGCAGTTGCAGAATGATTGGTTGATCGTTACCGAGCATCTGGCCGGAAGCGATGCGAATTAGTAGCGAGTAACTGATCTGGCCAGCAGCACCAGTGACTGCAACGCGGACAGGTTGTTTCATTGAAAATCCCCTTCATTCTTATAGATCAAATCCGGCGTGGAGCCGGGCGACAAAAACGGTGCCGGGATTATAGGGTATTCTTACAGGACAGGCTATCAAACGAGACGGGACTACAACCAATGGGGGAGTCGGTGTCCCGCGTGGTTATCTTTTCAGGTCCAGGTCGAGAGCCGGATCTAAGTCCAGAGCCAGGCGGAAGCCCCAGGTGTTGCGGCTGGTATTAGGGGGATGACGATAACGGCTGGCAGAACGCAGTAGCCGGGGTATGTCATACCAGGAACCGCCGCGCATGACTCTATAGTTACACAGGCCCTCATTCCAACTGCTGCCGTCTTCAGGGGCCTGGGCATAGGTTTCGTTATAACAGTCAGAGACCCATTCGTAGACATTGCCGTTTATGTCATGCAGGCCGAAAGGGTTGGCGCTAAAGCTGCCGGTAGGCGCGGTTTTTAGTCCATCGAAAGCGCTGCCGCAATCATCACAGGCGGCGTTTTCGATGCCGATCTCGTTACCCCACCAGTAGAGGGTCTGGTTACCGCCGCGGGCCGCGTATTCCCATTCAGCTTCAGAGGGCAGCCGATAAGGTTGCCGGGTTTGCTGTCGAATCCAGTCGGCGTAGGCGTTGGCATCATTCCAGCTGATGTTGATGGCGGGGCGCTCGCCGCGGCCCCAGCCCTCATCGGCCGGGAGTGTCCGGCCGGTGGCGCGCGCGAACAGGTCGTACTCGGCGAAGCTGAGCTCTTTCTGTGAGAGTGCAAAAGGATGTTCGAAGGTGACCCGATGGACGGGTAACTCGTTATCATCGCCGTTATGGTTCAGGTCGCCCATGTCGAAGCTTCCTGCGGGGATGCTGATCATGTTGGGACCGAAAACACCGGGGATAATCTCATCTTTGAACACCTTAGCGGTTGCTTGGGGATCGGTCAGCGTGATCTCGGCTTGGGTCACGTCCGTCACCTCGGCGGTTGTTTTGGGGAGGGGTTTGCGGAGGGTCTCGCGGGTGAGTCTGAGGTTGAAGCTCTCGATCTGGGTGCCTAGTAGTCGCAGTAATTCGGGATCAGGGGAGTGTTCGGCAAGGACTGCGAATGCCTGGCGCAGTGATTCTTTTGACTCGGTAGAAGGCGGCTGCAGGAGCAGTCTTTGCACCTGAACGATCCCGTTAAGTAACCGTTGCTGCTGGTTCTGATGCGCGTTGCTGGCTAGCAGATAACCCAGGGTTAAGCCGACGCCGAAGGTGATGCCTGCCACGAGCAGCGTTCGGACTAACCAACCTCTGCTTTTGGCTATCAATGCCGAAACGGCGGTCGTGGGCTTGATGATCTCAGGCTTGGTCACCCCAGACTTGGTCACCCCAGACAGAGGGGCGTTATCCTTTAAGGCCTGTTGTTCTGGTCGCGGCTGTTGTCCCGGCAAAAACAGTTGCTTTAGTAGCGCTATCGCCGACGTCGGGCGATGTTTCGAGGCTTGAGCCATCGCGCTCTGGAGGAGTTGCCATTGCTCGGGATTGAATTGATTCGGAGCCGGGAGCTGTTGCGGATCTCGATCTGGCGCAGGGGTCTCGGGCGAAAAGGGTGCGCGGCCGCCAAACAGCAGGTAGATAAGACAGGCGAACGAGTAAGTGTCAGCGCTGGCCTCCATAGGGTCGATGCTAAAGGCTTCCGGAGGGTAGTATTCGCTATTGAGAACCTGGCCCCCCTTTTTTTGAATGGCGTAGAGCAGGGGCTGGCGAAATGTGGCGTTGACCAGTTTGACGCCTGATTCGCGGGTAATGATGACATTCCAGGGTGTCAGGTCGCCGTGGCTAAGATCATGTTTTGCTATGTAATTGAGGGTGAGTGCGATCTGCTGCAGAATAACGCGGGCTTTGTCGGCATTGAGTTGCTGGTAACCATCCTCCATCAGAATGCGTGCCAGACTGCGGGAAGAGAGGGGTTCCATGGCGACAAACAGCCAGCCTTCACGGCTTTGAAAATAGCCGTAGATCCTGGCTAGGTGCTTGTGTTCCAGACGCGTGCTGCGGGTGACTAACGACTTGAATTGTTCCAGTACACTGGGACTCTTGAGCAACGCGGGATTGACGATCTCCAGTGCGACCTGCTCACGAGACGCCTCGTCTTTACCGGTACTCAAGTCATAAGCATGCCAGACCTGACCAATAGGACTGTCGCTGACGGGTTTTATCAGCTGGAATTGCCGATGTTCGGGGCCGAGTACCATTTGCTTGCGCAGGGTCGAGAAATCCAGAGCCATAATCGCCTTCTTTCACAGTCTGTTATCGCATCACTAGCCAGATTCCCCCATCATATCTCAAACCCTGAGCGGTTGCCGATGTCGGGCTTAATCAGTAACTAGCGGTGGCAGGGACTTAACCAGGTCGTCGATCGCTTTCATCTGTTTATCGGCATCAGGGGTGGCTCGAGTTTTTCCAGTGGCAGTGGCGCTTGGCGGGTTTAATCGGTAACTAGCGGTGGCAGGGACTTAACCAGGTCGTCGATCGCTTTCATCTGTCTAAGGTAGGGTTCTAGTTTGTCCAGCGGCAGGGCGCAGGGGCCGTCGCATTTTGCCTCATTGGGGTTGGGATGGGCCTCCAGAAACAGACCGGCAATACCCTGTGACAGACCGGCACGGGATAGCTGGGCGACCAGCGCGCGACGGCCATCGGCGGAGTCGCTACGACCTCCGGGCATCTGCAGGGCGTGGGTCGCATCAAACATCAGCGGATAGCGGAACTCTTTCATGACCGAAAAGCCGAGCATATCAACGACCAGATTGTTGTAACCAAAGCTGCTGCCGCGCTCACACAGAATGAGTCGATCGTTACCGGCCTGGCGGAACTTATTCAGGATATGGGCCATCTCTTGGGGTGCGAGGAACTGGGCCTTCTTGATATTGATGGCCGCGCCGGTCTTCGCCATTTCGACCACCAGGTCTGTTTGCCGCGATAAGAAGGCAGGTAGTTGGATAATATCAGCTACTTCTGCGGCGGCGGCTGCCTGTGAGGGTTCGTGCACGTCGGTGATCACCGGCACGCCGAAGGTCTCTTTAATCTCCTGCAGAATTCGTAAGCCCTTTTCCAGGCCGGGGCCTCGAAATGAATCGATCGAGGAGCGGTTGGCCTTATCGTATGAGGCCTTGAAGACGTAAGGGATCCCCAGTCGTTGACAGACGTCGACATAGTGCTCGGCGATACGCATCGCCAGATCGCGAGACTCGAGGACATTCATGCCACCAAAGAGGACAAAGGGCAGCTCATTACTGATTTGGATATTACCAACGGTAACAATTTTTTGGCTCATGAAGGGGGCTCTCAGGGATCAGTCAATAATTCGACGGTGTAAAAGGCCCGATTATAGAAGAGCCAGGGACTCAGGGGTACCTCTGCTCTGTTTATCTCGCCCTGGGATGACGGCCTGTTTTGGAGTTGCGCAGGGGTTACGCTTGGCTGGAGTGCTGGCCGGCTGTTTATCCGGCAGGTAGGAAGTCGATATGATAAAGCCCTTGCCAGGGTTCTACGGACTTAGCCTCAAAGGCTAAGAGCATGACCCGGGCGCGTAGTTTTCTTTCCAGTTCGCGATTGTTGAGTTCACTGGAGAGGATGCGGCAGTCAATAACCTGGCCTGCGGGGTCGATGCTGAAGTTAAAGACTATCTTGCCCTGAAGACCCAGTTGCGAGCGTAATGCGCGCCTGTAGAGGGCGTAGAATGCGGCTTTGTGGCGGTCAAAGACCAGGCTGATCTCCTCTGGGCTGCGCTGTTTGATCCGTACTCCATTGCCGCCCTGTGCTGCTGGCGTTGCTATAGAGCCAGGGGCTATTCCATTAGGGGCTATTTCATTAAGGGCTATTTCATTAAGGGAATGGATGCGGGTGGTCTGACGGTCAGCCAGGGTCGCGCTGCTGGCGTTGGTCAGGGCGGTGGCCTGAATGCCGCCACTGCCCATCAGAGCCCCGCGTCCCAGCAGATCCCGATTGTTGCGCCGTGAACGGCCAGCCTGGACGTTACTCAGGGGTTGGTCTTCGAGTCGGTTCAGGACACTGAGGTTCTGCAGAGCCTGGAGCTGGCTCTGCAACGCCAGGATTCCGCTCCTGGCAGCCGTGTCTCTGGCTTGCCTAAGCTGCTCGGGAGTCGGTTCGATCGATGCAGGGATCGATGCAGGGATCGGTCGGGTCAGTTGTTTGGGCTGTTCTGGCTCTAGTTTAGGCTGGGGTGTGGGTTGCGCAGGCTCTGCTTTTTCAGGTTTAGGCGGCTCTGGTTTCTTTAGCTCTGGCTTCTTTAGTTCTGGTTTCTTTAGTTCTGGTTTCGTTAGTTCTGGCTCCTCTAATGTTGGCAGGGGTACGGGCTTTCTTTCCAGTATTAGCCTGGCTAAACGCTGGGGCACTTTTTCGCGTTGCTGGCGCTCGATCTCCGGGGGGGTGATGACCAGGGTGACGATCAGGAACAGGCTCAGGGATACCCCGAGGCACAGGGCGACCAGCCTGTGAAATAGCGCTTTCTGCTCAGGCTCCTCGGTCCAGGGCAGTGGCAGCGGCAGCGGCGGATAATCCATCAGATCAGCCGGCTGCATCAGTACGCATCCTGCCCGCGGCCAATGACGGCCAGGGAGAGCTGACCGTAATCGGCCTCGCCCGCGCTGAGCATAATCTTCTTCAACAGCTTGAATGGAATGTCACGGTCGGCCATCAGCGTGGCCGTCCGCAGCTGCGGCGGTGCTGATGGGGCCGGCAGGGCGGAGGGATCGGGCAGGGTGGAGGGATTCGGGAGAGGGTTACGGCTGGCCTGATAACGTAGTTCTTCGACCAGTGCCGGAATCAGCGCCTGGTCGCCGTTGATCAGCGTATCGTTGAGTTCGGCGATGACCCGGTTCTGTACCAGGATGCTACTGCCGTTAACCTGAATCACCAGGGTTTCGCGTACCGGATTTTCGACCCTGGCTTCTGGCAGGCGCAGTCCGGTACTGCTGGGCTGTTGCACGTTGGAGGCATTAACCAGCAGGAAGAATACCAGGATGGTAAAGATGTCCATCAGTGCCACCAGGTTGAGCGAGGGTGGCTTTTTTACGGGATTACGCTGCAGGCGAGCGCCGCGTTGGCTGAGTTTTTTTATCATGTTGAGGGGGCGCCAGTATCCTTGATGACAGGGGCATCACCGAGGACGATATCGGGGAACAGCTCGATGTTACGCGGCGTTAGGCCCGCGGCGGTTCGCGTCTGCCGGACTCTGTCCATCACTTGAATGATCTGGTCGTAGGCGACCTCGGGCTCGGCGAGCAGGCTGATGTGGGTCAACTGCGGATGTCGGGTCTTGATGGTTAATAACTGACGCTGCATCGTGGCGTAGTCAAAGCGGCCGTTGCTCGCCTCGAGACTGAGGTAGGGTCCCCGATTGCGGTCATTAACCACTAGGGTTGCGGCGCGAATGATTACCTCTAACTCGGGACGTCCCTCAGGCACCCGCTGTTCGTCTGCCGCACCCGTAGCGGGCAGATACAGCTCGAGGATCGTCAGTTGGTTGAAGGCGGTGGTCAGGAGCAGAAACGGAATCAGCACGACCATCAGATTCAAGAAGGCGGTGATGTTGATTTCCGGCACCTGATGCCGTTGGTGTCGGCGTTGGCAGCGTCTGCGACTCATCTCGGGCTCAGGCGTTAGCGTCTAGGGTGACCGGCGCCAGGCGGTCGTCGTCGACCTCCTGTAAGACCGCATCGCCTCCCTGATTTATCTGGATCAGGTTGGTCAGTTTGACCGTGGCCATATCCATGCTGTCGATAATTTCAGTGGTTTTAGTGCTGAGCATCGCGTGCAGCAGCAGCAGCGGGATAGCGGCGATCAGTCCAAAGGCCGTGGTGTTCATGGCCACCGAGATGCTGCTTGAAAGTAGGTTGGCTTTTTCGGCCGGATCGGCGTTGGCGACGGCGGAAAAAGCGGCGATCAGCCCCAGGATCGTGCCCAGCAGACCGAGCAGGGTGGCGATGTTGGCGAAGGTCGCCAGATACGGGGTGCGTTTTTCCAGCTGCGGGATGATCTCCATCAGCCCCTCTTCAAGCATCCGCTCGACATCGTCAATGCGCCGACCTGCCAGCAGATGGGTAAGGGCGTAGACCAGCATCCTAGACAGGTGTGCATTAGAATCGCGTACATACGCCACCGTGCTGCGGATCTTGCCTTGCAACATCAATGGCTGGATCTGTAGCCAGGCGTTGCGGTTCCTCGAGCGCACCCTGCCCAGATAAATATAACGCTCGATCGAGATGGCGACCCCCAGTGCCAGGGTGACCAGGATGGGGTACATAAAGGGACCCCCATCTTGGATAAAGCGAATGCTTGCGTCGAGGATATCCATAATTTGCTCACAACCTCAGGTGTCTGAAGGGTTGTCGACGGGGGCGCTGAGGCAACGTCCGTTTGCCGAGGTGACTTTTCCCTGTCACCGCCGCTGATTATAGGACATAAACTCGGGAATCAGTGCCGTCAAGGCTCACTCAAGGCTCACTCAAGGCTCACTCAAGGCTCACTCAAGGCTTAGAAGGCGACTCCAGGGTCTTACAGTTCCAGAGTGTGGCCTGATCACCCGTCAGTGTTTGTCCCGTATCACAGGGGGTCAGGGGTACAAGGAAAGGATTATCCGCCTTCGGGGTCGCAGGCATCCTTGGCTGCTGCTCCTTCCAGGGGATGATATAGAGCACCAGAGGCAGTTCCTTATCGCCGGTGATCGTCATGCCCTGAGAGGGTTCGACCGCGCTAGCGTTGGTGCTGAGGGCGCTGATAAGAACGTAGCTAAGAGTAACGTAGCTAAGAGTAACGTAGCTAAGAGTCACGCCGCTGAGAATAATGCGACTGAAATGCCAGCGTTCGGAGCGCGATAGCCGGATGCTCATTGGGCCTCCCTGTCGATGCGTCGCTGCAGGTCTTGCAGCCAGAGTGTCACTTGTTCGGGCTGCTCATCTTGTCCTGCTAATTCAAGATAGCGTTGGTAGTGATGCCGTGCCTTCGGGAAAGCTTGCAGGTAGATATCGTACAGAATGGCCAGGTTTAAGTGGGCCGCGGCGTACCCAGAGTCCGCTTCCAGGGCCTGGGTGTAAGCGCTGCGTGCCTGTTTAAACTGGCCTTGCTGGCGCAGGATCAGGCCGCTGAGGGTATAGGCGCCGGGCTGTCCCGGACTCAGGCGGAGACTGTGCTCGAGGCTTTGCAGTGCCGCCTGGGGTTCTGCCTGCTGATACTGGATCAATGCCAGGTTATACCAGGCGCCAGCGATCTCCGGCTCGTCCGCCAGTAAGGCCTGTAGCGCCTGGCGGGCAGGGATGATCTGTTGTTGGCGCAGCAGGGCCAGGGCTTGCCGGTAGCGCTGCCGGGTCTCGGGGCTGTATTGACGCTGTAGGGCCGGAGCGGTGTGGGCCTCGGCCTGAACAGGTTCCGCGTGCCTGAACTCAGAGGTGCTGCAGCCGTTCGCCAGGCTAATCAGGACCGCGAGGCTCAACAGCCGGGTTTTGTTACAGGGCATCTGAATACTCCGGTAGCCGTTCATCTTTGGCGTAGCGGGCCGGCATCAGCTGCCGCAGCGCATCGAGGCTGGTAGCTATCCCCGGTGTATAGATATCCTCGGCGATTCGAGAGACGTTGAGTTCATGCAGGCTGATGGCCTGGTCTTCGAAAGGCAACGCCTGCTCTTCGAGCAGGATAGTGTATTGCTCCAACGCCAGAGCCTTGAGCCGTTTGGGCCGCTGTGATGCCAGCAGTGCTCGGGCGAACTGCTGATACAGCTGGCCGGTCAATGCCGTGGCTTCGGTGCTTTGGACCGCCAGGCCGAAGTCGCGGGTGTGGGTTAGGTAGCGGATGCTGGTCTCCATCGCGTTGCGTTTGAGGGTCAGACTTTGCTCCAGCGGTAGCGTCAGTGCTTGGCTCTGGAACTGGAGCAGCGCCTGCTTAGCCAGTGTCAGTGCCGCCTCCGAGGCGATAAACAGGCTGCGATCAGTACTGGCAGCAGCCCCTTTAGCGGTGCTGGCCTGAATCTCAGCCGCGACCAGCGCTTGCCACCAACGTTGCCGGGGGGTGCGGCTAAGCTGCTGGTTTAACTCGGCTAGTTTCAAGCGCGCTTCCATTGCCGGTTCATGCGGGCTGGGGAAGAACTCGACAAAACGTTGGTAGGCGAGGATCGCCTGTTTTGGCTGGCCCGCTTGTTCCTGCAGGGCGGCAGAGTGCCAGAGCGCTTCTCGGCCAAGCGCCGAGCCCTGTTCACGCACGAAGATTCGCTGCAGTGCCAGGGCGGCCTGGGACCAGTCCTGGATCTGTTGGTAAGCGACCGCTTTCTTGGCGTCGATCGTCGTCTGCAGAGGGCTGCTCGAATGCGCCTGGCTGAAGCGTTCCAGGGCAACGACCGCCTCTGGCCAGCGCTCCAGCTGCAGTAGTAGAGTGGCGGCATCGAAGTCGGCCTGGGGCAGGATATGGGCACCAGGGACGACCTGTCCCAGGCGCTGATAGTGGCCCAGGGCGATCATTCTCTTAGTCTCGGCATGAGTCTCGGATTGGGCCTCGCTATCGGCCTCGCGTTGGGCCTGGGCGCCCTGCTGATAGACCGACTCCGCCAAGCGCCGTAACAGGGTCTCACGCTCTGCGGCTGGGGGTGACAGCCGCAACAGTTGTTGGTAGGCCTGTTCTGCATCCGCAAAGCGTTGCCTATCGAAATTGGCGTGCGCCTTGACCCGCCACAGACGGCGCCTTAACCCGGTATCGAGTCCGGTATCCAGTCCGGCATCGCCCTGCAGCAACACGCTGGCGGCATTGCTGGCCTGCGCGTAGTCGTGGTGAGTCCAGAGGTCTTCGGCCCGCTTGGTCTGTACCTCGGGGGTGTAAGCAGAGTCCGGAAAGGCCTGGCTGAAACGCCGGCTCTGCTCGATGCCGGTTAGTAGCCATGTTTCAGCCTCTGGACTCTCCTTGGCGGCATTCAGGTACAGGCGTTGGTAAGCCAGCAGTGCCGCGTAGCCCGCCTCCAGGCTGCGCGGGTGCACTTTTGGATGGGCTCCCTGCGGGTACGCCAGTCGTTGATAGAGGTTGGCGGCCTGCTCGGGTTGGCCGATTTCGCTCAGGGCCTCGGCCTTGAGAAACTGCATCTCGAGCAGCCGTGGGTCTGCAGGCAGGGCACTGATAAATTGATCGTACCAGCCCAGTGCCTGACTGAGGTGTTGGTGGCGTCGCTGCGCGACTTCAACCCTATCAGTCTCAATCTCAGTCTCAGTCTCAGTCTCGAGAGCGGTAGCCTGTCCGGATTGCTGTCCCAGCGCATGATCGCGTTGTGCCAGTTCAACCAGATAGCCGGCCAGGTGCATTGTTATGCGCTCGCGCTGTGCGGCACTGGCTTGCTGCCAGGCCGCTGAGTGAATGCCGAAACGTTCGACGAAATCTTGCCGTGCGGGCCAGGATTTGCTGGGAAATTCCCCGTCGGTATAGGCCTTAACGACCTTCGATTGCAGCTCAGGGGCGTCGTCAGACTGGGGAAAACGTTCGACCAGCGCATTGAAGGTCTCGGCGGTATCGGTAAAGCGACGCTTGTATTGAAAATAGGCACCCAGATGTTGGTATATTCGGGCTTCGTAGGGTTTGGGGCCGACCCGGTCGAAATACTGCTGCAGCGAATGAACGCCGTCCATGTAGGCGAAGGTCAGGGCGATCACTCTGAGGCTGTCATCGAGCACGGTTTGACGGGTTTGAGTCTGACGGGTTTGAGTCTGAGGCGTTAGCAGCTGGCCGGTCGATGTTGCGAGGAGTGGTTGGGGTAGCGTGCCGAATGACGAGCGGGTTTGAATGCCTGTTTGAGTCGATTGCGGCCAGTAACGGTCGACCAGGATAAAAAAATCATTCAGCGCTTCGCTGTATTGACCCTGTTTAAAGGCCGACCAGGCGCGTTTGTAGCGGGACTGGTCGCGGTACTCGTCGCTGCGGTCGTTATCGAGAACCGCCTGGTAGGCCTGAGCCGCCAAGTCATAGTGGCGCAGCCCAAACTGCAATTCGGCGATACGAAACTCGATCTCTGGGCGTAGCGACTGTTCGGGATTGCTGCTCATCAGCTGTTGCAGAGCGGCCAGGCTCTGTTCCGGCTCGCCCTCGAGTTCATAGGCCTTGGCCAGTTGGTAGAAAATTTGCGGCCTTTGAATCTGAGGGTCAGGAATCTGAGGGTCAGGAATCTGAGGGTCAGGAATCTGAGGGTCAGAGCGCTCAAGCAGTTTTAGGTACAGGCCGATCGCGCTCCTGGGGGTGATGTCCGGGCGCACAGGGATAGGATCACCGCTGAGGATGCGTTCGCTGAGCAGTAGCCGGAGGTCTGCCAGATGACGCAGCGCCTGATTCTGAATCGGCGGATTGAGGGCGTTATCGGCCAAGGACTCCAGGGTTGTCAATGCCAGCTCGAAGGGAATCGGGGTGTTTTCTGGCGGTGTACCGGCCCCGGCAACATCCGCCTCAAACCAGCGCTGCTGTTCGGGTTGGTCGAACGCCTGGGCACGGGGTGCGATCTGGATCGACAGCCAGAGCAGTTGGTTCTCGAGTTCGGCGACCTGCTGTGCCGGATCCACCTGAAGTGCAGCCGCCAAGGCGCTGAGTAATTGATTTTTGTGGTTATCCAGTTGCGCCAGCAGCGCCTGGGCTTGCTGTGCAAGGATGGGAAGTTTGGACAGCGGCCGTTCTATTCGGCGCTCTTCCAGCGCTGAGATCTTGCTGAACTGCTCAGTCGCAAATCTTTGCAGCTCAGCGTTGGCCGCGGCTAAGTCGAGTGACGTGGAGGGGCGCTTGCCTGAGGGTTCCCACCAACGTTCCGCAAAGGGTTTGCCGGTGTGCCAGACCGCTAAGCCATCCAATAAAGCATAGCGCTGCGGCCAGGATCGTGGTTGCCCAACCAGTTCGCTGAGCCGGCTTTCCAGCTCCAGGATGAGCCGGTTCCCCCTGAGGATGGCATCAGGCAACCGAACACCGGAATCAGGGACCCGGTCTCTGTATTTATGCAGCAGGGTCTTGAGGTGGTTGCGACCTAGGTTGAACAGCTGCCGCTGCGCCGGCATAAAGTGGATCTGTCCTCGGAGTTGCTGTGACAGGAAATTGATGCGCTCGAGTTCGGTGAGCAGCTGGCGTGATTCGTGACTCAGCAGGGCGATCAGTTCAGTTTGGCGGTCACCGCTCTGGCGTTGTCCTAACTGGTTTAAAAACGCCTTGGAGTTAACCTGCCTGACCTGGTCCAAGATAGCACTGTAATGACGTTGCAGGGGCCGCAACCACTGGCTGGCAAGCCGCGCGGCCTGCAGAGGGGCTGCGTGCTGCTGCAGGGTGTCGAGGAGTTGGATTCTGGTAGCGCTTAGCGGCTGGGGTACCTGCTGAGGTGCCTGCTGAGACTGCTGTAGCAGCAGGCTTAGAGCCCCCTGGATATCGTCTTCGGCAAGTCGTCCCCAGGCTTGCAGCTGCTGAGTTAACGCGAACCATGGGTGAGTGCTGCTGACGCCGTTAAGCAGTGTTAATGCCTGCTTCGAACGTTGGCCTTGGATCAGAATGAAGGCTTGGAGCCATCGGATGCGAGTCTCTATAAGCCCAGTGTCCTGGGGGCCCGCATTCTCGATAGAAGGACGCTTGGTCGCCGTGCTCTGGAGTCGTTCCAGCGTCTCCAGGGCAAGATCGGGTTGGCCCGCGTTGAACAGGGACAAGGCCTGAGCGTAGTTCAGCAAGCCCTCGAATGCGGGGTCGGGCATGTCGGCTGTCCGGTCGGCTGTCCGGTAGGGAGTGATGCTAAGAGGGCGTTGCAGCCGTAGCGAGGTGATCTGTTTTAGCAGGGCCGCGCTGGGCGCTATCCCTGTGCTTAGCGGTGGCAGCAGCTGGCTGAGGGCATGCTCGGTAATAAGCCAATTCTGGTGTTGGTATGCCTTAATGGCCTGCTGCAGCCAGCGATGGTTGCGTTGAGCGGGCGTCAGGTCGTCAAGCACCAGGGCTTTGGGGATCGGGTAGGGACCAGAAAGATCCGCATGCCCTTCTAGCAGCCCCCTAAGCGTCTCTTCAGGGTGCTGTTGCTTGGGGGTGAGCCAGGTTTCAAAAAACTGTTGGTGTTGATCCCACTGCAATAGATGCTGAGCGTGCCGGGCATCGAGATGCACGGCCTGAACGACAGGCGCGCACAGTGTCAGGAGCAGCGCTAATCGCAATGAGCCTCTTGCCCCTGAGCCTCTTGCCAGGGAATCTGGCGCCCGGGCATCTGCGGTTGTTGCAGAGCACCGCGGCATCCTCAACATTGAATAGCTACCATTGAGTGACATCAATCTTACGGAAACCGTTGTCGAACTGCAGAAACAGCGGTTGGTTGGCTTTATGAATGACTGTCTCCGCTTCCACATAGTGGTTGTCGCCTAAGGCCAACCCGTAGATGCGGACCCTTAGTCGATGTTCTCCGGGAGGCAACAGGGTGCTGAACAGCGGTTGTATGGCGTGCTGCTGTGCCAGCAGGTCTAATTTTTGCCTGGGGTATATATAGGTATCGACCCGTTCACCATCGATATACAGCTCGGCGTAATGGAGGAATGCTTTGGCCTCCGGACTCTGGGAGAACATCAGCATAACCCGATCATTTTGCGGAAAGACGATAGTGTGTTCGGTCAGATAGAGCTCGGTCAGCAGGCTTGAGGCAGTCAGTTCAAGGCTGTGACTCTGTTTTAACAGGGCGTTATGAGCGGATTCCGGTGCGGCCAGGGCCGGCAGAGCGAGTGCGCAACAGAGGATCAGCGTCCCTGTATTCAAACAGCTGCGAATGCGTATTAGGTTCACTGATCTTTGAGCTCCGCTCTGTCTATGGCCATCCTTGGGCCTAATTCTGTTTCTATTATAGGTTCCCCAGCTAACTGTTATTCACTTTTGTCGTGGCCGTTCTCCATCGTTGTAGTATTGTTTTTGTTTTTGTTTTTGTCTTTGTCTTTGTCTTCATAACCCTGGCGCTCCTCCATGGCTGATTCCTGGGGACCCCACTGGTGTCTGACGTCCTTGACGCCTTTGACACTGCGAGCGATAGCGACGGCCCGTTCTTTTTCAGAGTCACTGTCGACCCGGCCGCGCAGGGTTACGATGCCGTTCTGAGTATCCACATGGATCTCGCTGCCGTCGACGTTACGGTTGTATAACAGCGCCGATTTCACCTTGGTGGTAATCCAGCCGTCGCTGATATCTTTGCCTGCCTCGCGAGCCTTACGCGCGGCCTGGTGGTCGATGCCGGCCTGTTCGCCCATCACTCGGAGGTTATTCTCTACACCCTGAACAGCGCCGGTGTTGCGGGCGATCTGCTCGGCCAGCTCGGCCTCGGCGTCAGACCTGACATCACCTCTGAGCGTAACCCGGCCGTTGCGGGTGGCGACACCGATCGACAAACCGGAGGTGCTACTGTTCCATAATAGCTGGGATTTTACCCTGGCCGTGACGTTGGCATCTTCGACCCTGCGCATAAAGCTCCGCTTCTTATCCATCGCGTCCTCGCCGGCATTGATGGCATCCCGACGTGCCTGCTGATTCGAATAATAGGGGTCCGAGGTGCCGGGGCTGACGTTAAGCTCGTTCTTGACCCCGAGGATGCCGTCGACTCCCAATGCCAGCTCCTCGGCAAGGTCACGCTCGACGTCGCTGTCCACCGTGCCGCGCAAGGTCGCGACGCCCTCTTGCACCTGGATATCGATTTTGAACGGGTTGAGGTGACGGTTGAGGGTGTAAGTTGTGGTCAGCGCGGCCCTAGTCCACAGATCCGAGGATCGTTCATCCTCAGAGGCTGCCAGAACCGGCGTAACGGCAGCCGCCATGCTGAGGGCACAAGCGACGACGATGGGTTTGATGGAAAAATAGTTCATGGTAGTTCTCTCCCTAGTGTAGTTCTCTCCCTAGTGTAGCTATCTCCCTAATGCAGGTAGTCAATCTGCTATTCCTGCTAAACCACTGCGGCATCCGCTGACCCTGAGGGTACCCACAGAGTGACCTAAGATCGGACCTGTCTGAGATGCCTTCAGCAGGTTTACGCGAGTATAGGACGAGCTGGAAGGAATGTTGCAGCTAGGGTGCCAGTTTTTAAAACATTCTAAAAAAATGGTTTTTTTATGTTTCTGTCGGATTAAAGGCTCGGTGGGTGTAATGCCCCGTAGCCTGAAGTGGCATAGCACCCGTTTATTTTGGCTAGGTAGCTGTTAGGTGGGACCCTCGGGTAGGTTGATGGCGTATTTTCCTATGCGATAGCGTAGCGTATCGCGGGTGCTGTTGAGCATGCGGGCGGTGGCGGTGACATTGTGCTGATTGCGTTCGAGCGCCGTACAGATAATAAAACGATCCATGTCGTCCAACCCCAGGGTGCCGTCGAAGGGTACGCGTATGGATGTACCTTCTTCGTGCAGCGTGCAGGTGCCTCGGCCCTCAAGGACCCGATCGCTGCAGGGAACAAGAACCTGGGGCCTTAGTTGTAGCCATTGCAGCGGGAGTTCATCACCGTCGGCAAAGAGTACCGAGCGCTCGATGACGTTGCGCAGCTCGCGAATATTGCCGGGCCAGGTGTGCGCCCTGAGTCTTTCCCAAACGGCTTCTCCTATCAGGCTGATCTTTTTCCCCGACTTGAGGTTGAATTCGGCGACAAACATAGGCACCAGCTCGTCTAGGTCCTGAAGACGGTCGCGCAACGGTGGCAGCTTGAGCTCGAAAACACAGAGGCGGTGATAGAGATCTTCACGAAAGTCTCCGGCGGCGATACGCGCGGCCAGGTCACGGTTGGTCGCCGCGATCACCCTGACATCGACTCTGATCTCATCGTCGCCGCCCACTCGGCGAAAACGCTGCTCCTCCAATGCCTTTAGCAGCTTTGCCTGAAGATCGAGTGGCATTTCGCCGATCTCGTCGAGAAACAGGGTGCCACCGTCAGCCTGCTCAAACAGCCCCCGCCGTCGCCCCCTAGCGCCGGTAAAGGCCCCTGCTTCGTGACCGAACAGTTCGGATTCCAGCAGATCCTTGGGCAGCGCCGAACAGTTGACCTCGACCAGGGGGGCCGCGTGGCGTGATCCGCTGTGATGCAGTATGCGCGCCGCCACGCCCTTGCCGGTCCCGGTATCCCCGGTGATGATCAATGCCGAAATTGGAGCTTCGGCGAGCCGTTTGAGCATGGCCCGCAACTGTCGGGCGATGCTGCTCTGGCCGACGAAGCTGGCGGTGCTGTAGCGCCGACTGTCTACCGGTAATGGATCGGGCAGGGGATGCCGCGCCGTGGCGGTGCGGGTTGCGCCCCTGATGACCAGATCTAGCCGCTGGAGAGCGACCGGTTTTTCCAGAAAGTCGACGGCACCCAGTCGCAGGGCGCGTACCGAATCGGCGACACGGCCGTAGCCGGCAATAAAAACCCACTCACCGCCGAGCTGGCGCGCGCAGGCCTCCTCAAACAGATCCAGTGCGTTGCCGTCCGGCAGGTTTATATCGGCAAGGACTACCCGTGGCAGCAGATTCTTGTCAAAGAGCTGGCTACGGGCGGCACCGAGGCTGTTCGCCAGCATCACACGCCAGCCTTTACGGCGGTAGTGGCGCTTGAGTTCGGCACCGAACAGGGGATCATCTTCGATGATCAGCAGAGTCTTAGCCATCGGTTTGCTTCCAGGGCAGACGGAGGGTCACAGCGGCGCATCCCGCGTCGTTGTGACTCAACTGTAGCTCGCCGCCGTGCTGCTCGCCGAACCAGCGTACCCTCGCCCGATTGATCCGCAGTGTGTTCACCTCGATCGCTATCAGGTGATCATCGTCAGGCTGAAGCCTAACCCACAAAAGCTCCGCCCCCTGTAGGTCGGCTTTGTTGGGTCGGCCCTTTTTGGGTCGGCCCTTTGTGGGTTGGCTTTTTGTAGGTGGAATGTAGTCTGACAAGGCTAGAAGGGCGCTGTCATTATCAGGCTGAAGCCTAACCTACAGGGGACAGAGCCTAAATTAACAGGTCGATTTAGGCATCCGTTCCCCGTCGCCTAATTGGTCGCATCCTTGATCTTGTCATTGGCGTCTTTTACGGACTCCTTCATCTCGTCTTTGGCGTTCTCTATGGACTCCGTCGTCTTATCGACGGCGCTATCCAGTCTTTCGCCGGCTTTTTCAGCGGATCCGTCATCCTGGTCGCAGGCTGACAGTGTGCCGACTGCCACCAGGATCAATGCGGTACCGAGCAATTTTAAAATTGACATGAGTTATCTCCGTTTGCCTTTTTTTTAACTTGGGTCGAGGGCCTTGGGTCGAGGGCCTTGGATCGAGGGTCTCGAGTTGAAGTGCGAATAAAGGAAAGCAAGAACAGAGCCATATAGTTAACGTATTGTTCTATATGATTAATGAATGCCAATTTTTGGTGGTGTTGACTGTGGTCTCAATAAAGGGGGGGGATATGCCCCGGCTTCGAATGTTGCCGAATCGCCAGGCGCTGTTCCAGCTGCGGAGGACTTTTAGGAACTCGTAGGCTGGGATGAAATCCCAGCAACACTCCAGCAACACCACCTCCAGATACGCGGGCTTATGTGGAGGTTTGCATAGACCCATGAACGCTGGGATTTCATCCCAGCCTACGAGCTTTCATTCTGTTCAAAAGATCGCCTGCAGGCACGCTCCCTCGGTGTTAAGGCCGATTATGAGAGTGATCTTGTAGCTTTTTGAAAGGCTTGAAACGGCAATCGCACCATCAGAATGACACCCAAAACCCCTTCTAAGCCGATGAAATTCAGCCTGAAAAAGGCCCGCAGGGTCGAGCCATTGGCCGTTGTCAGTTCCCGACAACAACGGCATACCTACATCCATGTAGGCAATGGCGAGATTGACAGTTGAGGCAGGATGCCGAATCTGTCAGCCTCAGGCTGGATTTCATAGCGCCGCAGGCGCGTACCCGCAGGGCGGTTTAGTAGGGGGGAGCTTTCTTTGCTTCGGTTTCTTTGTCGCTACAAAGAAATGAAGCCGCCGGGAGGCGGAACCGGAGTTTGATTAAAAAGACCATAATTCAGAATCAACCTCTGCAACAACAGATTGGGACAGAGCCCAAAAAAAGGCCATAAAAAGCCAATGGCCGCTTTATTCGGCAAGTGTTTTAGACGGACCAAAGACTTCATAGAAGATGTTTTCATCCGCTATCTGTAAGGTTTTTAACTGTTTATAGACGGCTTTCATCATGGCAAGCGGACCGCATAGATAAAATTCGGCACTGCTCAGCGGTAACTCTGATTTTAATAAATCCAGGTTGATAAGCCCCTGATAATGCGGGTCTGCTGGAGTGGCGGGTGTCTGCTCATAAAAGATATGCGCCGTTACCTGCTCCGCCTTCGCCATAGTATCAAGCCTTTCTTTATAGGCATGATGTTCGTTGTCGAGAGTACCATGGACAAAATGAACATCTCTATCACTCCCTGTGACTAAGGTTTCAAGCATCGCCTGCATCGGAGTAATACCCACGCCTCCGCTTATCAAGACCACAGGGTTACTGCTTTGCTGTAAGTAAAATTCGCCAAACGGATTGCTAATGTTCAGCGTGTCCTCAACCTGGACACTCTCATGCAGGTAGTTTGAAATGAGTCCGTTACCCTGAGGGCTATGCTCTTTTTTTACCGATATCCGGTAACTGTTTTGATGGTATGCACTCGATAAACTGTATTGACGAATCTGATGGTTTTCAGCCCCCGTTGGTTGCATATGAACGGCGATATACTGTCCGGGAACAAAGTTAGAAATGGCCAAACCGTCTTTCGGCGCTAAGTAAAAAGAGGTGATTAAGGGCGTTTCAATCACTTTGTCTACGACTGTAAATTCTCGTGTGCCCGACCAACCACCCAGTTGCTCTGTTTTCTCATCGTAGATTGCCTGTTCTCGAGTAATGAACACACCGGCTAAAATACCGTAACCCTTTTCCCAGGCATCAATCACTGACTGCGGCGGCTGCAGGATTTCGTCAATCGCCTGTAATAAGGCGCTGCCGACTAACGGATAATGTTCACTCTTAATGCCCAAGCTGGCATGCTTTTGTGCAATGCGTTCTACATCACCTAATATCACCTCAAGATTATCAACATATTTTGCAAATGCATAAACAGCCGTTGCTAACGCGGTTTGTTGATTACCACTTTTTTGATTAGTCATGTTAAATATATGACTTAATTCAGGATTAGACTTAAAGAGTATTTTATAAAACCGTTTGGTTATCTCTTCTCCGTATTGTGCTAATGCGGGTGCGCTGCCTTTGATAATATTGATTTCAGCTTGCGTTAACATGCGTGTCCCTGCTCCTGTTTCTGCTATTAATAGGTATCTAGGATACCCTTTTTGTTAAGATGCATCTTAAATGCATGTTTAAAGAAATGCAACGATAAAGGCTCTGTCCCCATTAGTGGTTGTCGCCAGTTGCCGGGCGTTAGCCAACGATCGCCTGCCGGCCTTGGCTAAGAGTCATCTTAAATCAGACTTAAGAGGTTGGTATGTTAAGCTGGAGTGGTTCCTGACTGATTTGACAAGCACCGAGATTATGCATGCAGCTCACCAAATATACCGATTATGCGCTTCGCACCCTGATCTTCGTTGCGCTCCAAAAGCCGGCGCAACGGGTCACTATAAGCAATGTATCTGAGCATTTTGACGTGCCGCGAAATCACCTGGTGAAAATAGTGAATCATCTGGGGAAGCTCGGCTACATAGAAACCGTACGTGGTAAAGGTGGGGGTATACGGTTAGCGCGTCCGGCTACAAACATTAACCTGCGGGACGTCATCGAAGCGACGGAAGAGACGCTGATCCCCATAGATTGTCAGAAGGAAGGTTGCCGAATAAGGTCTGCATGCCGACTTAGCGGCATTATGGCTGAAGCACAGGAGGCCTTTATGGGCGTGTTCGGGCGTTACCATATCAGCGATCTAGTGGATAATCCGGAGCGCCTTGAACAGCTTCTAAAGTGGTACCCTCTCGCTACGAACTGACCCTCAGAAGTCTCTCCTGCTTACCCAGCTGCCGCAATCCCTGGAGCGCGGTCAGCATCGTCTTCTCGGTACGTTCCAGCGGATAGACCAGATACACAGGCAACGAGAAGACCGGGGTGTCGGCGACCCGCCATAACTGCCCCGTCTCGATCAGATTTCGAGTCATGCGCTGCGGAAAAAAGCCGGCGCCGCCCGAGTGCAGCATCTGGGTTAGTCCCAGCCAGCCCACGTTGGCCAACAGTGCCGGTGGTGGCACATCGGGGAAGTGGGTCGTGAACTGTCAGCTCTGCACCCTGACGACCACACAGCACAGGGTGGCCCCGAGTTGCTGTTCCAGAGTCTTGCTGCGGGCGCTGACGGTGGACTGGGTGATATGCAGCCGTTAGACGGCACCGACGAAGTTGCCGGCGGCCACGATGGTGAGAAAGGTTCGGGTGAGTTGAGTATCCATCCTGGAACCTTATATCGAAGTTTTCGATAGCAAAAGCCTAAAACAATCGTTTGTTAAATGTTGAGACAGTCCCTACATTACCCCCTCAATTAAGCCTCCAGGAGGTAGCGTGATCAGTAAGAACCCTATAGGTAGGTTGCAGCGCATCAGAAGACTGCTTACGCCAGATGATGTTAACCGCGCCAGTCATGGTGAGCGTTGGTTCTCGGCCCTAGGTGGCTTTATCGGCCTCTATGGGTTGTTGTGGATCAATGCGGAGGTGCTCCATCTTCAGGGTGCGGCGATGGTGGTCGGCTCCATGGGCGCCACCCTGGTGTTGGTGTTTGCGGTGCCCCATGGGGCGTTGTCCCAGCCCTGGGCGGTGTTTGGCGGTCATCTGATCTCCGCCCTGATTGGCGTCAGCTGCGCGCAGTTGATCGCCGATCCGGTGCTGGCCGCGGCCGTCGCCGTGGGGCTTGCCGTCGGGGCGATGTATTATCTGCACTGCATTCATCCGCCCGGCGGCGCGACAGCGATGGTGGCAGTGCTGGGCGGCAGTGAGGTACAGCAGCTGGGCTATGACTTTGTGTTCCAGCCGGTGCTGGAAAACGTGCTGATCGTTCTGGCCATGGCGGTGGTGGTGAATTTCCCCTTGAGGCACCGGCGCTATCCTGCGGTGCTCGCCAAGCCCTGCCACTCGGAGGAACCCATCGCTGAGACGCCGACCATTACCCACCAGGGCCTTAGCTACGCCCTGTCTCAGCTCGATTCGTTTATCGATATCAGCGAGCAGGACCTGGTGCGTATCTATACGCTGGCGCTCCACCACGCCCAGGCTCACCCAGCCGGTCTCCGATCGGGTGAAGTAAGTGAAGAGGGCGGTGAAGAGAGCGGTGAAGAGAGCGGTGAGGGCGGTGAGGGCGGTGAAGAGGGCGACGTCGCGGATTCGTATCGACCCCGGCTATGACTTGTTTGCCAGCAGGACGGTCAGCCGATTAAAAAAACGGTTTATCAGCGAATTAAGATGTACAAAATAAGGCTGCAGACCACCGGGCAGTACAGCAGCATCCCGGTGCGTATCACATGATTGACGCCGTTAAGTTCCATAAAGCCATCGATGATGAACGAACCTTTAACCGCGGTGATGCTCAGGATAACGGCGACCACCCAGGGTAACGAGGAGGATTCGGTCAGAAAAAAACTCAGTACGGTTAGGGTCATCAACAATACCCAGATAAGGCTGTTTTTGATCTTGCTCATACTCATACTCAGTGAATGATATAGACGACGGGGAAGAGCACGATCCACAGCAGATCAACCATGTGCCAATAGCAGGCTCCGGTCTCAAGGCCAACCGCATCCTTCGGACCGTAGCCTCCTCGCTGCAACTTCCTGGCCATAAAGGCTAGAATCAGCATGCCCAGCAGCACATGCAACAGGTGGAAGCCGGTCAGTAGGAAATAGCCCATAAAAAAATGATTGCCACCCAAACCATAGCCGGCGCTGCCCAGCTGCCAGTACTCCCAGAGCTTGACTGAGACGTAGATCAGAGAAACTAATATCGCCCCAAATAACGAGCGTGCGGCGTTGCGTTGCTGGTTGCGTCGGTTGGCGATAACCCCCTGGGCTACCAGCGCACTCGAGGAGAGCAGTGCCAGGGTGTTGATCAATCCGGCCAAGG